>NZ_JALIQP010000002.1:306876-613752 GCF_023566055.1 Halosolutus amylolyticus | reverse complement strand
CGTCGTGTTCTTCATGCTTCTCGGCGTTGGACCGGCCGGGTTCGGCGTGATTGCTATCTTCGCGTTACTGTTCGTTGCGGCGCTCACGGTCGGCTTGAGCGTTCTCGGCGGCGTTCTCGGCGTGGCTCTCGCGGAGAACCGGTGAGGCGTCGCGGACGTCGCGCCGCGATCGATTACCAGTCGAACTCCTCGTGGAGTCGCCGTCCCGCCTCGTTCAGCACGGGCCCGACGACCTCGGTGACGCCCTCGAGGACGGCGGCCGATCGGACCGGCGTCTCCCGACCGGTGAACGCCTCGATCTCGTCGCCCCCGACGCTGTAGACGACGCGCCCGAGTCCGGCGTACCGGAGGCCGCCGGCACACATCGGACACGGCTCGGTGCTGGTGTACATCGCAGTCTCCGTCCGCGCTGTGGGATCGAGTTTCCGACGGGCGCGGTAGGCGAGGTGGAGTTCCGGGTGTCGGCGAACGTCGTCCTCGGTCAGGACGCGGTTCGAGGCCTCCATGACGATTTCGTCGTCGCGAACGAGGACGGAGCCGAACGGCCGATCGCCCCGGTCGACGGCCGATCGAGCGAGTTCGATCGCCCGGCGCATGTGCGATTCGTGATCGAAGCTATCGAACTGTGCCGTGGTCATGTTCGATGGTCTCTCCGAACTGGCAAGAAACTGCGGTCCGTAAGGGGGCGGTGCTCGAAATCCGAGGCGGATACGTCCCGATCGACTGTACCGCTCGGCTCTGAATGCCCGAGTCGCTCCGGCACGGCCAGCCAAAACTGACCAAATGATTATGGCACATTATCGCATAATAGGTATATTATATATTTACCGATTAGATTTATATTTCTGTTCCGGGTCCTTCCACACACGATGTCCGTGAACACGACGAACTGGTCCGATCCCGGTACCTGCCCGTTCTGTGGCGACGAACTGTCTAGCCCCGGCGTTGGATTCATCGACCACATCGACGAGAACGCGACCTGCGAAACCAGTTTCGACCAGTGGCGGGGCAATCTCGCCGGCGACCTCGCCGGCGAGTGGGGCGGGTGACGATCGGACTCACGTGCGGGATACCCCGTTCGCGACGTGTCTCGACACCTCGCTCGTGAGCGATGTGTCTGCGTTTTCGTTCGCCTCCGTGGCCGGCGATCGGGACCCATCGAATGCTCGCCCTGTTATATACCCGTAGCACGTGCCACATGCAGGTATATGAGTACGGGACTGTTCCCACGAGGTGGAGGAACCTGTAATGCCAACCGGTACGGTCGCGTTTTTCAACGACACAGGCGGCTACGGCTTCATCGAAACGGACGAGATCGACGACGACGTCTTCTTCCACATGGAAGACGTCGGCGGCCCCGACCTCGAAGAAGGGCAGGAAGTCGAGTTCGAGATCGAACAGGCGGACAAGGGGCCACGGGCGACCAACCTCGAGCGCCTCTAGCGGCGATTCGACGGCGGCCCGCCGGCCGTTCGGTCGAAAGCGGGATCGCCCGGACGATGCGACGACCAGCGCGGCGGACTGGCGGTCGGCGATCGAAACGAGTACCCGCATCGATCCCCGCAGCGGAGAACGGACCGGGGATTCCGACGATCCGGTAGCTGAGCGGCCCGGCTGCCATCCTCGACCAGGAGCGCGTCGATGACGACCCAGCAGCACTCACCACTACATGACGCAGGATGCAGACGACGTTCGACGCCGATGGGCGGATCGCTCGCGGGCCTACTCGCCAGCGTACTACGCGTACTACGGGCCCGACGAGCGAAGCGAACGGCTCCGGGCCCTGCTCGACGATCGCGTCGATCGAACCGCCGCCGTGCTGGAACTCGGCTGTAGCTCGGGCCGGCACCTCGCACACCTCGCCGACCACGGGTACGCGAATCTCGCGGGGATCGACGTCAACGACGACGCGTTCGACGTGATGGAACGGACCTATCCCGACCTCGCGGCGACGGGAACCTTTCACCACGGATCGATCGAGTCCGTCGTTCCCTCGTTCGACGACGACCAGTTCGACGTCGTCTACTCGGTCGAGACGCTCCAGCACCTGCATCCGTCCTGTGACTGGCTGGTAGACGACCTGGAGCGGGTGACTGCCGAGTTGCTCGTCACTGCCGAGATCGAACCGGCCGACCCCGACGACGATCGGACCCGTCCAGCCGACGAAATTCACGAGACGACCGTCGACGGGCTCGCCCTGTACAAACGCCGCTGGGATCACGTCCTCTCCGGCTCGGGGTTCGTCGAAACCCGTTCGATCGATCTCGATCGGGTCACGTTCAGGGCGTTTCGGCCCACCGATCGGTGAGGCGGTCCCGATTCACGACTCTCGATCCGCGTACGCGACCAGTCGGACCAGCGATCGATCGGGATCCTCGGCGTAGTACCGGACGGACAGGTCCGCGCAGGCGTCGAGCAATTCGTTCGGTTCGAACCGGTACTGGTTGCCGGACCTGCCCGCCGCGTTCGACTGCAGGTGGTGTTCGTAGACCAGCGCACCGCCGGGCGCGAGGGCAGTCTTGACGGCGCCCAGCCGATCGCGGGCGTCGAAGAACCGGATCGTCACGACGTCGTAGACCGATTCGGGAAAACAGTAGCTGTCGACGTCGGCGAGGATCCAGTCGATCGATCCCGGCCGGCCGTCGGATTCCGATCGGTCGGCCCGGCGCTCGCGGGCCCGGTCGAGCATGGCCCGCGAAACGTCGACGGCGTGGACGTCCCAGCCACGGTCGGCGAGCAGGCTCGCAACGTGGCCCTCACCGGTCGCGAGGTCGAGTGCGCGCCCCTCCGGCAAGTCGTCGACGATCGCTTCCGCGAGCGGGGTCCCGACTTCCGGTCCCAGCGCGGGTCGTCGGCCGTCGTCGGTCCACGCGCCGTTCTCGCCAGGCATCACTAGCACACCTACCCGAACGAACATCAGTTTAGCCGTCTCTCCGCAACGCCGGTGTCGATCGCTCCCGGGAGACGGTACTGTCCCGACGACCCTGATTTGATATCTCGGTATACGATTTATCACCTCCGAGTTCAGTCAGTACCGATGTGACACCAGGACACAGAATTCGGGTGCGAACAGCGCTCTTCGACCTGCGATCGGACGTTCTGCTCCCGGGCCCGATCGCTCGTCCGCCACAGCGGAATCCATCCACTGCCATCGGGTAGAACTCGCCGGCCGGACCACTAAACCGCTCGCGGTGATACGTGGGGGAGCCATGGCACTACTCGGCGGAAACGGCGGTCCGAGCGGCGTCGACGTCGCCGGGCCCACGGATGCACAGTCGATCGTGTTCGTTCACGGCGCGATGTTCACGCGAACGATGTGGCTCCCACAGCAACGCGCGCTCGCCGACAGCTATCACGTCGTTGCGCCCGATCTACCGGGCCACGGCGTTTATGGCGACGAGTCGTTCGGGATGGAGCCCGCGATCGAACGGCTCCGACGGGTGATCGACGCGGAGACCGAGGGGAGTGCCGTCCTCGTCGGACTCTCGCTCGGCGGGTACGTGGCGACGGAGTACGCCCACCGGAACCCTGACGACGTGGACGCACTGGTGCTGTCCGGCAGTAGCGCGAACCCGGTTCGCGGGATGGAACTGCTGACCCGGGCGACCGGCGGAGTCGCCAGGCTGCTCACGAAACCCGACGTCGGCAAACGCGCGGTCGAACGCCTCGCGACGCGATGGGTTCGCAACCGCGATCTCCAGCCGGACGTCGAGGAGGCGATCATCGAATCCGGCTTCTACCCGAAGCAGTTCGGTGACGCGGGGCCGCACGTCGCCGGACGGGACTTTCGGGAGGCGCTCTCGACGTATCCCGGCTCGACGCTGATCCTGAACGGCGAACACGACCGACTCATGCGCCGCGGCGAGCGCGACCACGCGGCGGCCGCACGGGACGGTCGCATCGAGGTCCTCGCGGGCGTCGGCCACATCTGCAATCTCCACCGTCCGGAGACGTACACCTCGCGGGTCCGGAAGTTCGTGCAACGCCGGGTTCCCCAGCAGTGAGCGGGGTCCGGGCAGGTCCGATCGGCTCGTCGCCACGGCGACGTGGTGGTCCCGACGTTGCTGATCGTCGGCGGCGAGCGCGATCGGTCGCCGACCACGCCGCGGACCGATTCACGACGCACCTCGGCGGGTAGATCGCTCCGCGAGCCACGTTCGTCGACGCGAACGCATTTGTGGGCGACGAGTACTGTTACTGTCATGGAGAAGACAGTGTTCAGGCGAGAGGACCGGGGAGACGACGCGGTCGCAGCGACAGCCGTCAGGACGCGACACGGGGATCACGATCGGGTGCAACTGGACGGCGTCGTCGGCCCGGGTGACACCCCGCGGGAGCAAGCCGACAGGGTCCTGTCCTTCGCCGATCGGTTCCTCCGCGAGTACTGTGACGGGCGGCTCGCGGACGTCACGATGATCCGTCACTACGTCCGCGAGGACCTGCTTCCCGAGGCCGAAACCGAAATCGGGGCTGCCTGTCGGTCCCACTTCGACCCGCCGGAGTTGCCGACGACGGTGATGGTCGGCGTGAGCGACGTGGTCGGCGGGGATCGCGCGGTGAAAATCGAGATGGAGGCGACGATCCCCCACGACCGCGCCGAGACGACGGTCGTCGAACTGCCGCCGTCGCCGGGGTACGTCACCAGCGAAGACCAACCCGATTGACCGGCCCCGAGCGACGGACTCCACCGACGTTCGCGACGTCACACGATCGCGTCCCGATCGTGGGCCGTCAGGACGAGCGGCTCCGGATCGAGCGTGTAGTAGCCCTCCCAGGCCGGCGCGAGGCTCACGACGCGGACCCCCGCGATCGTCGCCTCGCGGTGCTGGTGGTGGTGGCCGACCAGGCAGAGCTCCGGCGAGAGGGTTTCGAGCAGGTCGCTCACGTGTTCGCAACCGGGGTCGTAGCCGTACCAGAGCAGGCCGGTCGGTGCCTCGTGGGTGAGGAGGACGTCGACGTCGGACAGCGAGGCCGCGCGATCGACGTCCTCGTGAGTGAAGTGTCGCCGCCGATCGCCCGAGAGGGCGGCCCGCGGCTCGTCGTACTTCGTCGGGGCGTAGTTGCCCGAGAGGCCGGCCACGCGGAGCCCGTCGATCGTGGCCGCCGTACTCGCGAGGAGGTGGGCGTTTCGCGTTCCGTCGGGCTCGTCGCCCGCCCGGAGCGTGTCGATCACGTCGAAGTCCTCGTTGTTGCCCGCGACGAACCACGTCGGTGCCGGGAGCCGGTAGTACTCGAGGTCGCCGACCTGCAGGGCGCAGTCGGGGTCGAGCCTGCGGTAGTACGCGAGCAGCGCCTCGCACCGATCGGGATCGGACGCGTGGGCGTCGCCGAGGACGAGCATGCTGCTCATCGATTCGCGGCCGAGACGGAAACACCCCCTGCTGACACGTGCGCGTTCGACCGATCGCGGCCCGATTCAGTGCGTGCAGATTCAGGGTCTCTCGTTAGGAGTACCGCACTGGTAGTCTGGACATGGCCACCACGCCCGACGTCGACAAAATCGAGACCGAAGACGACTACATCCACGTCCGGTTTCGCGATCCCGATCGGTACGACGAGATCCGAACCCCCGACTGGGCCGAGAACCCGGCTGAATCGGTCTCCGAAGGGAGCGAAGTCCGGACCGGCAAGGTCGAAGGCGAGGACGACTGGGAGGTGACGAGCGTCCTCATCAGCAAGACCGTCGGCGAGGACGAGGCGGAGGAACAGGCGCGCGAGATCGTCGAGAAGATCGAATCGTAGGGACGAGGCCGATCAGGTCGTGAAAATCGCCGCGCCGAGGGTCCGGTGTTGCACGATCGAATTCCGGGCGCTGTGACGGTCAGGAGTTCGCCAACGAACGCTTATGAGCGCCCTCGTGGTCGAATCCGGTATGGTCGACAGCCGAACCTACGAGTTCGAGGGTGCCAGCCCCACCATCAACGACGCGGCGCACGTGAGCCGCGACGCGGTGCTGGTCGGCGACGTCGAGGTTGCGGCGGACGCGAGCGTCTGGCCGGGCGTCGTGTTGCGAGGCGACATCGGTCCGGTTCGCGTCGGTCGACAGGCACACGTCGGCGACAACGCGACGATTCACGCGTCGACGCTCGAACCGGAGGTGATGGTAGGTCACGGGGCCGTTCTCAACGAGGCCACCGTAGAGGAGCGCGCGCTGGTCGGGTTCAACACGACGGTCAACACCGACGCCACGATCGGCGAGCGGAGTATCGTCGCCGCGGGGACGGTGATCCCCGACGACTACGACATCCCGCCGGCGTCGTTCGTGCGAGGCGTCCCCGCCGAGGTGACTCCCCTCGCGGACACTGGGATCGATCCCGACGCCGTCTTCGAGGAGTTCTCCTCGGGGGAGTACACGAACCTGGCCCAGCGCCACGAGGACCTCTTTTCGTAGTCGGGCCTCGCGGCCTTCAGCGGAATGCGAACCCCGGTCAGAACAACCCGAACGAACCGCCCCGATCGGCGAGCATCGATCGATCGAGCGTGAGCCGTTCGAGCCCGGCTTCCCGGGCGTGTTCGACCACCGCGTCGTACTCCTCGTGGGTGATCGGCCGACCGATCTCCGCGTAGAAGTCCTCGTCTTTCGCCCTGTAGTGGGGCCGGTACTGCGCCATGACGTTGACGAACGTTTCCTCGGAGATCTCCTCGGCGACGAACTCGAGCACCCGCTTCGCGCTCTCGACGTGGTTCGGCATCACGAGGTGGCGCACGAGGAGGCCGCCGGTCGCGAGGCCGGTGTCGTCGAGTTCCAGGTCGCCGACCTGTCGGTGCATCTCCCGGAGCGAGTCGGCGACGTTCGACCAGTACTTCGGAGCCTTGGAGTACTTGGCTGCGGCCGCGTCGTCGCCCCACTTCACGTCTGGCATGTAGATATCGACGACGCCGTCTAACGTCCGCAGGATCTCGGCTCGCTCGTAGCCGCCGCAGTTCCAGACGATCGGGAGGTCGAGGCCCCGATCCGACGCGATCTTCACGGCCTCGACGAGGTGCGGCGAGTGGTGGGTCGGCGAGACGAAGTTGACGTTGTGACAGCCCTTCGACTCGAGTTCGAGGGCCATCTCGGCGATCTCCGCGGGCGTCGCCGGCTCCCCCTCGGCCTCGTGGCTGGTCTCGAAATTCTGGCAGAAGACGCACTTCATGTTGCAGTTGGCGAGGAAGATGGTCCCGCTTCCGTTGTGGCCCTTCAGGCAGTCTTCCTCGCCGAAGTGTGGGAAGTACGTGGAGACGTACGCGGTGTCGTCGACCTGGCAGGTGCCGACGTCCCCCGCGGTTCGATCGACGCCACAGTCGTAGGCACACAGGTCGCAGTCCGCGTATCGCTCCCAGAGGTCCGCGACCCGCTCCTCGAATACGTCGTCCCCGAGCGTACGATGGTTCGGCGTCGCGTTCGGCGTGCCGGTGCTCATGTCGGACGTGATGGCGATCGATCGGCAAAGCTGTGTTGGAAGGTATCACTCGACACGATCGTCCGGGGACCTGCCACTCGCTCGCCGATCGTCGCTCCCGAAAAATCGATCCGGACCGACTCGGGACTCGGACCGGACCGACTCAGGACTGCTGTGGCGCGTCGCCGATCTCGAAAATCTCCGCGTAGAGGCTCTCGGCGAGTCGATCGAGATCCGCTTCGGCCTCGCCGGCATCCATCGCGTCGCCGACCCCCTGCCACTCCACGGCGAGTCGCGAGACGGGAACCAGCGCGACGCCGCCGATCGTGATCTCGCCCTCCGGGGTGTAGACGGTCCACTCGGTTCGCATCCCGCTCGAAGAGCGGGTGACGTCGGTGATCTGCGCGCCGGCGTCGAGCCACCGATCGACGAGGCCGTCGGTGATCCGCCGGAGTCGTCGCTCGCCCAGCAGGTGGACGACGCCGCCGCCGATCGCGAGGACGACGAACGCGACGCCGGCCAGCAGGAGGCCGCCGTAGGGGACGTTCAGCGACGCCGCGAGCGCCGCGGTCACGACCACGAGGCCGAGGACGCGCGCGTCGACCGCCGTCGGAACCGTGCCGGACCAGGTCGTCTCCTGGGACGGCTGCTCGAGTTGCATGCCGCCGTGTCAGGACGACGCTATCGTAGTCTTTTCCATGTCCGATTCGCCGTTTTAAGCGGGCGTGGGAGCTTCTATTCGAAATCGAGTAATTCGTCGTCGCCGTGACTGTTCCGGAGATCCTCGAGGTACTCGCGTTGCGCTTCGAGGTGCGGCGTGGGGTCCTCGTAGGTGTACTCGAACATCTCGCGCGGATCCGCCTCGACGTCTTCGGTGCGATCGACGATCGTCGCAAGCGTGTCCTCGATCTCCGCCTCGATCTCCCCGATCAGGGCGTCGCCGAGCACGCCGCGGTCCCGGAGGTAGGCCTCGAACCGGTCGATCGGATCGCGTCGTCGCCAGCGTTCGACCTCGGCCTCGTCGCGGTAGACGTCCGGATCGTCCGCGGTCGTGTGCGCGCCGTAGCGGTACTGGATCGCCTCGACGAGTATCGGTCGGGGTTGATCATCGTCGTCGCTGAGTGCCTTCTCGCGGGCCGCTTCGGTGACGACGTAGGTCGCGAGCGGGTCCATCCCGTCGACCTGGACGCCATCGAAGCCGTAGGCGCGGGCCTTCTGGGCGATCGTCGCGCTCGCGGTCTGGTGCTCCCGCGGGACGGAGATGGCCCACTGGTTGTTGTTGCAGAAAAAGATCGTCGGCGTGTCGTAGACCCCGGCGAAGTTCATCGCCTCGTGGAAGTCGCCCTCGGAGGTCGACCCGTCGCCGAAGTGGACGACGGTGACGCGCTCGTCGTCGTTCAGTTTCGCCGCCCACGACCAGCCGACGGCGTGGGGCAGGTGGCCGCCGATCGAGATGTTCAGCGGAAAGACGTTGACGTCGGTGAGCGCCGCGTTCCCGTCCTCGTGGCCCATCCAGTACAGCAGGTACTCCCACGGGAGGTCGCGGGCGACGAGCGCGCCGTGTTCGCGGTACTGGTAGGAGAGCACGTCGTCGTCGGCCAGCGCGTACGTCGATCCGATCTGGGAGCCCTCCTGGCCGGCCAGCGACGAGTAGGTTCCCATCCGACCCTGCCGCTGGAGGCTGATCATCCGCTCGTCGAAGCGCCGAGAGAACCGCATATCGCGGTACATCGACCGCAGCGTCGCCGGTTCGAGGTCCGGTTCCAGCGCCGGTTCGACGACGGTGCCGTCCGTGTCGAGCACCTGTACTCGATCGTCCGGCGATCGATCGAGGACGTCCCGGGCGAGCACGTCTCGTGACATGTCCCCACGGTAGCACCGGGCCCCCATAACAGTACTGTCAGGGCGGGCCACCGATCCGGTGTGGGAACCGGATCGATCGGCTCCACGTTCGGGGCCCGTCCGCGATCAACCACTGTTCCGGGTCCGTCACCGACCGGCCACCATCCGTCCTCCGCTACCGATCGAGTCGAGCGGCGAAGAACGGCTTCGTCGCGCCCTCCTCGTCGGCTACGGTATCGGGGACGTCCCACCGCTCGAGGATCTCGAACCCCGCCTCTTCGAGGTGCGATCGGGTGGCCTCCGCACCGGCGATCTCCCACCGCATTTCGACGCCGCTGTCGAGCCAGTCGGGGTTCGCTCCCGTCCACTCGACGGCCCCTTCGGAGCACAGCAGTCGGCCGCCGGGTGCCAGCACCCGCGCGAATTCGTCGGCGACCGTCCCGTGGGCCGCGAGCGGCACGTGGATCAGCGAGTGGATCGCCGTCACGGCGTCGAACGCGTCGTCCCGGAACGGCAGCCTCGTCATATCTCCCTGGACCAGCGGGGCACCGGGAACGGTTCCGGCGGCCAGGTCCAGTTGCTCACGCGAGAAATCCAGCCCGGTCGCGGTCGCCGCGTCGTCCAGCCGGCGCAGGACCGGCGTCCCCTGCCCGCAGCCCGCGTCGAGCACCCGGGGCCCGGCAGGCAACGAGTCGGCGAACGCGTCGAGGATATCCAGTTCGTCGCCGGCGATCGATCGTTCCGCAGCGTAGGTGTCCGCGAGTGCGTCGTAGGCGTCGCGGACGGCCGTTTTCGCGTTCTCGTCCATCGGTAGTCGGTCTCGAACACAGCATTCCTGACACGACCGGAAATCGATTGTGGTGTCGGCTCCGTGTCGAAAAACGCTATGCGCTGGCCGCGGAACGCCCGGCCATGAGCTGGACTGTCATGCCGACCTTCGAGGAGTACGATCGGGCCCGCGCTGACTTCGCGTGGGACCTTCCGGAGGCGTTCAACCCCGCCGTCGATTTTCTCCGGAAACACGAGGACACGAGTCGCGTCGCCCTGCGGTACGAACGACCCGAGCGCGGCGACGTCGAGACCTACACCTTCGACGACCTCGACGATCGATCGGACCGCATCGCGGCCGCGCTTTCGGACCTGGGCGTCGAGGCGGGCGATCGGGTCGGCGTCGTCGTCCCGCAGAAACCGGAAAATCCGATCACCCACCTCGCGAACTGGAAGCTCGGCGCGATATCGGTTCCGTTGACGGTGCTGTTCGGCCGCGACGCGCTCCAGTACCGCCTCGAGGACAGCGGGGCGAACGCGCTCGTCGTCGATCCGAGCGTTCGCGAGACGATCGACGAGATCCGGGGCGACTGCCCGGACCTGGAGCACGTGATCGAACTCGGCGACGGCGAGGCGGTCGACGGCGCTGATGACGCCGGCACCCACGCCTTCGACGACCTTCTCGCGTCGCACGAACCGGGGATCGACGTCCACGACGCCACGCCGGAGACGCCGACGGCGATCATGTACACCAGCGGCTCGACCGGGCCGCCCAAGGGCGTCCTCCACAGCCACGCGCTCTGGCTCGGCCGGGCCGCGGCGGCGTACAACTACTTCGATCAGGGACTCGTCCCGGGCGAGGCGACCCTCTGGACGCCGGCCGACTGGGCGTGGGGCGCGGCCCTGGGCGGGACCCTCTTTGCGGCCTGGCACCACGGCTGCTCGATCGTCGGCTGGCCGCGGGACGGCTTCGACCCCGAGGACGTGTTCGACCTGCTGGAACGCCACGGCGTGACCCACTCGTTCATGCCGCCGACGGCGCTCCGGATGCTCACGTCGGTCGACGACCCCGAGCGCGAGTACGACCTCGACCTCCAGACGTTCGCCTCCGCGGGCGAACCGCTCACCGCGGAGGTCGTCGACTGGGTCGACGACACGTTCGCGGACGTCGCGATCAACGACTTCTACGGCCAGACGGAGTTGAATCTCGTCGTCGGCAACTCCGAGGCGTGGTTCGACACGCGACCCGGTAGCATGGGCAACCCGTTCCCCGGCTACGAGGTCCGGGTCCTCGATCCCGATACCCGCGACCCGGTACCGACCGGCGAGGTGGGCGAACTCGCCGTACAGCCGGCCGATCGGCGCGTCTTCTTCGACGAGTACTGGGGCCTGCCCGAGAAGACGGCGGCGAAGCGGACGGACGAGGGCTGGTTCCTGACGGGCGACCTGGTCGAGCGGGACGCCGACGGCTACCTCTGGTTCGTCTCCCGGACCGACGACGTCATCCTCACCAGCGGCTACCGGGTCGGCCCGATGGAGGTCGAGGAGGCGATCCTCCACCACCCGCTCGCCGAACAGGCGGGCGTCGTCGGCGTCCCCGACGAGACCCGGGGCGAGGCGATCCACGCGTTCGTCCAGCCCGCGACCGACGAGTACGACCCCGAGACGCTCCGCGAGGAGATCCGCGACCTGGTCCGCGATCGACTCGCCGAGTACGAGTATCCCCGTGAGATTTCGTTCGTCGACGAACTGCCGACCACCACGACCGGCAAGATCCGTCGCCGATCGCTTCGGGAGCGCGAGACCGACGCCGCCGAGTGAGGGGGTCCCGACGGTGGGTGTGGCGACGATCGCCGACCGCTGGCGGCGTGGCCGGAACGAGAACTCCAACCCAGCCAGAACGCACTAGCGGTTTTATAGGTCGTCTGTGCGAACTGTCCGGTATGCACCGCGTGCTGATACCCGTCGACACCAACGAGGACCGAGCGCTCGCACAGGCGAAGTACGTCGCGTCGTTGCCCCACGCGGACGAGTCCGTCGAGGCCTACCTCCTGTTCGTCTTCACCGACGAGGGCGAGGATCTCCCGAAGGAGTTCGAACAGTTCAAGTCGGCCTCGCGGATCGGCTCCGTTCGGGCAGCCCAGGAACACCTCGAGGACCACGACGTCGACGTGACGATCCTCGAAGACAGCGGCGACACGGAGGACGACATCCTCGAGTGGGCCGACGAGTACGACGCCGACGCCATCGTCCTCGGCGGGCGGAAACGATCCCCCGTCGGCAAGGCGGTCTTCGGGAGCGTCACGCAGTCGATCATTCTCAACACCGATCGACCGGTCGTCGTGACTGGTGCGGGCGGGGACGAGGACTGAAACACCTCGACCGCGTCCCGCGGCAGTAGCCGGGAGGCGCACCGGTTTACGTCTCGAACACCTACCGGTGCCCATGACGGACGAGCCAGAAATCACCGCAGAACCGCCCGAGAGTCCGATCCGACTCTCCGGAACCGACCACATCACCCTGATCGGGAGTAACGAGGCGGACACGATCGCGTTCTATCGCGACCTGCTGGGGATGCCCCTCGTGCTCAGACAGCCCAACCTCGACGATCCGGACTCGACGCACCTCTTCTTCGACACGGGCGACGGCCGGATTCTCACCTTCTTCGTCGGCGATCGAGGCTCGAATCCGCGTCCGCTCCAGCACCAGATCGGCTCGGTCCACCACCTCTCGTTCTCGGTCGATCCCGAACGGTTCGTCGAGACGAAGGAGGCGCTCGATGACGCCGGTCGCGGCTACAACGAGTTCGATCGCGGCATCTTCCACTCGCTGTACACCCGTGATCACAACGGCCTGACGATCGAACTCGCGACGGACAAGTTCTCGATCCCGGACGATCGTCGCGGCGAGGTGCTCGCGACGGCCCAGCGACTCCGCGAGGAAGACGGCGTCGACTTCGCAGAAGAGCGTCACCTCGAGGCCGCACTGGAAGAACTGGGCATCGAGGTCGAGAAACACGACTTGCCCGACGCGCCGACCGGTGCGGGCGTCTGAGACGCCTTCACGATTCTATAGTAGCCACTGAAACGGTTTACACACTGATCGCAAAGCTGTCCTGCGATCAGGTGTGCATTGATTTTCAGTGGCTACTATATCTGTCGGCCGCCGTTCGGTTGCAGCAACCGGACGATCGGCAGCGACTGCAATCCTGTCAACAGTTGCCTACGTAACGATCGCGATCGAACGCTCTCGTGCGGGGGTTCGTTACCATGGTATCAACAGAGTCACGCGAGGAGATCGAACGGACGCTCGGGCAGGTCCCGAGCTGGATGGAGCTCATCGCCGAGCCGGCCGGCGATCACAGCTGGGGAATTTTCCGCGACCTCACGTTCGGAGAGACAGAACTCTCCCCACGGGAGAAGGGACTGATCGGGGTCGCCGCGGCGTCTGCGATGAAGTGTCCGTACTGCGCCTACTTCCACAAGGCGGAGTCGCGGCTGGCGGGCGTCTCGGAGGCCGAAATCGAGGAGGCCGTCAACCTCGCCAGTTCCACCCAGTACTTCTCGACGCTGCTCCACGGCAACGAGGTCGACGTGGACGAGTTCGCCGCGGAGACGGACGAAATCGTCGAGCACATCGAGCAACAGGAGGCGACGGCTGACGACTGATACGGTCTGCTGGAACGATTTACCGGCGCAACCGCAGGACGGCTCGCGGTTGTGCCGGAACTGACGTACAGCGGTCCGTATGGGCCGATCGGTTTCCACTTTCTGACCGACGATCGCCCGGTTCGCCCCGGAGAACTATACCGCCGGTCCCGAATGCTGTACGCATGTCTCTCGAGAAACCGGACCTGTCCGGTCAGACGGCGTTCATCACCGGAACGACTCGCGGCATCGGCAAGGCGATCGCGCTCGCGCTCGCCGAGCAGGGCTGTAACATCGTCTCGACTGGCAAGACGAGCGAGGAAGACGACGATTACGAGGACAGCGACCTCAAGGGTTCGATCGAGGAGACCGCTCGCGAGGCCCGCGAGCGCGGCGTCGAGGCGCTCCCGATCCAGTTGAACGTCCGCGACGAGGCCGAGGTCGAGGCGGCCGCCGAGCGCGCGATCGACGAGTTCGGCGAGGTCAACATCGTCATCAACAACGCGAGCGCGATCCAGCTGGCGACCGTCGCGGACCTCCCGCCGAACCGCTTCGATCTCCTGACGGACGTCAACGTCCGCGGCACGTACCTCACCTCGCGGGCGTTTATCGACCACCTCCGGGAGGTCGACGACGCCTGGCTGCTGACCAACGCGCCGCCGGTGACCGTCGATCGGGCCCCCGGCGAAGCACCGTACGCGTGGTCGAAACTCGGGATGTCGTTCCTGACGCTCTCGCTCGCGACCGAACTGAGCGGGGACGACGTGGGCTGTAACGCCTTCTGGCCAGTCACGGCGATCGACACCCGGGCGACCCGCTACTTCGGACTCGGGACCGAGGACGACTGGCGGACGCCCGACATCGTCGCGGACACCGTCCTCGAGATTCTCGGCCGCGACCCGGCCGAGTTCACCGGCAACGCCGTCTACGACGAGGACTTCCTCCGGGAGGCCGGTGTCGAGGACTTCTCGCGGTACAACCTGACCGAGGGCGATCCGGCCCCGATGTCGGCACAGATGTTCGACCCCGATTACAGTCGGCTGGAGTGAGGCCGACTGCCCGCCGAACGGAAAACATATACCGTTCGACACGATCGGGGAACGCATGCCGGGAGCACGCGTGCAGGACGGCGAACGAGTCACGCTCCGGTCGGTCGAGACCGAGGACGTCCCGTTCCTCCAGCGCGGGAGCGCCAATCCGGAACTTCGCTACCCGCTCGGGTCGCCGGTCCAGAATCGATCGGAGATCGAGGAGTGGGTCGAGGACCCCGACGACGACCTGTTTCTCGTCTGCCTCGAGGGCGATCGGGACCCGCCGAAACCGGATCCGTCGACCGCGGACGATGACGTACGTCCGATCGGCCTCGTTTCGGTCCAGGACGCCGACTGGCGGCGGCCCGAACTGGGCTACTGGCTGATCCCCGAGGTCCACGGCGAGGGGTACGGCCGGGAGTCCGTCTCGCTCGTCATCGAGTACGTGTTCCGGGTCTACGACGCGCCGGGCGTCTGGGCGGTCGCCTACGACTTCAACGACGCGTCCCGTGGACTGCTCGAATCGCTCGGGTTCACCGTGGAAGGTCGCCTCCGGAAGGACCGATTCGTCGACGGCGAATACCGCGATACGATCCAGTACGGACTGCTTCGCGAGGAGTGGCAGGGTTGAGGACGCGGCCGCCGATTAGCGGGCCGGCGATTCGAGAGGCTCGATCGTCCGAGGACCCCGAATCGACGCGATCAGCTCTGTTGAAATCACAGTACCTGATAGCATTCACCTGCTGAATACAGCGGCTGTATCTATCAAACTGGAGCACGGGCATATGGGTAGAGCAGTGATTACTCGTTCATCGCCCGATCGAGAATATCCTGAATACAGTCTCCCTTTTCCGCGGTGTATTTCTCCCTGTTTTTCGGATATTTCTCTGCCGCTTTCTTCTTCAAGGAGGCGTACTGTTCGGCGGCTTCAGGGTGCTCACGAAGATACTCCCTGAAAGCGATTTTATCGGTATAGAAGTCGCTCCCTTGCTCTGTGAGTGAGAGGTAGAAGGTACGATTCGTGCGCGGCCCTTTGGCGAAGAATAGTCGTCCTTCTATGTCTCCGGGGCGGTATTCGTACCGGTGTTCTTCGAGTAGAGGGATGAGATCTTCCGCTTCGTCCAAATCTTCGACGACAGCGAGGATGTCGATTATTGGCTTCGCAGGCATTCCCTCGATGGCGGTGCTACCAATATGCTCAAACTCGAGGAACCGATCGCCCGCGATATCTTTCAGCCGCGCTATTTCTTGGTTGTAGAGTTCCTTCCATTCTTCTCGAAACGGCTCCAATTCGACGGTTCCACGTTCCAACCCGACCATTAGTTCCACAAATCGGAGTGAGTGCATAGATCTTGGGTTGCACTGTGTCCGATATGCGCCCTGTATTCAGCATGACTCCCGAAATATATCCCCAAGCAAGAGTTTCAACAGAGCCCGCAATCTGTCTATCGGGAGGTGGCGATCGGTGCCCGCATCGTCCGGTCCCCGCCGATCGCGGCTGCGGGTTCGCCCGTGGTCTCGGTTCCGTCGGTCTCCTCGATGACATAGCGCTGTCCCAGCATCGGATCCAGCAGGCTGTCGACCTCGCCGCGATCGTCGGTCAGCACCGGTGCGTCGTCGGTGTCTGGTTCGGCCATCCGGTTGTCGATCGGGTCCTGGAGGTCGACCCCCGTCTCCCGTGCGGCGTTCCGGTCGCGGAGTTCGGCTTTCGTGAGCCGCGTGTCGTCCTTCGAAGCCACGAGCTGGACGTTCTGGATCGCGTTCAGGTCCGACGTGCGGTAACTGGAAACCGTCGGAAAGACCTCGGCCATCGTCTTGTACTGGGCGCGGTAGAACTCGCCCGCCGGTCCGCTGGGTGCCGAAATCACGTTCGCGTGGACCATCCCGTCCTCGCTCAGCCGCTCGGAGAGCAGTTCCATGAACTCGACGGTCGTCAGGTGGAACGGAACCTGCTCTTTCTTGAAGGCGTCGAGAACGATCAGGTCGTAGGTCTCGTCGGTTCGCTGGAGGAACTGGCGGCCGTCTCCCGTGTGAACGTTGACGTCCCCGCGATCGAGTCCGAAATAGGTCTCGGCCGCGCCGGTCACCTCGGGATCGATCTCGACCACGTCGACGGTCACGTCGTACTGCTCCGCGAAGTCCTGCGGACCGGTGTAGCCGCCCCCGCCGACGAACAGGACCCGATCGACGTCGTCGACGTCGTCGGCCATCAGCATCGGCAGGTGGAAGTACTCCGTGTAGGTGAAGACGTGTCGATCGGGGTCCTCGAGATCGATCGCGCTGTGGCGCGCCCCGTCGAGGTACAGCGTTCGGACGTCGCCGTCGTCGACGACCTCGAGTTGCTGGTAGGGCGTCTGGGTCTCGTAGACGACCTCGCCGCGGTAGTCGTACGCGATCGGGGTGCCGCCCGCGGCGCCGACGAGCAACAGCACGACGACCATGCTCGCGACGGTTGACTTTCGCGGGAGCGACGGCAGCGTCAGGGCGACCGCCGTCCCGACGAGGGTGAGCCCGAAGAGGACGCCGATCTGTGAAATCGTGAGGGCCGGCACGAGGACGAACGTGGTCGCGCCCGACCCGAAGATGCTCCCGATCGTTCCCAGCGCGTAAACGTGGCCCGAGGCCTCGCCGGTCCTCTCCTTCCGCGAGAGTTCGGCCGCGTAGGGGCTGATGAAGCCCAGCAGGTACGTCGGCGGGCCGAACAGGAGGATCACGGCCGGCAGCGAAGCGTACCGCGGCGGCACCGCCAGCGTCGCCGTCGCGGTGAGCAACAGGTCGCTCGCGTAGACCACTACGGCGACGTACGTCGCCGTCGCGAGCATGATCCAGACCATCTCCCGGTTCGTGGCCGTGACCGATCGCTTGCCGCCCTGCCAGTAGCCCAGGCTCAGGGCCGCGAGGAAGACCGTCAGGATGCCGCCGACGGTGTAGATGTGGCTCCCGAACTGCGGCGCGACGATCCGCACGGCGAGAATCTCGAGGCCCATGCTGACGATCCCCGAGATCAGTACGGCGAGTTCGGGTTTCGTGGGCTGGTACGTCGTCAGTGCCCGTCCTGCCATATGTCGGCACTGAATGGGGCCGCCCGTGAGTACCTGTCGGCTCGACCGGGGGTCACGAGTCTTCCGGGCGGATCCGTTTTCACGGCGCCGCGGGCGGGCCGCGACCGTAGTTCCGAGAGCGAATCGACAACAGCGGCACCGCGTTCGCACCGGCTCCAGTCGTTTCCGGATCGATCGTCCCCGGCGGCAGTATATCCGTTACCGCTATACGAAACCCAGCCCTCGCCGGGCGTCCGATACGGGGCGACTTCCGTCGAATGCCGTCGTACCGGCTTCAGTCGCCGATCGACACGACGCCCTCGGTCGAATTGAAGTGAACGCGGTGGTCCGGTGTGACGGTGAGGCTCACGCGAGCGAGCGACGGGTCGTCGTCCGGGCGCTCGACTTCGAGGACGGACAGCCGCGGGCTCATGTCGGCGAGCCGTTCGTACGGCTTCCGGTAGTAGCCGTGGAGGTGGACGCCGTCGTCGACGTCCTCGACGCGCGCCCAGCGGTGGACGATCGAACTGGAGCCGTACCCGGATTCGACGACGACCAGCACGGCGTCGTCGAAGTCGACCGCCTGGAGCCGATCGCGAGTCTCATCGTCGACGGTCTCCATCTCGAGGACGTCGTCGCGCTCCGCAGCGGTTTCCAGCAGCCTGACCCGGTACTCGCCGTCCGGGTCCGTCTCGGAGTCCGCCTCGTCCGGCACCGTGATCTCGTGCGGCGGTTCGTCGACGCGGGGATCCGTTTCGACGCGGTCGTCGGTTGTGCCGTCGTCGACGTCCTCGCTCTCCAGCGGAACGTCCGCCAGTTGCGCGCCCTGGATCGTACTGAACTCGAGCGATGGCGTCGTCGCCATGCGTTCGCCGAGGTAGTCGTCGTTCCACTCGCCGCCGTCTCCGTCGCCGTTCTGCCCGTCGTCCCCGGGATCGTCGTCTCCCACGTCGTCTTCGTCGTCCGTTCCTGTATCGTCGGAGTCGGACAGACAGCCCGCAAGCGCGACCGCCAGCGTGCCGCCTGCCGTCGTGAGTGCCGTTCGCCGATGCATACGGATTTCACGGATCGATATCGGTAAAGGCCTTCTCCAAGGTAAAACAGCGCTTTCAGCGGGGTGTCCCCGGCGATCGAGCGGGCATACGTCGCCGCTCAGATCGCCCACGTGACGGCGTCGATCCCGATCGACGACGCTCACATTCTTCCGTCCGGACGCCGGACTCGCTCCCATGTCGAACGCATCGGACTCGTCCGACACACCGGACGATAGCGTACGCGTGTGGCTCGTCGAACGGACCTACTCCGACGACGAACAGAACCTGATCATCCTCACCTACGCCACGCCCGACGGCGATCGGTACTTCCGCAAGGAACGCGCGCTCACGTCGTTTACCGACGTTCGCGACACGACCGCCGCCGTCGACGCCGATCCCGACAACCTCGGCGCGACCGACGATCCGGCCCTGCGAGAGCAGTACGCGGCCGAAGCGACGCGGATGGCGGAGACGCACGACCCCGACGACGTCATCTGACCCGGAGGCCCGCGGGGTGCGTCCGGGTCGCGATCCGCTGGCGACGTCGATCGGGTCAGATCGACGCCGTCCCGAGCGCGACCAGCGCCGTGACGATCGCCCCGACTATCGGACCGGGGAGTTCGAGGCCCGCCGCGGTCGCGACCAGGAGACTCGCGGCCGCGGCGATCGCCGCAACGAAATACCGTCGGTCGTGGCCGTCGTCCGCGCCGACCCCTCCGCCGGTCGCCGACGCTGGGGACGGAGCCGCCGCCTCGAGGTACGGCCGGAACGTTTCGATCCGATCGCTCGATCGGACGATCCCGCGGGGCTTGTCGTACTCGATGACGCCCGCCCGATCGAGTTTCGGCAGGTGTGACTGGTACAGCGGAACGTAGACGCGCTGGCGCTGCGTCGACGTCAGTTCGGCCACGGTCGTCTCGTGTTCGCGTGCGGCAACGTGGTCGGCGAGGTCGCCCATCTTGACCGGGCCGTCTGCATCCAGCAGGTAGCGAATCGTCTCCCGCCGCCGGAACGTCTGGAGGATGTGGAACACGTCGTCGGGAGACAGGAGGGACGCTTCGGTTCCCGATTCCGTGGGCTGGGCATCCGAATCGCGGAAGGGGCGGTCCGTGGTTGTCATCCTACTCGACCGACTCCGGGAACCGCCGCTACCTAAATCTTTTTGTATAGAATTTCTCAATTGTATTTAAAGACGCCTCTAGTGATCGTATACGGGGACGATCGATCCCTCGTCGACGTTCCGCGTCGACCGAACCCGGATACCGCTAGGAGTTCCCGCTCTCCCACGCACCGTCCCGCGGCCGGTCGGCGATCGCGCCGACCGGGCGGTCGCGGATTCCGGAACGGTTCAGCGGGACCGTCGGGAGCGGGACGAAACGGCGGTCACTCACCTCGATCGCGCCTCGTTCTCGCCGTCCCGGATCGAGTGGATCTCGAGATATCCCTCGCTAAATGCGGTGATCCGGAATCCGAGGTAGGTGAACCGGACTGACCGTTCGGCCGCCGTCTCGTCGTCGCGGGGTGGCGCCAGAATCCGATCGAGCGCGTCGGGATCGAGCGCGTCGTACAGGGGACCGCCGCGTTGGAGTCGCTCGGGGGCGATCGAGTCGAGGGCCGCGAGGACGGCCCTGCTCGCCGACGTGGTCGCCGTATCGTACGCGACCCGGTAGGTTTCCGCGTCCGGATCGTACTCGAGCGACTCGACGGAATCAGGCGGACTCGTCATCAGTGGGTTCGTCGACGATGTGCGTCCCGAAGTGGTCGAACGGCTGGACGTGCGAATTCGTGAGCACTTTCGAGTTGACGACCGTCAGACCGAGCTCACTCAGTTCGTCGTTGACGCGGGCGATGTCGTCCGTATCCGTCCCGACGGCCTCGACGTGGACGTTTTCTTGACCGGTGAGGACCTCCCGTACCATCACGACGCCGTTCACGCCCCGTGCGTTCTCGGCGAGCGTTTCGCGATCGGCGTTCGGTGCGTGACAGAGAAAGAGCATGTGGAGCTGGAGACCTGCTTTCTCGTAGTCGATCTGCGGAGCGTAGCTTCGGATGATCCCTTCGTTTTCCATCTTCTCGATGCGATTCTGGACCGTACTGGCCGAGACGCCGACCCGGGCCGCCATTTCACGCGTCGTGATCCGCCGGGCATTCTGTTGGAGCAAGAACAGGATTCCCTTGTTCACACCGTCTATCTTCATAAATCACAATTTTGCAGTCTCGCGGCCCTGTGATCATAGTTTCCCCAAATCACGATGGCATGCCTTACAATTCCGAATTGCGCCGCGGAATAAATCGCACGGGAGGGGCGTGGACTGGAAAGATCGCAGTCCCGGCGAGCCGATGCGACGCCAGTGACCGATCGCCGGTCCTGACAGTGCCCCCGAGACCGGCCAACGATCGGCACGCACGGGTTGGACTCCCCGTCCCCCGGAGTATTCGTCGCCGACTCGACGGTCCCGAGCGTACGGGGGCGAGGCGATAGAGAAGAGGGTACGGTGTTCCGGGGCGACCGATCCGTCAGTTGGTCGTGATGACTTCGATCACGTCGCGGTCCTCGACCGCGTAGTCCTTGCCGAGCTGGCGGTTCGATCGGCAGTCGATCGCGTGGAGGAAGCCGTCGCCGATGTCCGAGTGGAGGCTGTAGGCGAAGTCCTCGGCGGTCGAGTTCGGCGGGATCAGGTAACAGTCGGGAAGCACTTCGCCGCGTTCGTTCCCGAGGCCGTTCGCGCCGCCGGGGAAGACCGGCGTCACGCCCAGCACGTCGAACAGGGCGGTCTCGAGGGCCGCCTGGACGCCGGTCGCGCCGTACTCGGCGAGGAAGTCGCGGATCTGTTCGAGGCCCTGCTCTTGCTCCGCGGAGATATCGCCCGTAATATCGAAGTCGTCGTCTCCGGGTCGGTAGTCGACGACGCCAGCCTTGTCTGCGGACTTGAGCGCCTTCTCGGCGTGGGCGCTACAGGGAACGATCGTCAGGTGGTCGTACTCCGGATCGGCCGTGATCTCCTCGTAGTTCTCTCGGGACTGGGGTTTGTCCATCTTGTTCGCCGCGATGACCATCGGCTTGGTCTCTTTGCGGATCTCGCGGGCGAGGGCGAGTTGGTCCTCGTCCTCCCATGCCGCGGGTTCGAAGCCGACGTCGACCCGCCGGATGAGGCGCTTGATCTCGTCCTCGTTCGTCTTGAACGCGCTCATCTGCTCGGCGAGTTCCGCCTCGATCGCGTCGTCCTCGGTGGTGTAGCCCGATTCGTAGCGTTCGATCCCCTTCTCCAAGATCCCGAGGTACCACTGGTCGAGTTCCTCCTCGAGGAAGGCGATGTCCTCTCGCGGATCGTGGCCCTCGGTCGGTTCGCCCTCCGCGTCCGTCTCGCCGGAGAAGTCGACGACGTGGACGAGCACGTCCGTCTCGTTCAGGTCCGTGAGGAACTGGTTGCCGAGGCCGGCACCCTCGTGTGCGCCGGGGATGAGTCCCGCAACGTCGACGAGTTTCGTCGGGACGAACCGCATCCCGTCGTCGCAGTAGCCCACGTTCGGGGTACACTCCTCGTCGAACTCCGGCGCGGCGCACTCGACGCGGACGTAGGCTTCGCCGACGCTGGGATCGATCGTCGTGAACGGGTAGGCCCCCTCGGGCACGTCGTTCATCGTTGCGGCGTTGAAGAAGGAGGACTTGCCGACGGAGGGTTTGCCGACGAGTCCGATGCGGTAACTCATTGGTCGGTCTGGGCGGGCACCGCCTAAACTGGTTTCTCTTCGGAAGTACAGTGAGTTCTGTGTGCATACCTCACGTCCTGTGTGAACGCAAACCGTTTGCTGACTACGAGAACTGAGAACACCTCGAACGGGGCTTTCGAGGTTGTTGCAACCCGGTAAACTGTTCCAGCCGATCGTCAGACGTGTGTCGGTGCTTCGATGGTCGTCTCGATGTCGAGTTCGCTCGCCACGTCGTCGAGGAGGTCGCCCTTGACCTCGGTGACCCGCCACCCGATCTCGGCGACCAGCGGCGGGTCGAACGCCTCGCGGATCGTCTCGAGGTGCGCCCGCTCCGTCTCGACGCGCTCGCGGAGGTAGCGTGCGCCGCGGCCGTTCTCGTCGGGATCGGGCGAGGGAGTGAGTTTGTTCGCGACGAGGCCGCGAACCGCGAACTCCTTCTCGCGGAGGTCGGCGATCGATCGTTCGGTCTCGTTCAGCGAGAGTTCGTCCGGGTTCAGGACGAGGAAGAAGGCGGCGTCGTCGCTCAGCGCGTTGCCGGCGAACTCGAAGAACTCCTTTCGCTCCTGCAGTCGGGCCAGGACGGGGTCGCCCTCCATGACGCGACGCGGTTCGTTGCTCCCGACCGCCGCCTTCTCGAAGAGGTCGATGCTCTGTCGGCGCTTGTACATGAGCCGATCGATCCACCCCTCGAGCAGGTCCGGCAGGCCGAGCAGGCGGAGCGTGCTCCCCGACGGCGCGGTGTCGAAGACGACCCGATCGTAGGCGTCGGCGGTGCGCATCACGTCGACGAACCGATCGAACAGCGCCGACTCGTAGGCGCCGGGAGTGCCGTGGGCCATCTCGAGTTGCCGGTTGATCTCGTTGACCATCGCGGCCGAAACCTGCTCGGAGAGGTCCTGGCGGATCTCGTCTAAGTGCCGCGTGACCTCGTCCTCGGGGTCGAGTTGCATCGCGTCGAGTCCGTCGATCCCTTCGACGGACTTCAGCGAGTCGTCGAACGGCTGGTCGAACACGTCGGTGACGGAGTGGGCCGGGTCGGTCGAGACGACGAGCGTCCGGTGGCCGTCGCGGGCGCAGCGAAGCCCGTAGGCACACGAGACGGTCGTCTTGCCGACGCCGCCCTTGCCGCCGAAGAAGACGAACGGTTCCATCAGAAGTGGTACTGCTGGCCCTTTCGTTCGAGGAGCGTGCCGCGGTCCCAGAGCCGTCGCTCCCAGGACTCGAACTCGTCTTCGAGGAACGGGAGCAGTTCGGCGGTGTAGTACGAGACGGGCGAGGGGATCCCGAACGCGTCGGGGAAACACGCGAGCAGGAACGCGTCTTCGGCGTCCTCGGCCTCCTTTTCGATCTTCTCGTAGGACGGGTGCGAGATCATGCCGTGGTAGAGTCCACGGAGCCACTCGTCCAGCGTTTGCCGGAACGCTTCGATCCGGTCGGCCAGGTCCATGCCTGTACGTGCGGTTCCGGCGAGTAAAATCTGTCGAGGGACGCTTTCAAGACGTCCGACTCCCAGTGTCCGACTATGGACGCCGATGGGACCATCCCGGTGACGATTCTCTCCGGGAGTCTGGGCGCTGGCAAGACGACGCTGCTCAACCACCTGCTGTCGACCGCCGGCGATCGGACGCTCGCGGTGCTGGTAAACGACATGGGCGAGGTGAACGTCGACGCAGAACTCGTCGCCGAGGGCTCCGAACTGGAACTCGACGACGGCGTCGCGGAACTCTCGAACGGCTGTATCTGCTGTGAGTTGCAGGACGACCTCGAGACCGCCGTCGTCCGGCTGGCTCGCGATCGGTCCTTCGACCACCTCGTCGTCGAGTCGTCGGGGATCTCCGAACCCGCGCCGGTCGCGCGGCTGTTCACGACGGAGTCCCGCGTCGCCGCGCGCTACACGGTCGACACGCTCGTAACCGTTCTCGACACGCCCGCGTTCCTCGACGCCTTCGCCGGCGAGGAGGTTCCCGAACGCCGCGGCGAGGAGGCCGATCGCCCCCTCTCGGACCTGCTCGTCGATCAGGTCGAGGTCTCGAACGTCGTCCTGTGCAACAAGGCCGACCGGTGCAGCGAGGACGACCTCGCGGCGGCCGAGGAACTCGTCCACGCGCTCCAGCCGGACGCCGAGACGATCCGCACGGAGTTCTCGGCGGTCGATCCCGATCGCATACTCGGTCGCGGGCTGTTCGACCCCGATCGGCTCTCGGAGTTGCCCGGCTGGAAACGTGCACTCGAGGACGATCACGACGACCACGGGGACGGCCACGAGGACGGGGGCGAAGACGCCCACGAGCACCACGACGCCGAGCACGCACACCACCATCCCGACGAGGTCTACGGCGTCTCGTCGTTCGTCTTCCGGCGTCGGCGACCGTTCCACCCCGATCGATTCGCGTCGTTCTTGCGCGACCTCCCGCCAGAAATCGTCCGTGCGAAGGGGACGGCGTGGCTCGGGGGCAACGAGATGCGGGTCGCGATCGCTCAGGCCGGGCCGTCGATCAGGGCCACCGCGCAGGGGCCGTGGATCGCGAGCCTCCCCGAGATCGAACGCGACATGTACCGATCGAACCGACCGGACCTCGCGTGGGACGACGAGCACGGCGATCGGCGGACCGAACTCGTCTTCATCGGCACCGACTACGACGAATCGGCGCTCCGGGCGGCGCTCTCGGAGGCGCTCGTGACCGACGACGAGTGGGCGAGCGACGACTCCCTCGCGACCGACGACCCGTTCCCCGACGAGCAGGGCGCGGAGACTGTCGTTCGCGAACCCTGATACGGATTGCTGTACCGATTTCCCGGCGCAACCGCGATCCGGACGGCGGTTGCGCCGGAACTGACGTACAGTAAACCGTATGAGTTGCGTCAGCAGGCGCAACTCCGGCCGGTCGAGCGCTCGAAGCGCATCTCGTCGCCGCAGTCGGGGCACGTCGGCACTTCTTCCGTCGAATCGACTCGTTCCTCCTCGAGATCGACGTCTCTGATCCGCACGCCGCAGTCGTCACACCAGTAGGCCCCCCTGGAACCGTCCGTGGGGCGGTCCGTGGGTCCGGTCGAGTCGAACACCGCTTTCATCGAGGCGATGAATCCCATGGTCGATCGTTCGACGCCGACCCTAACAATTCTTTGCGAGTGTGTCTCACGCACGCACGATCGTTCGGGCAGGATCGATCCTACCCGCGGGCGAGCAACGGGATCGCGAGCGCGACGATGAGCGCCACGAGAACGGGAATGAGGTAGAATAACCGCTCGGCGCGGATCCCGGCCGGGACGAGATCGACGGCCTCCGGTCGGGCGGTCCACACCTGTCTGTAGTACGCACCGACGGTTACGAGGACGAAGAGCGCGGCAGACGCGGCGATCGATCGGTCGAGCGACGCACCGAGTGCCTGGCCGTACAGCGGGCCGAACGACAGCAGAATCATGAACGCGAGGCCGGCGACGACGACGAACGGGACGGGATCGACCGGGCTCCCCTGACGGTTCCGAGGGCGCATACTGCAGGGACGTCGTCGAACGGCAAAGAGCTAAGTGTTGCACGCACAGTTGTCCCCTATGAGCGATCGGGATGGGGAAGCCGAGGGATTCAGCGAAGGCGTCGCGACCTCCCGGGGAGATCCCCGCGTCCTGTTTCTCATGAACGTGATCCTGTCGACGCTGTTCGGCTGGACGATCGTCTGGGGGCTCTCCTTCCTGGGAATCGTCGAGTTCGGATTCGTCAACGTCGCGACCGCGGCGATACTGCTGTTCGCGATGACCTACGCCGTGACGATGGCCTAATCGGGTCCCGAGAAACTGGGCGTCTCGAACGGGGCGACTACCGCCCGTAGATCAGTCGCTGTGCGGCGGCGTCGATCCGGCTACTCACCCGCCCTGCCCACGCGGCGGGTGACACCCGCCTGAGCGTCTCGTCGTTGATCTCGATCGCATCGTCGCCGAACGGATTGCGATCGGCGTTCTCGGCGTCGTCCTCGGACTCGACGACGTCGACGACCGACGACATCGCACACCGGCCGCAGGATTCGGTTTGCTTTCCTCCCATGGGACTCTCTTGCACGATAGTACGTCCCCAGGGGCTAAAACGTACCGCCCCGACGGCCCGGTCGAGCCCGTTCACCGCCGAACCGGCCACCGACGCATATTTGCGATCCCGGTCGCTACGGGGTGGTATGGGATACCGAATCGTCGATCCGGACGCGATCGACCCGGCGCCCGATCGGCCTAGCGAGTGCCGGAAGCTGTCGGATCCGGCCGGACTCGAGACGATGGCGATCAACCGGTTCCGCGCGGAACCGGGCGAGGAACTCCCGCTGGCCTACCACTACCACGACACGCAACAGGAGGCGTTCTACGTCCTCTCGGGGACCCTGGCCGTCGAGACGCCCGACGAGACGTACGAGGTGCCGAGCGACCGCCTGTTCGTCGTCGACCCGGAACACCCACAGCGCGCGTACAACCCGGCCGACGCCGACGAACAGGTGACGGTGCTGGCGATCGGTGCACCGCAAGCCGACGACGACGTACACGCCTACGACCCGGACGACGCATGAGCGAGGGAGAAGTGCCGACCGCCGACGACTTGCCCGCGGAGATCAGCGAGGCCGCTCCGGAGTGGGCGGACGAGTACCTCGATCGGGTCGCCCACCGGCTGGTGTACAGTTACGACCTAGAGAAAGACTACCGGCACGGCGGCGAGCGGTGGGACCTCTACGGCGAGATGCGCGTGGTCAACCAGAAGCAGTTCTTCCACCCTGCGCTCTCCTACGCCGATCACGAGGCCGAGGAGTACGTCTTCGCCCGCCGGGAGTCCCGGCCGACCGTCGCGGAACTCGATCGGCTCGTCGACCTGGGTCACGAGATCGCCGACGAGCGGATCGTCGCCGACGAGGAGCACTTCGGGACGGACGTGAGCTTCGTGCTCGTCGCCGACGAACTTCCCGACGACGTCCGCGAGTACGTCTCGGGCTTTCGCGATCGAACCCTGCTGAAGTTCGGCTACTACGGGCACTACGACGTGAACCTGGTCGTCGTCGTTCCCGACGCCGAGGAGTGCGTCGCCAGCGAGGCCGCCGACGTCGCGGAGGCGTTTACGCTCTGGGACGACGTGAGCGAACCCGAGGACGGCGTGCTGTCGCGATTCGCGAAGCGGTTCTGGCGATAGCGACGATCGGGTCCGTCGATCGCCGACGCTGCGTCCGATCGATCGACCAAAAAAAGCGACTCAAAAAACGCGTTCGAACGCCGATCAGTCGTCGCCCGGTGCGGCGGGCGCTTCCGGTCCGCGACGGACGTCCTGAATGTTCCTGTACCCGAGCCTGACTAGCGCGAGCGCCAGTCCGATCAGGACGAGGCCGATCCCCATCTGCACGATCGACGAGATCGTCGCCTCGGTGGTTCCCGCCCCGCCCTGGATCAGGTTCAGGTAGAGGTTCTCGTAGAACACCAGGATCGAGAGGCCGAGGATGGTGATCGTCACCATGACCGCCATCGGGACGCCGGTCGAGATGAGCTGCTTGCTGTCGTCCCAGTTGGCCAGCCAGACGGTCGCGGTCAGCAGCGCCAGCGCGGCGAGCAGCTGATTCGCCCCGCCGAACAGCTGCCAGAGGACGACCCACTGGCCGGAGACGACGAGCAGGTACGCCGGAATGACCTGGACGAGCGGGTTCGTGTATCGACCCCGGGCGATCGACCCGGGATCGGCGTTCAGCCCCGTGTCGGTCCGACCTGCGGGCGTCCCGACGATCTCTTCCATCATGTACCGGCCGAGGCGGACGGCCGTGTCGGTCGAGGTCAGCAGGAAGCTACACAGGACCAGCGCCATGAACACGGCGCCGGTCGTCTCGGGGATACCGAGGCTCGTGAAGATGACGCCACCGCCGGACGCGAAGTTCGGCAGTGCCGCACCGATCCCGCCGGCGGGATCGGCGAAGCCCCACACCGCGAGCGTGGAAAGGGCAACTGCGGCGAGCAGTCCTTCTCCCAGCATGCCGCCGTAGCCGATCAGCCGGGCGTCGGTTTCCTTGTCGAGCTGTTTCGCGGTCGTTCCCGAGGAGACCAGCGAGTGGAACCCGCTGATCGTCCCGCAGGCGATCGTGATGAACAGCAGCGGGAACAGCGGCGCGTACCCGGCCGCTTCGACGCCCCAGAACCCTTCGAACGCGCCGATCGAGCTGTCGATGACGAGCGGTTCGGACGAGGTTCCGAGGAACGTCCCGACGATGATCGCGACGATCGCTCCGCCGACGCCGGTGTACAGCAGGAACGACGAGAGGTAGTCACGCGGCTGCAACAGGACCCACACCGGGAGTGCGCTCGCAACTGCGGCGTACACCATCACGATGGGGATCCACCCCGCGGTGTTCCCGCCGCCGATCCCTTCGAGTTGGGCTGCCCCCGGGAGCCACTCGCCGGTGCCGCTGAACAACACGATCGTTCCGGCCGGATAGTCACCGGCGAACAGCGCCAGCGGGTACTGAATGCCCACCCAGACGGCCGCGAACACGCCCAGGACGAACACGATCGTTCCTGGGATGAACGGCCCGTTGAACTGGTACAGGTAGACCCCGAACACGAGCGCCAGAGCGATATAAATGAACGACGCTGTCACGACCTGTGGGAACGCGTTGAACACGATCCCGACGACGAGCGCGAACACGGCCACGACCAGGATGATCGTCAGGAACGCGAACCACAGCAGCATGTTCTTGCCGCTCTCGCCGACGTACTCGCCGATCATGTAGCCGATCGACTTCCCCTCGTGGCGCAGACTGCCCGACAGCGAGACGAAGTCGTGAACGGCGCCCATCAGCGGGTTCCCGATCGCGATCCACAGCAGGGCGGGAACCCAGCCCCAGATGGCCCCGGCCGTGATCGGGCCGACGATCGGAGCGCCCCCCGCGATACTCGAATAGTGATGCCCCAACAAGACCGGTTTCTTCGACGGGACGTACTCCTGACCATCCTCGTACTTGTGTGCCGGTGTCTCTCGATCCGCGTCGAGTTCGACGAACTGCGTGAGATACCGCGAGTACCCCACGTACCCCACTGTGAACGTTACCAGTACCGCGGCAACGATCCAAATCACCTGTGTCATGCTAGTTCCAAACAAACCCAGTGAGTGCGAGAACCTTAATAGTTGTTTATTTTTCTCGGCAGAGCACAGCGAATATTTTCTAACTGAGGCGTTAACCTCCGTATAGAAGAATAATTGCCAATTTGACCGGTTGTCTCTATTGATCGCTCGTCGGCCCCGATCGCTCACCCGGCGATGGCGCTCCAGCTCCATCCGGCCAGCGCGAGCACGACGAGCGCCAGGACGGCGAACACGCCCCACTGCTGGGCCCCGGTATCCGCGACTGGCGCGAGGAGGTCGACGAGTCCCGTCGCCTGCATCATTCCGAGTGCGAGCAACAGCAAGCCGAAGATCGAGACGACTGCGACCCCGATCCAGTTTCGGATCATCCACTGGTCCTCTTCTTTCGCCTCACGTTTGGTGTTCGTGGGCTTCTCGGTCGGCTCTCGATCGGGTTCGGACATACGTCCCGCTTGTCGCGTCGCCCGGGAAACGATTCCACCTGCAGGTTCCGGCCCTACCGTGGTGGCCAGGGACCGGCCCCTCGTTCGGCGTCAGTCGAGGACGGCTTCCAGGGCATCCATCGTCCGATCGACCCGATCGACGCGGGCGTTGTGGCCCATGTGTCCGATCCGGAGGATGTCGTCCTCGAGGTCGCCGAGGCCGGTCGCGAGGACGATCTCGTGGTCCTCGCGCATCGCCCGCTGCAACTCGTCGGCCCGGCCGTCGACCGAGAGTGCGGTCACGGTCGGCGACGAATCGCGTTCCTCGGCCGGGTACAGCTCCAGGCCGAGGTCGGCGGCGCGCTCCCGACACCGCCGCGCCGCCGTCTCGTGGCGATCGAAGACGCCCTCGAGTCCCTCGTCGAGAAGCAGGTCGGCCGCGGCGTCGAGGCCGTACAGGTTCGCCGTGAGGTGGGTGTAGGGGAACCACTCGTCCTCGGCCGCCGTCCGCCACGGTTCGAGGTCGGCGTAGTAGGTCTCGTTCTCGACCGCTTCGATGCGCTCCCAGGCCCGATCGCTGACCGCGCAGGTCGCGAGCCCCGGCGGCGCGCTGAAACACTTCTGGCTCGCGCCGAGACAGACGTCTACCTTCCCGGTCGGAACCGGCGTGCCGCCCAGCGAGGAAACCGCGTCGACGACCGTGAGCACGTCGCGATCGGCGAGCAGGTCGAGGATCGGGTCGAGGTCGTTCAGCGTCCCCGTCGGCGTCTCGCAGTGGACCATCGTCGCCACGTCGAACGCCTCGTCGGCGTCGTCGAGACGCGCTTCGACCGTCCCGCGATCGAGCGTCTCCTCCCAGGGGACCTCGCAGACGACGGCCTCCCCGCCGTAGTCCTCGACGAAGTCGGCGAACCCCGCGCCGTACAGGCCGTTCGAGAGACACAGCACTCGATCGCCGGGATCGACCAGCGAGGCGACGGCGGCCTCGAGGCCGAGGATCCCCTCGCCCCCGAGGACGACGACGTCCCGCCGTTCGGCCGCTTCCCTCGGGGACTCGCCGCTCCGGTCAGCGTGGTAGATCCGCGCCAGTTTGTCCGTCAACTCGCGGTAAAACGCGACGAACTCGGGTTCGACGTCGGGGTTCGGGGTCGGTTCGGCCATCCGCTGGCGGACCGCCGCCGGGACCTCGGTCGGGCCGGGCGTCATCCGCAACGTCTCCGTCGATCGGTCTGTCACGTCTCGACAGGCACCAGCCTGTCAAATAAACCCCTATCGTCTCGATCGTCGCGCCGGCGCCGCAGTCGCCCGCGGACGATCGGCGTCGCCGGAAAGATCCCGACCGAGAGGCGGTCGATCTCCTCGACGTCGAATGCGTCGTGGCAGACGAACCGATCGACGGTGTCGCGGTTCAGCTGGCAGCCGCCGGCCGCTCGCTCCCAGAGCGGGTTCAGGACGTCCTGCCCGGCGGCGCGCCAGCCGTCGGCCCTGACGTGTTCGAGGAAGCGCAACTCGCCGCCGGGTTTCAGCACCCGCGCGACCTCGTCCAGCGCCACGTCGGGGTCCGCGATCGTACAGAAGACCAGGCCGGCGAGGACGACGTCGAAGGCGTCGTCGGGATAGGGCAACGACTCGGCGCGAGCGTCCCGGAGGTCGACGCGACAGCCGACCGCCCGGGCCTTCCGGGCCGCCTGCCGGCGCATGTGGGGATCGGGCTCGATCGCGTGGAACTCGATCTCGTCGTCGCTCGCCGCGACGTGCGGGACGTTCGCCCCCGTTCCCGCCCCGACGTCAAGCACCCGTCCGGAGAGATCGGCCGTCAGATACCGTCTGTGCGGGGCGAACAGGGCCCGTTCGGGGACGACCCAGTCGTACACCGCCGCCACGAGCGGGTGTGAAACCTCGTCGGTCGACTCGCCACAGGTCGTTCGGGTCCCGTCGTGAGTGGGCATCGCGTACGCCGATCGACGGGAGACAGCGGGAAACCGGTTGTGCTCCCGGACTCGTGGCCCGTCGGCCGCGTCCCCGCGCTCACCGAATCGTATCCGGAATCCGATCGATCACGTCCGTCGCGACGACGCCAGGGCCGTACTCGGCCGTCGCCAGTTCGCCGGCCTTGCCGAGCACCCACGCCCCGAGTTCGGCGGCCTCGGCCCGGTCCGTTCCCTGGCCGAGCAGGGACCCGACGATGCCGGCCAGCGTGTCGCCGGTCCCGGCGACGGTGAGCGCCGACGTCCCCGTTTCGTTTCGAAGGCGCTCCCCGTCGGCGACGATCTCGTCGACGTCGCCGGTCAGCGCAACGACCGCTCCGGTCTCCGTCGTGAAGGTCTCGAGCGAGCCGTAGGTTTCGCGGATCGGCTCTACCTCGGCGCTGCTGGGCGTGAGGACGGTGTTCGAGAGGTCGGCCTCGAGCGCCGGTTCGATCGCGAGGGCGTCGACGACGGTCGGCACGTCGACGGCGTCGCACAGGGCCGCGCGGTCGGCGTCGACGAGGCCGGGACCGATCACGAGCGCGTCGGCCCACGCGCCCAGTTCGCGGGTGCGCTCGACGGCGCTCCGCTCGAACTGTTCGCCCGCGTAGCGATCGACGAGCAGGTTCGGATCGTAACTCGCGACGACCTCGTAGATCGGATCGGCGACGAACGCGCGGACGTGGTCGGATCCGGTCCGGAGCGCCGCCAGCCCGACCAGCGCGGGCTGGTTGGGGTACTCGACCGCCCCGCCGACGATGCCGACGCGACCGTTGTCGTTCCCGCCCTCGGAGACGTTCGAGAGCGTTCGCTGCAGGCGTACCATGGCAAGGTTCCCGCCGGTCGACTGATATGCGCTCGGCAGGCGTATTCCGGTCGCCCACCCGACGTGTGCCACGTCAAGACATAGTGGATGGCTCTCGTAGCGCTCCCCATGTTCGACGATCGAACGGACGCCGGCGAACAGCTCGCAGCGGAACTCGAGCGACGCGGCTTCGAGGCGGACGTCGTCCTCGGCATCCCGCGCGGGGCGCTGCCCGTCGCTCGACCCGTCGCGGACGCGCTCGACGCCGACCTGAACGTCGTCGTGGCCCGAAAGATGGGCGCGCCGGGGAACCCCGAACTGGCGATCGGTGCGGTCGCGAGCGATGGGAGCGCCTGGTACAACGACGACCTCATCGATCGGCTAGGCGTGGACGACGCGTACCTCGAGGAGATCCGCGAGGAGGAGGCTGAGAACGCGGCCCAAAAGGCCGATCGATACCGCGACACGCCGGGCCTGCCGGACCTCGCGGGCGAGCGCGTGGTGATCGTCGACGACGGCGTCGCCACGGGCGCGACCGCGGTCGCCTGTCTCCGGCAGGTCCAGGACTCGGACGCCGAATCCGTCGCGCTCACCGTCCCCGTCGGCTCGCCCCGATCGATCGCCGATCTGGAGTCGGAAGCCGACGAGGTGATCGCGCTCCGGACGCCCGAGAACTTTCAGGCAGTCGGCCAGTTCTACCGGACCTTCGGCCAGGTGACCGACGCGGACGCGATCGAGTACCTCGATCGGGAGTAACGGGTCAGTCCTCGGCCTCGCGCGGCAGTTCCCGGCGCCGGGAGAGATACACCAATATTACTACCAGACCGCCAGCGGGGACGAGGATCCCGAGTTCGTAGCGCTCGGGATTCGCGAGCCCGAGTCGCCGCGCGTCGACGGCGACGAGGACGGCGATCGGAAGCTGGACGGCGAGAACGGCGACGAGGAGGAACGCGAGCGGCGATTCCATTACTGAGGGCGACTCGGCGGTGGCGAAAAAAGGTACGGGCAGTATCGCTCCGCAGGGTCGAGTGTCGGGAGGAGTGTGAGGAACGGGGGACCGGAATCAGGGCCAGAGCCCGCGCATCTCGTGGGCCTCGCTGATCCGCGAGAGGGCGACGATGTAGGCGGCGTCGCGCCAGGTCACGTCCCGAGTCTCGACCTCCTCGCGGACGGCGTCCCAGGCGGCGACCATCTCGGCCTCGAGTTCCTCCTGGACCCGATCGAGGCTCCACGTGCGGCGGTTGATGTCCTGGAGCCACTCGAAGTAGCTCACGGTGACGCCGCCGGCGTTGGCGAGGATGTCGGGGAGGACGTGGACTCCGTTCTCGGCGAGGATCGCGTCGCCGGCGAACGTGGTCGGGCCGTTGGCCCCCTCGACGACGTACTCGGCCCGTACGTCGTCGGCGTTGTCCTCGGTGATGACGTTGCCGACGGCCGCCGGCACGAGCACGTCGACGTCGACCGCAAGCAGTTCGTCGTTCGTGATGCGAGTCCCCTCGGCGTTGTCGGTGACCGCTTCGGGCTCCTCGTCGTGGGAGGGGATCGCGGCCACGTCGATCCCGGCCGGGTCGTACACGGCTCCGTTGACGTCGCTGATCGCGACGACCGTCGCGCCCCACTCGTCGAGCAGGCGGGCGGCGTTCGCGCCGACGCTCCCGAAGCCCTGGACGGCGACGGTCGTCTCCTCGATCGCTTCGTCGTAATAGTCGAGCGTTTCGCGGGTGACGATCGCGACGCTCCGGCCGGGCGCTTCCTCGCGACCGCGACTGCCGCCGACCGCGGGCGGTTTGCCGGTGACGACGCCGGGCGTGGTCTCGCCCTCCTGCATACTGTAGGCGTCCATCAGCCAGGCCATCGTCGCCGGATCGGTCCCCATGTCGGGGGCCGGGATGTCCGTGTTCGGGCCGATCACGTCGCGGATCTCCTGGGTGAACCGGCGCGTGAGTCGTTCCGTCTCGTCGTCGCTCAGTGACTTGGGGTCGACGACGATCCCGCCTTTCGCGCCCCCGAAGGGGATGTCCATCACGGCGCACTTCCAGGTCATCCACATCGCGAGGCCAACGCACTCGTCGCGGGTCACGTCGGGATGGTACCGGAGGCCGCCCTTGTACGGCCCGCGAACGCTGTCGTGCTGGGCGCGATAGCCGGTAAAGACGTCGACGCTCCCGTCGTCGCGCTCGAGCGGGACGGTGACCTCGTGGACTTTCCCGGGGTATCTGAGTCGCTCGAGGACGGTGTCGTCGATTTCGAGATACTCTGCGGCGCGGGCGAGTTGCCGACGAGCGGTCTCGAGCGCCGTTTCGGGATTCTCGTCCGGCGATCGCTGTGGCTCCCGGTTCGGTGTCGAACGCTGGTGAGACGCCATCGCTACTCGATCGGTGTCCGTCGGTTACGCATGTCGGCCCCACACTCCGGACACGTACCCGGTGCCGACGCGTTGACGACGGTCCCGCAACTGAAACACTCGTAGGTCGATTCGTCCTCGGGATCGTAGGTGACGTCTTTCATGGTAGTCACGACGAACGGATCGGGGGGCGATCGTCGCATTAGTATTGTACTAGGGATATTAGGATGAGTGTGTCCCTCAGATAACTAGCCCCTCCCGCGAATGGGGGTTCACTATTCAACCGTTGGCGCAGTATTTGCCGGGAGGCCGACGTCTTCGAACAGGACCTCGAAGAGTTTTCGCTGGACGGTCCGGGTGTGGCGGTAGAACGCGGCCGGGGAGATGTCGAGCGTCTCCGCGACGTCTTCGCCGGTTTTCGCCCGCGGCGACTCGAAGTAGCCGCCGTAGTACGCCAGCTGGACGACCTCGAGCTGGCGATCGGTCAGCCGATCGAGCAGCGTCGTCCGGAGGTCGCGGGCGGTGGTCCGATCGACAGTTCGCTTCGATCGGAGTTCGATGTCGTCGAAGGCGTTCGAGACGACGGCCGCGCCACCCCGTTCGTCGACGGTGCTCGGGACGTCGACGACGACGCGCGCCTCCTCCGGCGTCGCCTCGACGCTTCGCAACACGACGCCGTGGTCCGCGAGCCGGAGCGCGAGAAACGGCCGCGATAGCTCCAGGAGGACGGAACCGCCGCCAGTCCCGTTTCCGTCGCCCGCGTCACCGTCGCCGGTGATCACCTGCGCGTCTTCGACGGCGACCAGGTCCGCGGCGACGGACGCGATGGTTTGCGGGGACGCCCCCTCGACCGTCACGAACACGGACGCCCCGTCTTCGTGCTGGCGGACGCCACCGTCGAAGGAAAGTCGGGCGTCGGCCTCCCGCGCGAGCCTGGCGAAGACGAACCCGTCGTCGTGGACGTCGAACTCGAAGCGCGTCCGCGAGTCGGTCACCAGCGCGCGTTTGCGCTCGACCGCGGCGATCGCGGCCGCGATCGTCTCCCCGAGTTCCGCGAGCACCGCCCGCGTCGTCTCGTCGAACGCGTCGGGACGATCGGCGTAGACGGTCAACACGCCGTAGGTAAACTCGTCGTACGCGAGGGGGACGCTCGCGACCGACTGGTAGTCACGCGCGAGCGCGGCCTCGCGCCACGGGTCGTCGTGGAGCCGATCGACCACGTTCGAGACGACGGTAACCTCGCGCTCGATCGCGGTCCTGACCGCGGGTTCGGTCCCGTCCGGGAGGGCGAGACGGACGCTGTCGAGGTAGCCTCGCCCCCGTTCCGTCCCGCTGTGGGCGGTCGACTCGAGCCGTTCGTCCGCGGGGTCGGTCGTGCCGATCCAGGCGAACGAGAACCGATCGGCCGAGGTGAGCCGTTCGCAGACGGCGTCCTCGATCTCCGTGCGGGTTTCCGCCCCGACCAGCGCCTGGTCGATCTCTCTGATGATCTCGTTCATCCCGTCGAGCCGCGAGAGCGTCCGGTTCTGGCGCTTGAGTTCCCGGTCGCGCTCCCGGAGCCGTCGCTCTCGCTCCACCCGATCGAGCGCCGCCTCGGCGGTCGTCGCGAGCAGGTCCGCCAGTTCCCGGGTCACCTCGTCGAAGGCGTCGACGTCGGCCGAGCCGGCGACGAAGACGCCGTGGTCGCCCAGGGGGACGAACCCGGCACTCCGGACGTCGGTCGTCGGATCCGACAGCGTGGGCGACTCGTGGACGTCCGCGAAGAATCGCGACTCGCCCTCGACGAAGACCTGTCCGGAGATCGTGTCGGCGTTGGCCCGCCTGGACGAGAACGGGCCGTGGAGCCGTTCCATCACCGCGGAGGTGGCGGCCGGCCGCAACACGTTCTCGTCGGTATCGAACAGGAACGCGGCGCTGGCCTCGAGGTCGAGCACGTCCGCCGCGTCCGCGACGATCCGATCGGCGATCTCCCGATCGGTCTCGGCGTAGAGCAGTTCGCGGGCGGTCCCGTGCAGCGCCGTCAGCGCCTCCTCGCGGCGTTTGCGTTTCGTCACGTCACGACAGCTGTAGAGGAGCGTCCCGCCCTGGATCGAGACCTCGCGGACGTTGACCAGCAGGGTGTGTTCCCTCCCTGCCTTGTCGGTCGCCGTACACTCGACGTTCGTCAACACGCCCTCCTCGGCGAGCCGATCGCGATCGAAGAGGTCCGGTTCGAGGAGGTCGTCGATCGTCCCCATCTCGTGGATCTCGTCGTCCGTGTAGCCGAAGATGAAGTGGACGTTCGGGCAGACGTAGGTGAACTCGCCCTCGTCGTCCGTGATGAGGACGGTGTCGGTCATCTCGTTCAGCGTGACGCGGTGGAGTTCCTCGGATTCGCGCAGTTCCTCCTCCAGTCGGACCCGCTCGGTGACGTCGGTCGCCTCGGCCAGCAGCGAGACGACCGTCCCCGACTCGTCCCGGACCGGTCGGATGGTCACCTCGAGGGTTCGGGGCCGCGCCCCGCCGCCCCCGTCGTCCGTCCCCGTCCGGGTCAGTTCCCGGTACGCGATCGTCCCGTCGGCGGCGCGCTCGACCGCGGCCCGGATCGTCGATCGCCCGTCCTCGGTCCGGTCCCACCACGGGAGCGTCCAGAACCACTCCCCGCGGACGTCCCGATCAGTCGCGTCGATCGCTCCGAGCGCGGCGTCGCTGGCCCGTCGAACCCGACCGTCGGGTTCGAGGACCCACGAGTACGCCCCGGGATCCTCGAAGACTGCCTCGAACTGCCGCGCCTGCGCTCGCCGCTCCCGGCGGTCCCGACCCCGATCGAGGGCCCGATCGACGGCTGCCGCGAGCGCGTCCGGTCCGTCCTCGCGCGGGACGTACTCGGTGACGTCGGCTGCGATCGCCTCGCTCGCGAGCGCCTCGTCGCCGTCGGCCGGCGCGAGCACGACCGGGAGCGCGGGGTCGCGTTCGCGGATCGACTCGAGCAGGCCGAGACCGGTCCCGTCCGGGAGCGTCCCCGCGGTCAGGACGCAGTCGATCGCGCCCGCGCTCACGGTCTCGATGGCCTCGCTCGCGGTCGATACCTCGCGGACGTCGTCGGTCGCGACGGTTGCCGCCGCTTCCGCCTCGAACCCGACGACGAGTAGGGTGGCGTGGAACCCTGCGGTACCCATTCGTCGCCACTACGCACGTCACGGGATAGAAGGTATCGGTTATCGTGTCGATCGTGCACACGTCTCGATCGACGGGGGCAACGCTCCGCGACTTCGTTTCCAGCGTCCTGGGCCGGTCACGATCTCGCCGACCAGATCGATCGGCCATCGGTATGCGGACAGCGTGAAGACGATGCGGCCCCTCGGGACGACCAGCGGAAGGCACTACGATGACGCGAGATCACGAGACGCGAATCGAGGACGACGTCGTCGACGCGATCGCATCGCTCGGAAACCGCCAGCGACTCGAGATACTGGTCGTACTGGCCGATCGGGCCAGAGAAGTGGGCGTCGACGGCCACCCGATGACGTTTACCGACCTGTACGACGCGGTCGACGTCGACAGCACGTCGCAGTTTTCCTACCACCTCGATCGGCTGGTCGGCGAATTCGTCGCCGAGACGTCCGAGGGCTACCGACTCACCTACGGCGGCGACAAGATCGTCCGCGCGATCCGATCGGACCTGTACGCGAGCGCGACGGCGTTCGAGGACCGAGCCGTCGACGGGGCGTGCGTGCTCTGCGAGGGGGACGAACTGGCCGCGTCCCTCGTCGACGGCCGATTCGTCGTCCGCTGTCGAGCGTGTGACGCGACGCTCGTCACGGACTACTTCCCCCGGAGTCAGGCGCGCCACCGAACGCCCGCGGAGATCGTCGACAGCTTCGGCTACCGGATCTGGAGCACGGTGATCCTGATCCAGGGCGACGTCTGCCCCGAGTGTTACGGGATCGTCGACACGCGCGCCAACGAACCCGTCGACGGGGACCGATCGTTCCCCGTCCACGTCAGCACCTGCCGCGAATGCGGCCTCGTGATCACGCTCCCGATCGAGGTGACGGCCGCGTTCCACCCGGCGGTCGTGGGCTACTTCTGGAGCCACGGCGTCTCGCTGTTTTCCCTGCCGCTCTGGGAGTTCTTCGAACACGTCACCTCCGGGGCCGTGCGGACCGACGTGGTCTCCGAGGATCCGTTCGCCGCGACGATCGAGTTCGCCTTCGACGACGAGACGCTGGCGATCGACGTCGACGAACACGGCGTCGTCGATCCGATCGATCCGGGTTCGTAGCGCTCTCCCGGCCGTTTCGTGGCCGATCGGCGATCGTCGCTCGAACGGTACGACCGCGTCGCCGCTCGCTCAAAGATATTTGAGTAGGGACGCTGTCAATATGTAAGTGGAATAACAATACTTTTCTCCGAGTACGCTTTTGATACTGCCATGACTCGCGTTACATCGGCCGCGAACGGCCGGACGGAGTACCGGGGTGGTGAGTATGGCCGCGATTGAACTCGACGGACTCACGAAGCGGTTCGACGACGTCGTGGCCGTCGACGACCTCGACCTGACCGTCAGGGAGGGCGAAATCTTCGGCTTTCTCGGCCCGAACGGCGCGGGGAAGTCGACGACGATCGACACCCTGCTCGATTTCATCCGCCCGACCGAGGGGAGCGTGACCGTGCTCGGCCACGACGCGCAGACGGAGGGCGAGGCGGTCCGGCGACGGACCGGCGTCCTGCCCGACGGCTACCACGTCTACGATCGGCTCACGGGCCGCCAGCACGTCGAGTTCGCGGTCGAGATGAAAGGCGCCGACGAGGATCCGATGGCGCTGCTCGAGCGAGTCCGGATCGCCGACGCAGCCGATCGGAAGGCGGGCGGCTACTCGAAGGGGATGCGCCAGCGTCTCGTCCTCGCCATGGCGCTCGTCGGTGATCCCGACCTGCTCGTGCTCGACGAACCCTCGACCGGTCTCGATCCGAACGGGGCCCGCGAGATGCGCGAGATCATCCGCGAGGAGAACGCCCGCGGAACGACCGTCTTCTTCTCGAGTCACGTCATGGAGCAGGTCGAGGCGGTCTGCGATCGCGTCGCGATCATCGACGACGGCCACCTCGTCGCCGTCGACACGATCGACGGCCTTCGCAACGCGAGCGAGACCGGGGAGACGCTGTACGTCTACGCCTCGCCGCTCGACGAAGGGATCGTCGAGCAGGCCTCGGCCCTCGACGGCGTCGGGAGCGCGTCGATCCAGGACGGCCGACTCAGGGTGACGGTCGACGGCGTCTCGAAGTTCGCCGTCCTGCACGCGATCGACGCCGAGGTGGTTCCCATTCAGGACTTTTCGGTCGCCGAATCGTCGCTCGAGGACCTGTTCGTCCGCTACACGAACGAGGAGCGGGAGGTGCTGGCATGACCTGGCTCACGATCGCGAAGAAGGACTTCCGGGACGCCGTCCAGTCGCGGGCCCTGTGGGCGCTCGTCGCTATCTTCGTGGTGCTGTCGGTCATTTCGACCTACGCCTACGTCGAGGCACCCGAGTTGCTCGGCTCGACGACTGGCGCCACCTTCGGCGGTCTGATCTTCTTCACGATCGGTCTCGTCGGCCTGTTCGTCCCGCTGTCGGCGATCGTGGTCTGTTACAAGTCCCTCGCCGGCGAGCGCGAACTCGGGAGCATCAAACTGTTGCTCTCGCTCCCGACGAACCGGCGACACGTGTTCGTCGGCAAACTCTTCGGCCGGGCCGGGGTGCTCGCGTTCGGTCTCGCCGTCGGGCTCCTGGTCGGCCTCGGGATCGGGGCCGCGCTCCTCGGTGAGATCGACCTCGCCGCGACCCTGCTCTTCGTACTCGCCACGCTGGCCTTCGCGGCCATCTACGCGGGCATCGTCGTGAGCATCTCCGCGACGACCGGTTCGACGTCGCGGGCGACGACGCTGGCGCTCGGGTTCTTCGTCGTCTTCGAACTGCTCTGGGACGTCGTTCCGATGGGGATCCTCTACGTCGTCGAGGGGTTCACGCTCCCGGCATCGATCCCCGACTGGGTGTTCTTCGTCATGCAGCTCTCGCCCTCCTCGGCGTACCTCTCGTCGGTCGTCGCGCTGTTGCCGGATCTCGCGGACGTCGCCGGGGCCGAACCCAGTGGCGGCGGCGTCGGCGTCGAGGCTGGCCCGGAGGCGGCAGAGCCGTTCTACGCCTCGCCCGAGGTCGGCCTCCTCGTGCTCGCGCTCTGGCTCGTCGTGCCGTTCGTCGTCGGCTACTCCCAGTTCGACGCCGCCGACCTCTGATCGAGCAGTCCGCCTCCCTTTTACCGGCGAAAACGGCCGTCAGGCGTATTTCGACCAGACGTCTCGCATTGGAATCCAGCCCGTCTCGGGTTCGACCCGATCGGCGAGGACGGCGTTCAGGACGGCCCCGAGGAGCAGGCAGAGCCCGCCGAGGTAGACCCACGTGAGGATCAGCAGGATCGCGCCGGCGATTCCGAACAGCGCGACGCTCTCGGCGGTCGCGACGTAGACGCGAAAGCCGATCGCCAGCGCGGTCCACGAGAGCGCGGCGAACGCCGTTCCGGGGAGCACCTCCCCGATCGAGACGCCGGTGTGGGGAAAGAGGTAGTACATCGGCAGGAAGAGCGCACACAGGACCACTGCGAGGAGGAGGCTGCTGGCCGCGGCGGCCAGGACGCCGCCGAGGAAAATCGAGAGACTCACGCCGACGACGCCGACCAGTGCGACGCCGACCGCGAACGTCGCCGTGGCGAGCGCGGCGTTGACGGCCGTCACGATCGTCACTCGGGCCGCGTTTCCGACGTACGACTGCTCCCTTCGCGCGCCGTACACGTCGGTGAAGGCGCTGTTGACCGCCTGGAACAAGCGGGCCGCGCTCCACAGCAGGATCACGAACGCCAGGAGGCCAGCCCGGACCAGGTCGGTGCTCCCGTCGCCGGTCACGCCCTCGAGTCCGTCACCGGTCACCGTTCCCTCGAGGCCCATCGCCGACTCGAGGGTCCGGACAAGCGGTTCGAGTGCGTCGACGACCGTAATGCCGACGAGCAACAGGATGACGAGGGGAACGAGCGTGTTGAACGCGTGGTAGGCGAGGCCGGCGGATTTGACGCTTATCTGGCGCTCGCGAGCGACTGCGGTGACGTCACGGACGAGCGCGACTACCCCGGAGTCTGCCATACCCTGACGACGACGGCCCGACAAAAATCGATTCGGCCGGCAGCCTCTCGGACGCGATCAGCGCGTCGACGACTCGTCGTGGACGATCGACTGGACGTGCCCGACGACGCCGCTTTTCAGTTCGACCTCCGGGCCGGCGGGTTCGTCCCCGTAGATCGTGCCGATTTCGCCGACGATCGGTTCTCGCTCCGTCGACTGGACGTCCTGGTCGCCCTGGACGATCTCTACGGTGAGTCCCTGGCGCAGTTCGTCCGCGGTCGGTCGGTCTTCGGACATGGGTAGTGGTGGGGCCGATCCGTCGAAAAGGGTGCTGCCTGCAATCGCGTCGGCGGTCAGCGACAGGGGCGACGGCGATCGGTCGACGCACGCGCTCCTGGGGGCGACACTGACTGCGACCTGCCCCGTGCCGGATGCCGATAGTTACCGCTTCGTGATGATGTCCGTACTCTCGCAGTCGGGACACTGGGTCATTCGACCGAGTTTCGGGACGTCGATCCGAAGCCACTCGTCGGCGCCGCCGGGTGCCTCGAACCCACAGTTTCGGCACCGCGAGTGATCGAGCGTCGCTGATTCACCTGCCATACGCCGTCATATGCGATAGAGTAGCATATATGTTGGTCCCGGTTTCACGGAGCCGGTACCGACCGCCGACGACGCGTGCTCGCGGGGTCGTCACTCGGCGATCGACGCCGGGTGCGGTCCGCGCCGGGCCGGGGATCGGCCGAGCGATGGACCGCGAGTGACAGGGTTGGATGGCCGGCGATGCGTGTGACACGCCGTCAGTTCGGCCCGGGCGGCGACGGCCCGACGAATAGACTCCGTCGGTCCGGCCCGGACCGCGTCTGGTCGGAGATCGACTCGTCGCTCGCGTGCGTCTCCTCGTACGTGACCACCGGATCCGTCGCCTCGTCGCGTTCGAGGGCGTCGAGGCGGTCGAAGACCTCGATCGTTCGATCGCCGTCGCGACACGGGGCGACGTGGACGAGTTCGCCGTCGGCGAACTCCGCGAGGGCGATCGTCGGCAGTCTGCACACCTCGTATCGGTCACCCGTGATCGAGGACTCGACCGTTCGCGTCCGGAAGAACGGGACCAGGGAACGGCCCGTCCGGTTCGCCCACCGTTCGAACGCGTCGAGCCTGGCTTCGATCGTCCGCAGCTGGGGGATCCGTCGTGATCGGCTCGTCCGCTCGACCTGTTTCCCCCAGACGCTGATCTCGATTTCGTCGATCGGTGCGGCCGATTCGAGCGCCTCGACCCGCTCTAGCGCCCGCTCCTGGGTCGGACCGGTCGTCACGGGAGCGAACGAACGGATCCATAGCTCGACCGTCTTCGATGTGAGTTGGTGGTCCGACACGAGTGATCTCCGTGGAGGCTGTCCACGAAGAGGTAGAAAAGCGTTTGGCCCGATGTCAGACACTGTGAACTTTTGCCACGAACGCGGTCGAAACGGCCCAGATCGACCGAATCGGCGGGATCAGTTGCGCACTCGTCGGACAGTATCACTACGATACGATCGGTGACACGTTCGGTCCACGCACCGATACTTTCAGCACCGAACTCGGCTCAGCGCAGGCCTCAGCGCCGGGAGTAGACGAGCATCGTGGCGGCAAGCGCGGCGGCCGCGACCAGCGCACCGAAGCCGGGGACCGAGTCGTCCGTCTCGTCGGTTTCGGTTTCCGCCTGCTCGTCCGTCTCGTCTCCCTCGACGGTCCCGTCGTCGGCGTCCGGATCGACACCTTCGACGGTCACCGTCTCGGCGGTCGTGTCCTCGGTGACGGCGGTTAGTTCGCGGTCGCCGGCCTCGTCGATCGGCACCGTCGCCGAGCCGTCGGCCGCCGTCGTCGCAACCGCCTCGCCGTCGAGACGGACCTCGGCTCCCTCGATCGGTTCGCCGTACTCGTCGGTGACGCCGACGCCGACGGTTTCGCCGACGAGAACGCGTTCGTTCGTCGACTCGAGAGTTACTGCGGGTGCCCGTTCGATCTCGTAGCTGACGGTGCGATCGGACTCGCCGACGTCGACGGTGCGTTCGGGTTCGCCGTAGCCGTCTTTCTCGACGACGGCGGTGTACTTCGTGTTGACGTCGAGCGGAATGGTCCGCTGACCGTCTTCGTCCGTCGAGACGGTCGCGTCGTGGTCGCCGTCCTTGTAGAACCCCACGTCCGTCTCGAGGGGTGCGTCGAGGTAGCTGTCGGTGACCGTGACCGAGACGTCGACGGTCCCCGACTCCAGTTCCACCGACGCCTCGTCGGTCGTGGCGAAGTCGACGACCGCGGATTCGTCGTAGTAGCCCGTCCGTTCGACGACGACGTCGTACCGCCCCTCCTCGATCCCTTCCGCCGTGACCTCGCCGTCACCGTCGGTCGTTCCCGTCGCGGCCGCCCGATCGTCGTCGGTCCTGGTGAGCGTGACCGTCGCTCCGTCGATCGCGGCCTCACCGTCGGTAACCGTGACCGTCGCGGTGGTCTCGGGGAAGAGTTCGACCGTGACGTCGGTGTGGCTCCGTACGGTGCCGATCTCTCGCGGGTTGTTCTGGACGAGGGCGTCGTCCTCGACGGTGATCGAGACGTCCGCGCCGTTCGGGACGTCGATGAGCGTCTGGCCGTTCGCGGCGGTCGTTTCCGTCTCCTCACCGCCATCCCAGGTCGCGGTCACCGTCGCGCCGGCGACGTCGTCACCGTCGTCGTCGACGACGTGCACGCTTACCGTCACCTCCTCGCTCGCCCCGACGGCCCCCGCAGTGAGCATCGGCGTTGTGAGGACGCATACCGTGACGAACAGGACGAATCGATACATACGAGCGGATGGATACCCCAATTACTTAAATTTCCCTTCGCTGAACTGTCGGGTTCGAAGAACTCTCCGGGCGATCGGCAGTGCCGAACTGAGACGCACACATTCACGGTCCCGGACCGCCAACCCCTCCCCAATGACAGTTTCGCGCACCGTCGAACTCGAGGGTCACATCATCGACTCGGGGACGATGGGCAATTGTTTCGGGGTCGTGATGGACATGGGCGGCGAGTTCGAGGTCGAGGAGTTCGAGGTCGGCCGCCACAAACACGAGGAGACGTACTGCCGGATGCGGGTGCTGGCCGACACCGCAGAGGATCTGCGGGCCATCCTCCACGAACTCAATCAACAGGGTGCGACCGTCGCCGATCCCCGCGACGCCACGCTGGAGGCCGCACCCGACGACCAGGTCGTCCCCGTCGACTTCTACTCGACGACGAACCACCCGACCTACGTCCGCGTCGACGGCGAGTGGGTTGCAGTCGAAGACGTCGAGATGGACTGCGCGCTGGTGGTCGAACGGACCGACGATGACGACGGCCCCCGCGTCACCACGAAAGTGCTCAACGCCGTCGAGGAGGGCGACCTCGTCGTCACCGGCGACACCGGGATTCGCGTCGAACCGCCGGAACGACCGCGCAACGGGGGCAGTTCCTTCGGCTTCATGCAGGGAGGGGTCTCCAGCGAGCGCCCGTCCGCATCGCTGATCGAGGAGATCGCCGACGAGATGCGCGAAGTCCGCGAGAACGACGGCACCGTGCTCGTCGTCTGCGGCCCGGCGATCGTTCACTCCGGCGGCCGGAACGCCCTGGCCGACCTCGTCCGCGCGGGCTACATCGACGCGCTGTCCGCCGGCAACGGCTTCGCCGTTCACGACCTCGAACGCGACCTGTACGGCACCTCGCTCGGGGTCGACACGGAGTCGCTCGAACACCCCCGGAAGGGCCACAAACACCACATCTACACGATCAGCGAGATCGTCCGCGTCGGCGGCATCCCCGAGGCCGTCGAGGAGGGCATCGTCGACGAAGGCGTGATGTACGAGTGCGTCACGAACGACGTTCCCTACGTGCTCGCTGGATCGATCCGTGACGACGGCCCGCTCCCGGACACGATCACCGACGCGATCGAGGCCCAGGACGCGATCCGCGAACAGGCCCACGAGGCCGATCTCGTGCTCATGCTCTCGACGCTCTTGCACTCCGTCGCCGTCGGGAACTGCCTCCCCTCCACGACGAAGACCGTCTGCGTCGACATCAACCCCGCCACTGTCACCCAATTGCTCGATCGCGGCAGCGCCCAGGCGATCGGGATGGTCACCGACATCGGGACGTTCATCCCGATGTTGCGCGACGAACTGCTCGACTAGCCCGATCCAGTGGGGACGGTCGCCGGGCGGCCGCCCCGGACCCCGTGGCAGCGACCGACGGCTGACCACGGGGCATGCGTGTTAAGCCGATTCGCGACGAAGCATCTCTCGATGGTCCAACGGCACTCGCTCGCCGCAGCGACCCTCGATACGCTCCCCATCACGGTCGCTGTTCTCGACGACGATGGCGACATTCTCCTGACGAACCGCTCGTGGCGGGAATTCGGCACCGAGCAACGATCGGACCCCGACGACGTCGGCGTCAACTACGTCGCCACGGCGGCGGACGCCGACGACGAGCACGCCGCACGGGCGGTCGCCGGCCTCGAGGCGGTCCTCGACGGCGATCGGGAGACGTTCTCGATGGAGTACCCCTGTCACTCCCCCGAGCAAAAGCAGTGGTTCCTGATGCGGGCCAGTCGGTTCGCGGTCGACGACGAACCCCGGGTCTCCGTGGTCCACCTCGACATCACCGATCGGAAACTGGCCGAACTCGAGACCGAGGCGACGTCCGATCGGCTTCGCGACGAACGGGCGGCGCTCGAACACGTGCTCGAGCGAATCGACGGACTCGTCCGGGACGTGACCGACGCCGCGGTCGGTGCCGGGACGCGGCCCGAGATCGAACGCCGGGTCTGCGAGCGGCTGATCGGGTCCGACTCGTACGTCCTCGCGTGGATCGGACGTGTCGACGTCACGAACCAGCGGATCACGCCCCGCGAGTGGGCCAGCACCGGCGATCTGCCGCTGGAGGACGGCGAACTCGTCCTCGAGTCGGGGCGATCGCATCCGGCCGTCCGGGCGCTCGAGGACGGCGAGCCAGCGGTCGTCCAGGACGTGGAGACGTTCGCGGACGCCGAGCGGTGGTGGCCGACCGGGGCCGGGTCGGGATTCCAGTCGGTCGCCGCCTTCCCGCTCGAGTACGGCGACGTCACGTACGGCGTGCTCGTGCTGTTCGCCGACGAACCGGACGTCTTCGAGGAGCGGGAACTGCTCGTCCTCGAGTCGCTCGCCGGGACGATCGCGACCGCGATGAACGCGATCGAGGCCCGTCGCATGCTCACGATCGATACCGTCGTGGAACTCGAACTGGCGATCGAGGATCCGTCGCTGTTCGTCACGGCGCTCGCCGACGAACTCGACGCTGACGTCTCCTATCGGGGGCTCACGTACGATCGGGATGGCACCCCGCTGGTCTTCTTCCACGTCGATCGGGACGACGACGTCGCGGCGGCCGTGGCGGAATTCGACGCGGTTTCGGCGGTGACGGAACTGTCGGAACACGACGGCGGAACCTTGCTCGAGGTCGCCGTCGACGCGGACGTCGTGACCGCGTTGAGCGAACACGGTGCGGTGATCCGCCGGTTCGACGCCGGTGACGGGATCGCGGACCTGTCCGTCGAACTCCCGACCGGACAGTCGGCACGATCGGCCTACGACCTGCTCGCGGACCGGTACGATCGCGTCGAGTTGATCAGCTACCACGAGAGCGAGGAACCGACGCGGACGCCACAGGACCTGGCGGCCAGGCTCGAAACGAAACTGACCGACCGCCAGCTAACGGCGCTGCGGAAGGCCTACTACGCGGACTACTTCGCGTGGCCGCGAAACGTCTCGGGCGAGGACCTCGCCCGGACGATGGACATCTCCCGATCGACGTTCCACCAGCACCTGCGAACGGCCCAGCGAAAGTTGCTGGAGGAACTGTTCAGCGGAGAATAAACTCACCCTACTAGTGAGGGATAGGCCTTTTATATACTCCTGTTGTACCATAGACACCCGACTGAAGTCAGGTTGACACGAGGACGAGAATGCAACAGGAACATATCGACGCTGGCAAAGCGATCCAGAAACGGACCGGCAAGACGTTTTACCTCGCGACACGGTTTCTCCCCGAGCGCGTCCGCAATGCGACGCACGTCCTCTACGCGTTCTTTCGCATCGCGGACGAAGTCGTCGACGATGCGGCCGACGTTCCGCCCGAGAAACAGCGGGCGGAACTCGAGCGACTCCGGGCACAGGCGCTGGGTGAGGTCGAACCGGACGACCCCGTCCTCGTGGCGTTCCAGGAACTGCGCGAGCGGTACGGCATCGCCGACGAGGAGGTCGAGGAGTTCCTCGACGCGATGGCGACCGACATCGATCGCCACCGGTACGAGACCTACGCCGATCTCGAGGCGTACATGCGCGGTTCGGCCGCCGCGGTCGGCGTGATGATGACTGCGATCATGGAACCCGACGACCCGGAGACCGCCCTTCCACACGCGGTCAAACTGGGAGAAGCCTTCCAGATGACGAACTTCCTGCGGGACGTCCGTGAGGACGTCGTCGAACGCGATCGGATCTACGTTCCCCAGGAGACCCTTCGTGCACACGGCGTCCCGGAGGAGCAGATCGAACGGCTCGAGTACTCGGACTCGTTCGGGGCGGCGATGGCCGAGGAACTCAGACGGACGGAGGACCTCTACCGGGAGGGCGTCGCCGGGATCCGGTATCTCCCCGAAGACTGCCAGCTTCCGGTCCTGCTCGCGGCCGTACTCTACGCCGAACACCACACCATCATCCGCGAGCAGGAGTACGACGTGCTCTCGACCGAGCCGTCGCTGTCGACGGCGCGAAAGCTGTGGTGTCTCGCGAAAACCCGCTGGCACTGGCACTGGAACCGCGACCCCGAGGCGGTGTTCCAGCGCGTCTCGGCGATTCCGACCGTCGGCCAGGACCGCCACCGACCGGATCCGGGCGATCGCGTTCCGACGCGGTGACGGCAACTCCCCTATATCGTGGGACGAAATTCGTCGAAACGGCGATCCTGATCGTCTCGTACGTGTACTGATTCGGGACACGATCCGCTCGCGATCGATCGGTACGGCGTTCGGACGACCGCGATCACCCTCGCCGTCTGGTTGACTATCACGCTCGCTGCCGTCGTGCTATTGCTTCAGTTCGGCGAACCGCTCAGCGACCTGTTCGTGTGAGTGGGGTTGGGCGGTCAGGACGGATTCTCTCGACACGGCTCCCGCGTCGAGCCGGTACCGGCTTCGGACTCGAGGCTGCCACCGCTACCCGCCTATCGGCAGTGCCGTCCACACCAGTTCGCGATCGTAGCGGTCCGTACTGAACAGGCCGAGACAGAAGATGCCGGCCACGCCGGCCGCGAGCCAGTTGCCGTAGAGGACGTTGATCGATCCCCATAGCAGGACGAAGCTCACCAGGTCGTCGAGGACGAACTCGCAGGTTCGAACGCGCTCTCGGAGCGCCGCCCGATCGAACGCGAGATCCACCAGCACGACGGCGACGGTGCCAGAGAGGAGCCAGCCGCCGTAGTTCGAGGCGGGAACGCCGTAGTACCCCCCTGGCGGGAGGTAGGCCCAGAACCCGATCGCGACGGCGGCGGGGTCCAACACGAGATCGATCCCGACGATGGCGGCGATCGCCGTCCCCAGCCGAACGACGGGGTTTTCGGCCCACCCGCGGAGGACCAGCAGGGTGAGCAGGTACGCGTTCAGTACCAGCGGGACGAAAAACAGGGGCAAGGCGAGCGGGATCTCCCCGAACAGCATCGGTCCGAGCCGGATCCCGTACTCGAATGCCCCGTAGGGCCAGTCTGTTCGGACCCCGACGATCTCGATCGCGTACGTAAACGCCGTCAGGACGCCGAGCGCGCCGACGGCCCGCCGGTCGATCCGCGGGAGGAGGCCGACGACGAGCGGCGATCGCATGACCAGCGTCCCGAACAGGATCAGGAACGGGTTGTACGAGAGCGGATCGGGGAGCAGTCCCTCGGCGCTGGCCACGAGCGTCACCGCCCCGACGACGGGGAAGACGACCGCGATCGTAAAGCGGTTCTCGCGGACGATCGTCTCGAGTCGCCGCTGGACTGCCGCTCGCGTCCAGTCGTGGGACCGCGTCGAGAGACTATCCATAGAGCCTCCAGAGGCCGCCCATCGTCAGCGCCGCGCCGACGACGGTGTTGATCGCCGGAAACCACCAGTAGGCCCGATCGACGGCGACGCTCGCGGTGGCGATGGCCGCGACGAGCAGGGGGTAGACGGCCATGAGCGCGCTCAACCGGACGTCGAGCGCCCCGAAGGCGACGGCGCTCGCGAGCCAGCACGCGCCGACGTAGGCGTAGGTTCGACGCTTCCCGAGCACCGTCGCCGTCGTCCGGATCCCGGTTGCTCGATCGGGGTCGATGTCCGGAATCGCCGAGAACGTGTGCATCCCCATCGCCCACAGCCACCCGCCCGCGATCGCCAGCAACGGCGGCTGCGTGCCCGCGACGGCGGCGTAGGCGGCGATCCCCGGCGTGACGTAGAGCCCGTTCGAGACCGAGTCGAGCAGGGGCGTCGTCTTGAACCGCGCCGGCGGTGCGCTGTAGGCGGCCCCGAGAACGAGGAACGCCGCGAGCCACGGCCACGCCGCAGCCGGGACGAGCGGGAGGAGCAGGAGCGCCAGAACGCCACAGGCGGCGACGACCGCCGGAACCCACCGCTGGCCCCGGTACCGTGCCTCCCGGTCCTCCTTCTTCGGGTTCGCGGCGTCGATCTCCCGATCGTAGACGTCGTTGATCCCGTAGAGGAAGACGTTCGCCGGGAGGAGGAAGTAGGCGAACAACACGGCGGCCGCGGGCGAGGTGAGGTCACCGACGCCGTCGGCGGCGTAGGCGACGCCCACGAGCACCGGTCCCGCGAGGTAGAGCCAGAATCGCGGCCGCGATAGCGTCACCAGGTACGAGAGCCGATCGCGCAGACCTCGTCCGTCCCCGTCGGCGATCGGCGACCCGGGTTCTGGATCTGACTCCCGACCCGGGTCCGAGTCCGACTTCGGTCCCCGTGCCGACTCCGAGCCCGATATGGATTCCGGACCCGGATCCGATCTCGTCCCCGAACTCGCGATCGACGTCGAGTTCCCGGGCATGGCCGTCACTGGACATTGTCCGTCGGTTTCGGCCGTCCGTAATCCTCGATCACCTTCTCCGCGGTCAACTCGCCGCTGATCAGGCACATGGGGACGCCGATCCCGGGCGTCGTGTACGAGCCGGTGAAGTACAGCCCCTCGACTGCCTTCGATCGGTGGGGCGGCCGGAAGAGCGAGGTCTGGCGGAGCGTGTGGGCCATCCCCAGTGCGGTCCCCTTGAAGCTGTTGTACCGATCGGCGAAGTCCTCGACGCAGAAGGTCTCCTCGACGACGATCCGATCTCGCAGGTCGGTGCCGGTGTTGGCGGCGATGTCCTCGAGGATCAGGTCGCGATACTCCTGGCGGCGTTCGGGCGTGTCATCGAGCCCCGGCGCGATCGGGACGAGGACGAACAGGTTGCTGTGACCCTCGGGGGCGACGGAGTCGTCGGTCTTCGAGGGGACGCAGAGGTAGTAGGCGGGGTCGCCGGGCCACTGCGGGTCCTCGAAGATCTGGTCGAAGTGCTCCTCCCAGTCGGTCGGGAGCACGAGGGTGTGGTGTTCGAGGTCCTCGACGTCGCCCTCGACGCCGAGATAGAGCAGGAACGCGGAGGGCGCGTAGGTCCGGGACTCCCAGTAGTCGGCGTCGTAGCCGCGCCGCTCGGGCGGGAGCAGTTCCTGTTCCGTGTGGGCGTAGTCGGCGTTGCTGACCACGAGATCCGGCCGCAGCGGGCCGTCCGGCGTCTCGACCAGGAACGCGCCCTCGCGGCCCTTGATCGCGGTCGCCGGCCGATCGGTGTCGTACTCGACGCCGAGTTCCCGGCCGAGGTCGACGATCCCGTCGATGACGCCGCCGAGACCGTTCTCGGGGTACCAGACGCCGAGGTTGAAGTCGACGTGGCTCATCAGGTTGTACAGCGCCGGGGTGTTTTTCGGCGACCCGCCGAGAAACACCAGCGTGTACTGCATGATCTGCTGGAGTTTCGGATGGTCGAAATACTTCTCGACGTGACCCTGCATCGACCCGAGCAGGGAGAGGCCGCGGGCCTGCCTGGCCACGTCGAGGTCCAGGTAGTCACGCAGTCGCGATCGGTCCTCGTAGACGAAGTGTTCCATCCCGACCTCGTAGTTCTCCTTCGACTTCTCGAGGTAGCGTTCGAGGGCCTCGCCCGCACCCTCCTCGTACTCCTCGAAGAGTGCTTTCGTCCGATCGATGTCGGCCGTCACGTCCACGCGATCGCCGTCTTTGAAGAAGATCCGGTAGTGGGGATCGAGGTGCGTGAGGTCGTAGTAGTCGGTCGGCGTCCGATCGAATTCGGCGAAGAAGCGCTCGAAGACGTCGGGCATCAGGTACCACGACGGCCCCATGTCGAACCGGAACCCGTCACGTTCGAGGCGACTCGCGCGGCCGCCTAGCTGCTCGTTCTTCTCGATGACTCGCACGTCGGCACCCGCGTCGGCGAGGTAGCAGGCCGTCGACAGCCCGCCGACGCCTGCCCCGATCACGACGACCGACTCTCCGGCCAGCGATTCCATGTGATATTACAGTGTCGGTTCCATGTTAAATGTGAGTCATACGTACGTAGGGTTCCGCTATCGCCGCGTGCATTTCGCCGTCGCCGATCGCGAACCTGTCCACACCGACCGGACCGGATCGACGTCGCCGCCGATCGAAATCGTGGCTCGACGAGCGCCGGATCGGCGGTCGGGATCGACCGGCCAGCGCCGCCACGGGCGCCGATAGCCCCGTTCGATCGATCCGAAAGCCAAACGCTTAGTTAGTGAACCGACTGGAGCCACCAATGAGTGATTCCGAACGCCCTCGCCACCTCGATGCCGGACCTCCCGAGGAATCGGCCGTGGAGGCCCCCGAGCAGTCCGAGGAAGATTCCGTCCGCGAGGCAGTCGAGCGATCCAGACACGGTGCGCCCGCGGTGGGGTCGGTCGTTCGCGATCGGTTCTCCTCCGACGAGGTGTTCCAGCGGATCGTCGCGGCGGCGGACGAAGAGATCACGTCCGGCAACCGCGAACTCTTCTTCAGCGGCCTCGCCGCCGGGTTCGCGATCACGATCACGTTCCTGCTGTACGCGTCGCTGTACGGTGCGACGGACGGCCACCCGATACTCAGTTCCCTGCTGTACCCGCTCGGGTTCATCTACATCATCATCGGCGGTTACCAGCTGTACACGGAGAACACGCTCCCGCCAGTCGCGCTGACGATCGAGCGACTGGCCAGCCTGCCGGCGTTGCTTCGTCACTGGGTCATCGTACTCGCGGGGAACTTCGCCGGCGGAGCCCTGGGCGCGGCCGCGCTCACCTGGGGCGGCGTCTTCGACGAGCCGGCGGAAGAAGCGGCGATGACCATCGCGACCCACGGGATCGAAACGGCGTGGTGGGACCTGTTCTTCAAGGCCGCGTTCGCCGGCCTGATCGTCGCCGGCGTCGTCTGGGTGACCTTCGCCTCGCGGGACACGATCTCGCGGCTCGTGGTCGTCTACCTCGCGTTCCTCGCGATCCCGCTGGGGAACCTGTTCCACGTCGTCGTCTCGTTCACCGAGATGCTCTATCTCGTCTTCGCCGGCCAGCTCGGCCTCTTCGTCGGCGCGACCGAGTTCGTGCTCCCGGTGTTGCTCGGCAACACGCTCGGCGGCATCCTGCTCGTGACCGTCGTCAACTACTACCAGACGAGCGAGAAACGGCTCGAATCAGCCCGCTTCGCGGGTAGCGAGCGCCGCCTCTCCGCCCGCGAGTGGCTGTTCGGCGGGTTCGTCGGCCGATCGTACGTCCCGCTGATCGACACCGGCGAGCGGACGGCCGCGGACGACGAATCCTACCGGATTATGGTCCCGATCGCGAACCCGCGGACCGAGTCGTCGACCGTCGAACTCGCCGCGATGCTCGCGGAGGGCCACGAGTCGGGAACCGTCCACGTCGCCCACATCGTCCAGGTTCCCGAGCGGCCGTCGGCGAACTACGGAAGCCGCCAGCACCGGCGTATCGTCTCGGAGTCGGACAACCAGCTCCGGGACGTTCGCGACCTCGTCGCCGAGTACGACGTCGACTGTGAGACCTCGACGGTCGTCTCCCACCGATCGTTCGAGGAGATCTTCACCACGGCCGAACGGTCGGGGACGGACCTCGTCGTGATGGGGTGGGGTGCGAACCAGCTGTGGGACGCCGCCCGCGCCGAGCGCCCGCTCAGCGAACTCACCAGCGAACTGCCGTGTGACTTCCTCGTGTTCAAGGACCGCGGGCTGGACACCTCGCGGATCCTCCTGCCGACCGCGGGCGGGCCGGACTCGGACCTGAGCGCCGAGGTGGCCCGGACCCTCCGCCGGACCGTCGGTGCCGAGGTGACCCTGCTGTACGTCGCCGACGAATCCTCCGAACACGATCGTGCGGAACAGTTCCTCGGCGAGTGGGCCGCCGATCACGACCTCGCGGACGCGAACCTCATCGTCGACGACAGCGGGGACGTCGAGGCGGCGATCTGCCGGGCGGCGAGCGATCACACGATGATGCTCATCGGGGCGACCGAACGCGGCCTCCTCTCACGGCTCGTGACCGGATCGCTGCACATGGACGTGATCGACGACGTCGGCTGTTCGGTCCTGCTCGCCGAACGTCCGTCCGAGCGCAGCCTATACCAGCGGCTGTTCGGACGGTAGCACCGCGTCAGCGTTCACTGATCCGACACGATCGACTCTCTCGCTGTCGGCACTGACACCAGTTCGAGACGTCCGTCTTGCCGGAAGTCAGTGGGTTTCTGAGGCTCCCCCTCGTAGCAGGCGTATGGACGACACGACCGCCGTCGTGACCGGCGGCACGCGTGGCATCGGACGGGCAGTCGCCGAAGCGTTCGCGACCGCGGGTGCGACCGTCGTCGTCGGCGCGCGGGACGGGGACGCGATCGACGAAACCGTCGATGCACTTGCGACGATCGATGGAAGCGGGGCCGTCGACGGGGTCCGAACCGACGTCCGCGACGAGTACGACGTCGAACGACTCGTGGAGACGGCCTCGCGAACCGGCGAGGGCGGCGGGATCGACGTCGTCGTCGCGGCGGCGGGCGTCTACCACGGCGACCCGGGCGAGACGCCCACCGATCGGGAATCCTACGCGGCGTTCGACGACCACTGGCGCACGAACGGCCGCGGCATCTTCGCGACGATCCGCGAGGCGCTTCCCCACCTGAACGAGGGGGCGCGCGTCCTCGTCCCGACCGGTGCGATCGCTCGTACGGCAAAACCCGGCTACGGCTCCTACGCGATCTCGAAGGCGACGGCCGAAGCGATCGTCCGCGCGTTCGCCGCCGATACCGCGTACGCCGTCGGCTGTCTGGAACCCGGACAGATCGCGACCGACCTCACCGGCGGGCAGGGTCGCGACCCCGAGTCGATCGCCGGCATGTTCGTCTGGGCGGCGACCGAGGCCGATCGGAACGCACTCGATGGCGAGATTCTCGGGCTGAAAGAGTGGAAGCGAGCGACGCGGTGACGGCGGCGTTGCAACGGAAAGTCGAACCGTTTCCCCGCTCCCGGCCTCAGGATCGACCGATGAGTCATTCTGATCGCCAGCCGCTCGAAAACACGACGGTAGGGTTCTTCCTCGCCCCGGAGGGGAGCGAAGAGATCGAATTCACGGAACCGAGGGAGGCCGTGTCCGACGCCGGTGCGACGGTCGTGGTTCTGGGGAGCGAATCCGGGGACGGCCGGACCGTCAATAACGATCTCGACTGGAGCGACGCCTACGCGGTCGACGAGACGTTCGACGAGGTCTCGGCCGCCGACTACGACGCCCTGCTCGTCCCGGGCGGAACCGTCGGCGCGGACACGCTCCGGACCGACGAGGACGCGGTCGATCTCCTCCGGCAGCACCTGACGGACGGCAAGCCTGCCGGCGTCATCTGTCACGGACCGTGGACGCTGATCGAGGCGGACGTCGTCGAGGGCCGGACGCTGACGTCCTATCCCAGCCTGCAGACCGACGTTCGAAACGCGGGCGGGGAGTGGGTCGACGAGGAGGTCGTCGTCGACGACGGACTGGTCACGAGCCGTGATCCGGACGACCTCGATGCCTTCTGCGACGCCATCGTCGAGGAGTTCGCGGCTACCGAATAACCGGGCGTCGCCGTCACGATCGATCGCACGATCGGTTCCCGGGTCCCGTCGTTGGGGCCGATCGGTGATCCGGTGTCGTCACTCGCGTGTGGCGTCGCTGGCGTCCTAATCGTCATTGAGAGCGGTCTCGGCTCGACCCGCTAGACAAGAATGGGTATCAGTCGATATGGCCTTCGCGGCGCAGCTGATCGGCGTCCTGACTGGTGTAGCGCCACTCGATCGTGGCCTTCTCGTCCTGCCAGTCCCAGGGCTCGGCGACGACGATGTCGTCTTGCTCGATCCAGGTGCGGTATTTCATCCGCCCGGGAATGCGGCCGAGACGCTCTTCGCCGTCCTCACAGCGGAGCTGAACGTGGTTGCCCCCGAGGTGTTCGGTTACGACGGCGAATACTTCGTCACTGTTGGGCATACGGAGGTTCCGTCGCCCGGAGTTTTCTGTCACACCTTCACTACGAGCGCCGCACGTTTAAATGGTTGGAGAGTCGTGGTAGCACGGCACTCGATAGCAGGCTCCTCTCAGTTGGGAACCACCACGGCGACGATGATCGATCGGGATCGGACTACAGTACCCGGTCCGAATCCGGATTCTCGAGGTCCCACAGCAGTTCGGGCAGGAAAGCGTCGAGGTGCTCGATCACCCGCCGATCGCTGACGTTCAGCCCCTCGCAGTGGTCGTGTGCCGAGTCCCGGATGTCGACGTGGAGGTCGCCGTCCTCGCGCCAGACGCCGAGCGGGAAGACCGAACACCGGGTCGGCTTCCAGTCCTCTTCCAGGTGCAGTGTACAGAGGCCGTCCTCGCGGAGGAACGCGCAGGCGTGGCCGTCGTCGGCGACGTGCTCGTCGCGCCCCTTCTCCTCGCGGGCGACGAACTTCTCGCCGCGAAAGTCGGTCGTCGTCTCCGCCAGGTTCGCCCGCTGGGCCAGTTCGAGGAGGTCCCGATCGTAGAGCAAGACCCCGTGGTGGCAACACCAGGTGCAGTCGTCGACGCACTCGAAGGTCAGGTCGGGATCGAACTCGACGACGACCTCCCGATCGGGGTGGACTTCGACGCGGCGCGGGGCGTCAGCGCTCACAGCGGGTGAGACGGGGTGCGGGCGGAAGTGCCTTTCTTCCTGGGTCGCGTCGAGACGGGACGTTCGTGACGGGCCCGTTTCGACCGGTCGACCCGATCGAGTGCCGAACATATTCCGGTCAAGTCTCTTCCCCGTGTCGCGCCGACGCTCGGGTATGGTCGCGACCGACTTCGACGCCGAGCGGACCTACGACGACGAGAAATTCTCGACGCGGGAGATCTACCGGAGCGATCGGCTGAAAGCGGTGCTCGGCTACTTCGAGCCGGGACAGTTCATCCCCGTCCACGCGCCCGACAGCGACGTCGTGATCGACGTCGAATCGGGGCGCGGCCTCGTCAGGGACGGGGACGACGATCGGAAGGTTGGACCGGGCGACGTGGTCGTCGTCCCCGCCGGCGAGTCCCGGGGCATCCACGCGAACCAGGACGAACGGCTGGAGGCCCTGCTCGTCACGTCCCCGCCGCCGACGGACGCTGAACACGAACCGGTCCGAGTCGGCCTCCGGCGCGGCGAGTTCGATCCCGATTGAGACGGATCGCTGTCCGTATGACCCGCTCCCGAAGCGGTTCGGCGCAACTGTTTCCGTGAGGACGTCGTAGTACCGGGCGATGAGCGACCTCAGAACGCACGACGTGCCAGCCGCGGTCGACCCCGACGGGTGGACCCTGTCCGTCACCGGGACGGTCGATCGATCGCTCCGGCTCACCCCCGACGACCTCGCGTCGTTCCCGCTGGAGACCGCAGCCGACGACTTCGCGTGCGTCGAGGGGTGGGTCGCGGACGGGCTCTCCTGGCGCGGCGTCCGCGTCGGGACCGTCCTGGACCGCGCCGGACTCACTGAAGGCAGCGAGTACGCCCTCGTCCGCGCGATGGACGGCGACTACGCCTGCTCGTTTTCCCTCGATCGACTCCGAGAGTCGATCCTCGCGCTCGAACTCGACGGCGAGTCGCTCCCGGTCGAGCACGGCGGCCCGGCCCGACTCGTGCCGATCGATTCAGAGCGGAACTGCTGGGAGCACATCAAGTGGGTGTCGGCGATCGAAGTGGGCGAGACGCCGTTTTCGGACGCGGACACCGCGAAGGACCTGGCGCTGTCCCGGATCGAGTAATCGAGGAGCGTCGATCGGATCGAGCGTCGTGCGACCGACCGCTCTCTAGTCGCTCGACTCGACTATCGTATTGCGCAAGGTACCGACACCCTCGTAGGTGATTTCGACGGCGTCACCGGGTTCGACCAGGCCGGGATTCGCGGGACTGCCGAACGCGACGACGTCCCCGGGGCGGAAGGTGAACCGCTTCGAGAGGTACGAGACGATCTCGTACGGATCGAACAGCATCAGTTCCGTGTTCGCCTCCTGTCGACGTTCGCCCGCGACGTCGGTCCGCATGTCGATCGCCGTCGGGTCGAGATCGGTTTCGATCCACGGCCCGAGGGGCCCGGAACCGTCGAACGCCTTCCGGGCGGTCCGGCCCTGCTGGTCGAGCGCGTCGACGTCGTTCATGATCGTGTAGCCCCGCACGACGTCGGGTACCTCCGCTTTCGGAACGTCGTGGCACGGCTCGTCGATGACGGCCGCCAGTTCGCCGGCGTAGGTCAGTTCCTCGGTGAATTCGGGGTAGGGGATCGGCTCCCGCTGGCCGAGCAGCGAGGCGGGCGGCTTGATGAAGAAGTCGGGTTCCGCGGGTCGCTCGTACTCCATCTGGTCGAGCGTCTCCGCGTAGTTGCGCCCGACGCAGTACAGCGCCGAGGGCTCGCAGGGCGGTAGGAAGTCGGTCTCGTCGTCGACCTCGTAGGTCTCACCGTCGCCGTGGACGACGCCGTCCTCGTACCGTCCGGTGACCGGTCCGTCGGGAGTCGAAATCCTCGCGAGTCGCATCGACGGGGGATGGGCCGCCCAGTGATTAGTCCTACCGGTTCGTCGTCTGACTGCAGGCTATCCCCATGTGCCACGTGACCGAGGAAACCAGCCAGATCGACCCGCTCGGTTCTCATACGGACTGCTGTCCGTCAGTTCCGGCGCACCCGCGACCCGTCTGTGGTCGCGCTGGGAACTCGTGACAGCAATCCGTCTCATACGGTTTACTGTAAGTCATTTCCGGCGCAACCGCCGCCGGATCGCGGTTGCGCCGGTACATCGGTACAGCAATCCGTATCAGTCGTCGCCGTCCGCTTTCCAGGCGAGCGACACGGTGAGCCGTTCCCGATCGCCGCCGAGCATCGGCGATCGTTCCTCGACCTCGACGTCGTACTCGAGGGCGGACGTCGGCGCCAGCGTCAGGGTCTTGTTGCCGATGTGAACGTCCGCCGGTCCCTCGCCACGGAGTTCGCGGGCGATTTCCTGGAGGCGATCGGCCGCCTCGTCGCGCGTCACTTCGTCCGAGGTGCTGGTGGTATCTGCCATGGGTGGATTGGCACCGGGAGGACAGAAATAGGTTGGCTGGGAAGAAGCAGGCCCGTATCCGATCGCGACCCCGCCGGTGCAGTGACCGCTCGCCGTGCGGCCGTTCGCGGGTACGCAATCGGACGCGGACGATCGGTCGCGCAGGCTCGTCGTGGCCACCTGGGTCCGGCCGATCGTCCGGCGCGACTCCGGGGCCTTCTCGGTCGATGGAGCGACGAGCAAGCGTTATCTTGCTATGTGTCCACACTCCACGTGGGATTATGAAGAAACTCATTAACGAACCGGCGGACGTCGTCGACGAGATGCTCGAGGGGATGGTCGCGGCCCACGACCTCCGCAGGGTCGACGGGACGGAGGCCGTCGTTCGCAGCGACGCGCCCGTCGAGGGAAAAGTCGGACTCGTCTCGGGCGGCGGCAGCGGTCACGAACCCACACACGCGGGCTACATCGGCGACGGCATGCTCGACGGTGCGGCCGCGGGGGAGGTGTTTACCTCGCCGACGGCCGATCAGGTGAGCGAACTGATCCAGGCCTGTGACGGCGGTGAGGGCGTCTTCTGCGTCGTCAAGAACTACGAGGGCGACGTGATGAACTTCGAGACGGCGATCGAGATGGCCGAGATGGAGGCCGACACCGAGGTCGAGCACGTCGTAGTAAACGACGACGTCGCGGTCGAGGACTCGCTGTACACGTCGGGTCGCCGCGGCGTCTGCGGGACGATCTTCGTCCACAAGATCGCCGGCGCGATGGCCCAGCGGGGCGAGGATCTGGCCGAAATCAAGCGCGTCGCCGAGAAGGCCACCGAGAACGTCGGGACGATGGGCATGGCGCTCACCTCCTGTGTCACGCCCGAGAAGGGCGAGCCGACGTTCGACCTCGGCGAGGACGAGATCGAACTCGGGATCGGCATCCACGGGGAGCCGGGGACGGAACGCACCGAACTCATGTCCGTGGACGAGATCACCGACCACCTCGCGGAGGCCGTGCTCGAGGACCTCGAACTCGAGACGGGAACCGAGGTCGCGACGATCGTCAACGGGATGGGCGGGACGCCGCTGATGGAGTTGTACGTCGTCAACCGTCGGCTCCAGTCGGTACTCGACGACCGTGGGCTCGAAACCTGGGACGCCTGGGTCGGCGACTACATGACCTCCCTCGACATGATGGGGTGTTCGATCACGGTGCTCGAACTCGACGACGAACTGATGGAACTGCTCGCCGCCCCGGCCGAGACGCCCGGGCTGACGGTCCCCGAGTAACCGACTGGTGACGACAGGATGGATCAAGAGACTCAGACCGAAGCAGTTCGGACGGCAGTCGAAGCGATCGCCGACCGGCTCGCGGATGAAAAGGACCACCTGACGGACCTCGACTCCGCGATCGGCGACGCCGACCACGGTGCGAACATGGATCGCGGCTTCCGGACTGCACTCGAACGCGTCGAGGAGACCGACGGCGACCCGGCCGACCTCGTCAAAGCGGCGGGCGTCGCGCTCGTCTCGGAGGTCGGCGGCGCGTCGGGCCCGCTGTACGGCGGGTCGCTGATGAAGGCGAGCCAGGAACTCGAGGACGGGATCACCGCCGACACGACGGTCGCGTTCGCCGAGCGCTACCTCGAGACGGTCGAAGAGCGGGGAAAAGCGTCCGTCGGCGACAAGACGATGGTCGACGCACTCACGCCGGCGGTCCACACCTACAGGAAATCGATCGAGGTCGACGACCGCGAACCGATCGACGCCCTGGGGAAGGCCGTCGACGCCGCTCGTCGCGGCGTCGAGTTCACGACGCCCATCCGGGCGAAGAAGGGCCGCGCGTCGTACCTCGGCTGGCGATCGGTCGGCCACCAGGATCCGGGCGCGACGAGCACGCTGTACCTGCTCGAGGAACTGCTCGACGTGGCGACCGAATACGTCGACGGCGAGGTCGCGATCGACGCGGCGGCCGACGTGGAACCCGACGAACTGCCCGACGCCGAAGACGCGCCCGCGGACGGGGGTGAGTGATGGTCGGCATCGTCGTCGTCTCCCACAGCGAGCGAGCGGCCGCGGGTATTCGCGAGATCGCCCGGGAGGTGGGTGGAGACGCCCGTATCGAGGCCGTGGGTGGAACCGGAGACGGCCGGATCGGAACGACACCGGGACCGATACGGGAGGCGATCGAGGCCGTCGCCGACGACGGCGTCGTCGTCCTCGTCGACCTCGGGAGCGCGGTGATGAACGCCGAACTCGCGATCGAGGAGGCGGCCGCCGACGCCGTCGTCGCCGACGCGCCGGTCCTCGAGGGGGCGCTCAACGCGGCCGTGGCGGCGACCGCACCGTCGGCGACCGTCGAGTCGGTCCTGGAGGCCGCCGAGGACGCCCGCGACGTCTCGAAGGTGTGAGGCGATCGGTGGTCGGTGACTGGCAACCGGCGGCCGAGTGGGGTCAGCGCGAGTCGTCCGCGTAGCGCGCTCGAACCTCGTCCCGCGTCGCCGCGTCGAGGACCCGATCGGCGAGCGCTGCCGCGGCGCTCGCGTCGAGGTCCCGTACCCGGCGCTTGACCGCCGGAACGGCGATCGGACTCGCACTGAGTTCGTCGAGGCCGAGGCCGACGAGGAGTTCGGTCACCGCCGGGTCGCCGGCAAGTTCACCGCACATCCCGACCCACGCGTCCCCCTCGTGGCCCGCCCGGACCGTTCGAGCGATCGCCCGTAGCACCGGCGGCGAGAGCGGGTCCTGCAGGTCCGCGACCCGCTCGTTCTCCCGATCGGCGGCCATCACGTACTGGGTGAGGTCGTTCGTACCGAGACTCAGGAAGTCCAGGCGGGCCGCCAGTTCGTCGGCGACGAACGCCGCAGCGGGCGTCTCGATCATCACGCCGAGTTCCGGAACGGCGTTGTCGACGCCCGCCGCGGTCAGGTCCGCCGCGATCGCGTGGAGTCGCTCTCGCGCCGCGTCGAGTTCCTCGACCGTCGCGATCATCGGGAACATGACCGCGAGGTCGTCCCCGCTCGGCGTCGCGGCCGCCCGCAGGAGCGCTCGCAGTTGCGTCTCGAAGAGGTCCGACTGGTCCGCCAGCGAGAGGCGGATGCCCCGCGAACCGAGGAACGGGTTCCGCTCGGTCCCGTCCTGCCGGTAGGGCAGCGGCTTGTCCCCGCCGACGTCGAGCGTCCGGACGATCACGCGACCGGAGACGGTCTCGAGGGCGTCTCGGTACGTCCGAAACTGCTCGTCCTCGCCGGGCGGTTCGTCGCGATCGAAGAAGAGAAACTCCGTCCGGAACAGGCCGATCCCGTCGGCCCCCATCGCGGCCGCCCGCTCGACGTCCTCGCGTCCGGCGACGTTCGCGGCCACCTCGATCGATCGGCCGTCGCTCGTCGACACCGGTTCCGGGATCGGGTCGACGGATCGATCGGCGGCGGCCCGCGCACGCGTTTCGTCGTCCGGATCCGGGACGACGACCCCGCGGTCGCCGTCGACGACGACCGGCGCCCCGTCCGAGACCGTCCGCAGTACGTCGCCGACGCCGACGACGGCGGGAATGCCGAGTGCCCGCGTGATGATCGCCGCGTGGGAGGTCTCGCTCCCGGTACTCGTCGCGATCCCTGCGATCCGGTCGGGATCGAACGCCGCCGTCTCGCTGGGGGTGAGCCGATCCGCGAGGACCACGGCACCCTCGGGAATCGACGACGCCAGTTCTTCGGCCGCGGCCGTCCCGCCCGTCGCAGCGTCTCCGGTGTCGGCCTCGTCGGCGAGCAGCCGACGGAGTAGCCGATCCCGAACGTCGCGCAGGTCGTCCGCCCGATCCGCCATCGGTCCCTCCAGCCCCTCGAACTGCTCGACGTGCTCGTCGAACGTTTCCCTGACCGCGTGCGTCGCGGGGAGTCCGTCCCCGACCGCCGCCGTGACGCCGTCCGTGATCTGGGGGTCCATCAGGAAGGCCGCGTGCGCGTCGAAGATGTCGCCCTCCTCATCGCCGACCCGGTCCGCGGTCGCGTCCCGTTCCCGCTCGAGCGCTTCGCGAACCGCGTCGCGGGTGCGCTCGAACCGATCGCGTTCGGCGTCTGCGTCGACGTCGTCCGGATCCGGGGGCGGGCCGAGTTCGACGCTCGTCTCGAGCCAGTACGCGGTGCCGAGGCCGACGAACGGCGTGACGCCGGTTCCCGCGAGTTCGCGCTGCTCAGTCATCGTCGTTCGGGTCGGCGTTCGTTTCGTCGGCGTCGTCGACGGGGGTCGTGAGGATTTCTTCGAGGGTATCGACCGCCGTCGCCTCGTCCGGGCCCTCGACCCGTAGCGTTACGTCCTCGCCGTGTCGGATGTTCAGCCCGGTGACTGCGAGCATACTATTCGCCGGCACGAACTCCCCATCCTCGGCGCGTGCAATCGTCACGTCGGCCTCGTACCCGCTCGCCGTCGAGGTGAGCGTTGCGGCCGGTCGGGCGTGTAATCCGTCCGACGGCACCACGGTGACCGTCCGTTCGATCATACGGGTCCTCCTCCCCGGAAGAGGGTGCGTGTGACTCCCATGCAGGACTAGTCGCGGGCACGATCAAAACAGTTGCCCGAATCGATCGCGGCGGTCACTCCTCGATGACGAGGTAGGTCCGCGCGCCGCGGTGTTCGAGCGAGACCCGATCGGTCTCGACGTTCGATCGGACGAAGGAGTCGATTCCGGCCGCGTGCAGGTCGGTGACGTCGATCCGTCGCCGTCGATCGGGTTCGTGGCGGTCGCGGTCGTGCGTCACCAGTTCCTCGTACGTTCCCCGGTCGTCGGTCCCGTCCGTTATCAGTGCCATACCCATCAGTTGGACGGACAGTACGTCAAACCGATCCGTCCGCGGTGAAAGTGAAAGTGCGGGACGGAGCGGCGCTCGCGGCGAGTTCGCGTCTCGCGCCGTCGCCGATCGCGACCGGAGCTAGCCGAGACGCTTCACGTCGACACGGTGCGGGCCGTCGTCCGTTTCGAGCGCGACCGATTCGACGATCGCCTCGCGAGCGCGCTCTTGCCACGCCGCGACCGCCTCGGCGTGCCGTTCGCGGATCCGGTCCGCGTCGTCCGCGTCCTCGAGCGTCTCCTCGAGTCGGGGATACGCCGCGACGACGTCGTCCGCGATGAGATCCGCGGGGGAGAGGTGAACCGCGCCGGTCAGTTCGGTGTCGTCGACGTGGTAGACGTGGATCCGTGCCCGCATTCGGCCGTGAAACGGCGGCGTCACCCGGAGCACGGCCTCGCCGGGGTTCTCCTGGCGGTAGGCGTAGGCGTCGACGGCGTCGTCCGGCGACACGGCGAGCGACCGGATCGCCGATGGATCGTCCTCGGGCATGTATCGATCGTACGGTTCGCGACGGTTTAGCGTCCGGGTTGGCGCCGGGCCGCGTCACGGAGGCCGATTGGGAGCACTCGATTTCGGGTTCGATCCCGATCGAATCGAGATCCTCAGTCGCGCTCCGCGATCGGCGGCCGAAACACGTCGGCCCGGACGTCCGTCGAGACGCCGTAGGTCGCGTCGTCGACCGATGCGGGGAGGATCGGGTCGGCGCCGTCGTAGTGCCCCTCCAGCGACGCCCGGACGGCCTCGCGGACGCAGGCCCGCGTTGCCGCGCCGACCTCGGTAGCGCTCCCCGAGAACGACGCGCCGGGGCCCGACGGATCGTGGCCGACGACGATCGCGTCCGTCGTCGTCCCGGGAAAGCCGGTCTCGGCGAGCAGCGTCGCGGCCTTCGCCTCCGCGGCGACCGCGACCAGGTTGGCGAGCGCGCCGTCGGCCAGCGCCCGGGTCGTGCCGACGACGAGATTGACCGTCCCCCGGGCCCGATCGCCGGCCGATTCGTCGCCGTCCTCGAACCCGGCGGTTCCCGTCGGCTCCATCGGCAGGGCCGCCGGATTCGAGATGCCAGCGGTCGCGTAGGCGGTGACCGGCCCGCAGCGGGCGCCGCGGGCGTCCTCGATCGCGACGCCGGTGAACAGCACCGGGCCGTCGGTCGCCCCGTCGAACCCCGCCCGATCGACCCGATCGGTCGCGTAGGCGTCGAGCGGCGTCTCCGCCCACTCGGCGGGGACCGAGACGTTGTACGCGGCGTCGGCCGTGACGCGACCGCCGTTCGGGCCGGTCGAGAGCCACTCGGTGCTGGGCCGGTGAACGCGGAGCACGCCGTCGGAGCGGCACGCCTCGTAGGCGGGATCGACCGGGTCAGCCATCGCAATCGAGTGCGGCGAGCAGTCGATCGTTCGAGCGCCGATCCTTGATCGCGACGCGCACGTGCGAGTCGAGCGTCCGGAACGTCCGCGCGTCGCGGATCGCGACCCCGTTCGACCGGGCCGATTCGATCACGCCGTCGACGTCCCGATCGCCGACGTCACACAGGAGGTAGGGCGCGTCGGACGGGCGGACGTCGAACCTGGACGCGAGTGCGGTTCGAACTCGCTCGCGCTCGCTCGCGACCCGATCGCGGGTCTCCCTGACGAACGCGCCCTGCCGGAGACAGTGGGCGCCGACCCGCGCCGCAGGCGTTCCGAGCGACCACGCCCGCCGCGCGGTCTCCAGTGCGTCCCGCCGATCGTCCGTCGCGACGGCGAACCCGGCCCGCAGTCCGGGGAGGCCGAACAGTTTCGTGAGCGATCGGGCGACGACGACGCCCGCCGCGTCGAGTCGGGCCGCCGACGGCAGGTCGGTGAAGCCGAGGAACGCCTCGTCGACCAGCAGCGTCGTTCCCGCCGCCGCGCAGCGATCGGCGAACGCCGCCAGCGCGTCGGGATCGGCGGCTTCGCCGGTCGGGTTGTTCGGCGTGCAGACGACCGCCAGCGCGCAGCCGTCGAGGACGTCGCGCTCGATGGCGAGCAGGTCCTCGTGGTGGACGAACTGCGGCGTCGCGCCCTGCAGGCGGATTTCGCGGGCGTACTCGCCGAAGCTGGGATAGGGAACCAGCGCCCGATCGCCGGGCGAGAGCGCGCTCTCCATGGCCAGCCTGATCGCGGCCAGTCCGCCGGGGGTCGGGATCACCCGATCGGACTCACAGCCGACGAACGCGCCCGCGGCGGTCCGAAACTCGACGTAGTCGTCGTCGGGATACCGGCGCGACTCCTCGAGTGCCGCCTCGTAGACGCTCTCCACGCCCTCGGGCGTCGCGGGGTTCGTGTTGGCCGAGAAGTCGAGCAGGTCCCGATCGGACTCCCCACCGTGGGGGACCCGCTCTCCCGAGCGCATCGCGTCAGGATCCACGATCGTCCTCCGCGGCAGCCTCAGCTGGGTCGCCAGTCGTCGCCGCAGACTCTTCTGCCGGCCCGTCCGCCTCGATCCCGAGTCGCGCACAGACGGTCTCGAGTCGATCTCGAACGGCCGCCATCCGTCCGTCGGGGACGAGCGAGAGCGCGCCGCCCATCGCGACGCCCTCCTTGGCCTCGCCGGCGCAGTACCGGGCCATCGCGACGTGGTCGCGCTCGTCGAAGCCGGGATCGGTCACGACGAGGTCGCAGTCGAGCCGATCGCAGGCCGCCTCGAGCCGATCGCCCTGTTCGGCCGCGACGAACGAGGTCGTCGCGATCGACAGCGGGGCGTCGATCCCGCCGTGGCGCAACAGGGCGGCGACGGCGACCATCTGCGTCCCGCCGGCCAGCGTCACCTCGGTGCCCGACTCCAGCGCGCCGGCCGCGATGCCCATCACGGTCGGCTGGACGGGATCGCCGACCGCCTCGATCGCGGCGAGCGGGTCGCCGTCGCACGCGCCCGCATCGAGACCGCTCGCCGCGAGTCCCTCGTCGACGACGCGACGCTTGCGCTCGATCGGGTTCTCCGGGAGCGACGACGAGACGCCGGCGGGTTCGCCGAGGGCGGTGAGCACCCCGAGCGCGGTCGTCGTCCCGCCGGGGACGGTCTCGCCGATCAGGAGTTCCTCGTCCGGGAGTTCCGAGCCGTAGCCGTGGGCACGATCGAATATCGCGGCCGCGTCGGGGACGGCAGTCTCCTCGCGAACGTCGGCTCCCGGGCTGACGTCGAGGTCCACCGTCGGCGCGGCGGTCGATCTGGTGAGACCCGCGTCGACGACCGTTACGTCGAAACCGACTTCCTCGCGGACGGCCCGGGTCACGGCGGCGGGCGTCGGACACCCGTTCGGACTCACCGGGGTGACGGGCGCGGCGGTCGGCTTCCCGTACGCGAGGATCTCGACGTCGGCCGAGGGCGTGTGTTCCATCAGCTCCGGGGCCGCCCCGGCCGCGCTGATCCCGTCGATCAGCGCCGTCTCGGTCGTTCCGGCGGGGAGGATCACGCGCACGGGTCGTCCCTCCCGGCCAGGCGATCGGCCGCGACGTCTGCGTCTGCACGGCGGTTCACGTTCACTGCGAGTCGTGGATCGTAGGAGACGTCCGTCATGGTTCTGTGGGTGGTGCCGACGACGTTGACCCCCGTCGGCGCGAGGTGTGGGTTCGGTTCGAGACGCGAGTCGATACTCGCGCCGAGCCGTCGCTTCAGGGCGACGGGGACGGCCACAGTCAGCGACGGCGCGCCGGCCCCCGCCGCGGCCCCGTCGTAGCGATCGAGGACGCGATCGATCGCCGGACCGGAGAGCAGCGGCAGATCGGCCGCGACCGTGAGAATCGGCGGCTCGACCGCGGGCCGGTCGAGCAGGGTCGTCAGGTCGGCGACGTAGCCGTCCCCGGCCGTCTCGATCGTCCGCACGCCGTCGCGGTCCGCGAGGTGTTCGCGCGTCTCCGGCGCGTTGGGCGAGACGGCCGCGTACGCCGTCTCGACGTCGCTTTCGTCGACCGCCGCCAGCACGCGATCGACCATCGGGCGGCCGGCGATCGGGTGCAACGGCTTCTCGTGCGGGCTCTCGAGGCGGGTTCCGCGCCCGCCACACATCACGACAGCGTCCACGCGATCACCCCCGCGTGCACGCCGGCGACGCGGCCGATTTCGTTCGCCGCGCCGAAGATGTCGCCGCTTATGCCCCCGACGTAGCGAGTCGCCCAGTACCAGGGGAGGGCGATTCCCCCGATCGCACCGCAGAGCGCGACCGCGGCGGCCGCGTGCGGCCACGTGAGCGCGACGGCGGGCAGGGCGACGATCGCGGGCGCGACGAACGACCGCGGCGCGGCCCCCGAGGTGAACTGTCGGCCCATCCCCTCGTAGCTCGCCGCTCCGAAGCAGGCCATCGCCGCCATGCCGAGTTTCGTTCCGACCTCGGCCGCGATCGCGATCGCGACGGCCGCGAGGACGGGAAGCCCGGCGAGGCCGAGTCCTCCGAGCGCGAGTCCGACGACGGTGATCGACACCGCGAGAATCGCCCCGACGCCGGTCGTCGTGTCCTTGAGCACCTCGCGGCGACGAGCCGCGTCGCCGTGGACGACGAGCGCGTCGCCGAGGTCCGCCACGCCGTCCAGGTGGTGGATCCCCGTCACCGTATAGACCGCGAGCAGGTAGCCGAGCGCGACGGTCGGCGCGGAAAGCGCCGCGGCGGCCAGAAGCGGCAGGGCGGCGATCGCGCCCGCCACGTACCCGGCGATCGGGAAGGCCGTCGGCGTCGTCCGGAACGCCTCCCAGTCGCCCTCGCGGTGGGCCGCGGGGAGGCGGGTCAGGAAGCCGATCGCGCCGCGGACGGCGCCGAGCCAGCGGCGGCTCACGGCGTCACCTCCAGCGCCGTCATCACGGCGTATCGGACCAGCGAGAATCTCTCCTGGCCGATCGCGACGGCGGTCGCGAACAGGAGGGTGATGGCGATCGCGACGACCCCCGCCAGACCGACGAGACGAACTGCTCGCTCGCCGTCGGCGACCGTCGGCAGGTCCCGATCGGGCGCGAGGTCGTAGACGCCCGGTTTCGTGAGACGGACGTCGAGTGCGCAGGCGAGCGTCGCCATCGGCCACCCGGAGTTCGGCGACGGTGGGTCGCGGGCCCACTCGCGGGCACGACCCAGCGCCAGCGGATCGGCCGCGGCGACGGCGATCGCCACCGCCGCGAGCCGGGCGGGGAGCCACATTACGACGTCGTCGAGGCGGGCGCTCGCCGTCCCGATCGGCTTCGAGGGGTAGCCGAGCATCGAGTCCAGCGTGTTGACGCCTTTCACCCACGCCGCCGCGGCCGCGGCGGCCGGGAGCGAGAGCGGGGCGAGAACGGTGAACGGTAGCAGCGTCGCGACCAGCCCGTCGGCGAGGTTCTCGCCGGCGCTCTCGATCGCCGCACTCCGGATCTCGGCCGGCGAGAGCGACGCCGCGTCCCGGCCGACGAGGCCGCGAACCTCCTCACGGGCCGTCTCGAGGTCCGTCTCGGTCGCCGCGACGACCGTCTCGGTGAGGTCGAGCAGCGATCGCAGGCTGATCGTCAGGAAGAGGACGACCCCGGCGGCGATCGCGCCCGCAGTCCCGTGCCCGGCCGACGCGACGAGAACGATTCCGGCCGCGGCACCCGCGGGGACGAGCGGCGTGACGAGCGCGATCCCGACGCCGACCAGTCGCTGGCCGCGATCGTCGTCGTGCCAGTCCCGATCGAGGGCGCCGACGAGGCGGCCGAACCACGCCACGGGGTGGGCCGCGGTCGGCGGTTCGCCGATCAGCAGGTCGAGGCTGAACGCCAGGCCGAGTACGGCGAGCGTTACGACGATCACGGGGGCGGTCCCCTCCGATCGGTCCGTCCGGTTCCGCCGCTGGCCCTCGTGCCGCCGGTCTTCATGGTTCGTCCTCCAGCCGTGCCAGGCGATCCGGAATCTCGTCGAGCGAGGCGTCCTCGAGCAACAGTGCCGTCCCGCCGACGGCCTCGATCCCGCCGTCCGTCGCCGGATCGTCGCCGACGTGGACGAGATCGGCGGGGTCGACGTCGAGTTTTGCCGCCGTCAGTTCGAAGATCTCGGGCGCGGGTTTCCGCCAGCCGCAGCCGACGCTCGTCACGACGGCGTCGAAGTCGTCGCGTTCGAAGTCCGACCTGACCAGCGTCCGCCCGACCAGTTCCGGGACGCTACAGTTCGAACAGAGCGCGATCAGGCCCCGTTCGCGCGCGGCCGCGATCGCCTCGCGCGCACCCGATCTCGTCTCGACGGCGGGATCGAACGCGGCGACGACGGCCCGCCTTGCCGCGTTGTGGTCGTAGTCGACGTCGCGGCTCGCGAGCGCGCGCGAGACGTGCGCCGGAAGCGGTACCTCCGCTCCTTCGGGCGCGTCGACGTGTGGCTCGGCGTACGCGTCGGCCCAGTCGTCGGGGACTGTCACGTCCCGGTTCGCGAGTTCGGTCGCGATCGCGGCGGCTGGATCGGCCGGCCGATCGACGGTCACGAGGGTTCCGAAGAGGTCGAACGAGACGCCCACGTTCGTGTGACTAGCACAAATTGACTTTAGCTTCGCGGTCCGATCGCGCCCCGCGAACGTTTGGACGGGTTTGTGAATATCCCTTTCCCGGGCTGGATCCGACCACCGAGTATGATGCGGCCACAGGCACCGTTCGTGTCCCGGCTCTCCGGCGCCGTCAGACGAACCGTCCGGCGCTGTCGAACCGCCACCGGATCGGAGGCGGACGTCTCCACCGATCGGGCAGGGACCGATCGCGGTGGAACGGCGGTCGACACTGCGGCGCGGGTCGAGTCGACGGATCGATCGCTACCGGTAGCGCAGTCTGCACCGGAGTCGGAGCCGTCCAGACGGTACCTCGACCCGGGGCGGGGGCCGACCAGCCGGAGCGAGATCCTCGACCACGGGATTTCGCCCGAGGCGTACGTCCGGGCCGTCCTGGAGAAACACGACGGGCGGCTGAAACAGCGCCGGTTTGCCGACGAGTACGGCTGGTCGGCCTCGACCGTGAGCCGACTGCTCTCCGACCTCGAAGCACGCGGCGCGATCGAACGGTACCAGCTCGGTCGCGAGAAGATCGTCTGTCTGCCGAGCGAGGTACCGGCTCCGCTGGAAAAGGGGCCGTGAATCGAGCGCCGGCCGATCAGGCGAGTCGGGCGAACGCGAGGTTCCCGGAGATGTTCTTGATGTAGATTTCCACCACGTCGCCTTCCTCGGCGCCGGGGACGAAGATGGTGTACTCGCCCTTCTCGGCGACGCCGTCGCCCTTGCGGCCGGTGCCGGTGATCTCGACCGTGTACGTCTTGCCTTCCTCGACGGCCTCCTGCTGTTGCTGTTGCTGGCTGCTGGTCGAGCGCTTGGTGACCGGCCGGAACGCACCGCAGGCGTCACAGCGAAGCATCGGCGTGCGGTCCTCGCGGACGAGGCGGGTGTCCGGCAGGCCACACTCCGAACAGAGGACGTACTCGTCGACGTAGGCGTCGATCGCCGCGTCGAAGTCCTTCTCGGAGAACGACCCGTTGTACCGGGCGCGGCCGTCCTCGAGTTTGCCGCTGGTCCCGAGTTCGCGCTGGATGAACCGGTGGAGGTGTTCGTCCTCCCGGGAGAGGGTGTCGGCGACGTCGCCGAGGTTCGTAAACCGCGTGAAGGCACCGTCTTTCTGTGCCTGCGGATCGGGGATCTGCAATCGCTCCTGGTCGCCCCCGATGTCGGGGACTTCGTCCATCGCTCGGTCGAGACTCGATTCGTAATCCATACACGGACGCAGTGCCCCGCGACGTAAATCCGTTCTGCTATCGTCGCTCCCTCGTCGGGTACGGGCTGCGCACGGAGCGCAACGCGCGGTTCGGATCGAAACCCGGCCCCGAGTCCACGGCCGATCGCCGGGGTGGACCCGGCCTAGAACTGGTCGTTTCCGCTGTCGGCCATCGATCCCTGTTTCTCCTCGTCCAGCCGTTCCAGGTCGCGTTCGGGGTTCGCCTCGTCGCGAGTGCCCGCTTCGCCGGTGATCTCGCCGTAGACGGCCTCCCGGACCTCTTCGGCCGACTCGAACTGCTCGTCCGTCAGCCGATCGAAGACGCTCCCCAGCGACTCCGTCTCGTTCGGCATGTCGATCGGCTCGTTGCCGTACTCCGTGGCGAGTTCCTCGCCCCTGACCGGGTACTCCACGTCGCCGAGGTGTCGCTCCACGTCGTCGAGGATCGACTCCGTGGTGTCGGCCCGCCGGGACTTGCGCTGTTCGGCCCGATCCTGTGCGCGATCACGGCTCGGGGTGTCGTCACTCATACCCGGTGCTATCACGAGCGCGTGCAAAAGCGGCCGGCCGGCGAACGCGTGTGGACCGGTCGCGACGAACTAGCGTATCACTCGTAGGCCGTCGCAACGTACGGCGACGCCGCGCTGCGGGCGAGCGCACCGTAGTCCAGTTCGAACGTGAGGCTGTCGCCCGGTCGAATCGATTCCCGAACTGCGGTGACGTCGAGGACCGCGTGATCACTGCTCGCTCCGAGGACGTCGACGCCCTCCCGAACCGGCGCCAGTCCCTCGACGGGGACGTCCACGCGCCCCATCGCGACGATCGCACGGTCCCGGACGCCCCGATCCTCGACCGTCGGCGACTCCCCGAAGGCGTCGCGACCTGTCGGCCCCGTCGGTGCGGACGGTTTGGCCTTGCACTCGATCACGTCCGCGGACAGGACGACGGCGTCGGTCTCGAACCCTGGCAGTGGCTCGCCGGTGGTCGGATCCGTCCCCAGCAGGATCGCCTCGCCGATCCGGAGCTGCGTCACCCGCTCCGGGAGGTCGCCGTCGAAACACAGCCCCAGGGTGTTGGAACTCCCCGCGGAGCAGATCGGGACCTGCCGACTGATCGACTCCTCGGCCCGCTCGAGGCAGTTGACGAACCGCGATACCGACTCCGCGGTCGGAACGACGCCGTTGAGCGATCCGGTGTGGGCGGCCACCCCCGCGACCTCGATTCCGTCGATCCCCGCGGCGATCGAAAGCGTCGACGCGAGGTCGTCGAGCAGGACTCCCTCGCGTCGGTCACCGACGTCGACCGCGAGCACGATCCGGTGATCGACGCCCCGTCGCGACGCGGCGGCCGCGGTCGCTCGCAGCACCGACGGCTCGGACTGGAACGAGACCTCCGCATTACGGACGACGGCGTCGATCTCGTGACGCATCGGCGGCCTGAGCAGGTAGCGGTCGCAGTCGACCCGATCGCCGAGCCGTCGCAGGTTGGCCAGCCGCGAATCCGCGATCGCGGTCGCGCCGCCGTCGACCATCGCCCTGGCGACCCGGGGATCGCCCCCGACGCCCTTCGTGACGCCGACGAGATCGCCGTCGAACCGATCGGCGACCCGGCGCGAGTTCCGCTCGACGATCGCGGGTCGAATCGTCAGGACCGGGGCGTGATCCTGCCGATCCCGACTGGGATCGTCGGTCACGGCTCACCCCGCGAACGCGGTCGTCGCGTCGACGAGAATGCGAGCCACGTCGACCACCTCGTCGGTGTAGACGAACTCGCCCGCGCCGTGGATGTTCTCGCCGTCGGGGCCGACGATCACCGTCGGGAGCCCCGCGCGGTGACCGAAGTAGTTGAAGTCGCCGACGCTCGAGAAGTAGCCGATCGCGGGCGCCTGGCCGGTGACCGACTCGGCGGACGCCGTGAGGGACCTGACCAGCGGATGGTCCTCGTCGGTGACGTAGGGGCCGTAGCGGACGTCGGGCGCGGGTGCCTCGCGGAACCCGATCTCGACGTCCGAGTCGAGGTCGAGGTCGGCGACGACGCGCTCGGCGTCGGCCAGCACCGACTCAGCGTCCTCGCCGATCACGACGTGGCGATCGACCAGCAGGCGACACGCCTCGGGGACCGAGAGCGTCTCCCCGCCGCCCTCGATCGACAGCGGACAGACCGATCCGTCGCCGAGCTTGGGGTGTGTGCCGACGTCCATCTCCGCGAGCGCACCGGCCAGCGTGCCGGCGTCGACCACCGCGTTCCGCCCCTTCTCGGGCTGTGAGCCGTGGGCCGCGTGCCCGCGGACGGTGACGTCGTAGAGGAATCGCCCGCGCGCGCCGAGCAACAGCGCCGGGTTCTCCAGTTCGGACTGGGCGAGGATCGGCCCCGGCTCCGTGACGATCGCTGCGTCACACTCGTCGGTGATGCCGTCCCTGATGAGCTGGTTCGCGCCCAGCCCGTACGGGCCTTCCTCGTCGACCACGGCGGAGAGGATCACGTCGCCCCGGAGGTCGGCGTCCGCGAGCGCCCGGAACGCGACGAGCACCGCCGCGAGCCCGCCTTTCATGTCGCAGGCGCCCTGCCCGTAGCACTTCCCGTCCTCCACCCGCCCGGAGAGGGGATCCTCGTCCCACTCCTCGACCAACTGGACCGTGTCGACGTGGGCGTTCAGCAGTAGCGTCGGCGCGTCGGGGTCGCTGCCCTCGAGCCGGGCGAGGACGTTGTCACCCTCGTAGCCGGTGATGTCGGGTTCTCTCACCGGCTGGTACTCCGGGTCGAGCCCCGCGTCGTCGAGCCACTCGTAGACGAACTCGACGATCGCCTCCTCCTCGAAGTACGGGCTCCGTATCCTGACCAGGTCCTGTAGCAGTTCGATCGTCTCGTCGTACTCGATCGCGTCCGCGTCCGTGTGCGTTTGTTCGCTCATAATGGAGTGTAGAATCGGTCGCGTCAGTCGTCCGCGGGCGTCCCGTCGTCGGACACCGTCGGTTCGTCGACGATCGCGGGGCTGTACTCCTCCGTCGGGACGCCGGGAAGCGTGTCGAGGATCGCGTCGACGTCCGTGTCGGACTGCTTGCCCAGGTACCAGTAGACGGCGAAGACGGCGAGGCCGATCGCGAGCCACGGGACGTAGATCGTCATCGATCCCTGGTAGGCCTGTGACAGCAGGAGGACGCAGCCGCCGAGTCCGAGCAGGCCCGGAACGAAGATCCACCGGCCGGGATCGAAGGCGGCTTCCTCGCGCAGGGCCGGCCGCTCGAGGTAGGCGTACATCGCGGTGAACGACGTCGCCCCGTAGGCGATCAGGTAGCTGAACGTCGCGATCGCGATAACCTGGTCCAGTCCGGCGGTCCAGAAGGTCAGTCCGACCGAGACCGCAAACAGCGTCAACAGCGACCAGTGAGGGGTTCGCCAGCGCTCGTTGACTTCCGAGAACCGGGTCGAGAAGACCTCGTCCCAGGCCCAGCAGTAGGGGAGTTTGATCCCCGCGGCCATCACGGCGTGGACGCTGGAGGCGGTCGCCAGCAGCCCGCCGAACCCGACGATCGCGGTCGCGTTCAGCGAGAGGAACGTCTCGGCGGCGGTCGAGAGCGGCCGGTCCGAATTGGCGAGGACGGTGTAGTCCCCGACGACGCCGTAGATGACCGCGGCGGTCCACATGTACAGCACGATCAGGATGAGCGTCCCGCCGGCCATCGCGAGCGGCAGGTTCCGCGAGGGGTTCTTGACCTCGGCTCCGATCTCGCCCGCGACCGCGATCCCGATGTAGGCGTAGAACAGCGGGACGGCGGCGGCGAGCGCGCCGTCGAATCCGCCCGTGAAGAACGGCGTGTAGTTGCCGGCCTCGACGGTGAACGTCCCGGGGACGACCAGGACCAGTATCGAGACCATCAGCAGGAGGAAGATCGCGTTCTGCGAGATACTGTACCGGCGGGCTCCGAGCATGTTCACGAGGAACAGGACGGTTATCAGGCCGATCCCGGCCAGGCGCGGGTCGACGGCGGGGTAGAACACTTGCAGGTAGCTGCCGAATCCGAGTGCGAGTACGGACACGGCCGCCATATACCCTAACCACAGCGACCACGTCGCGACGAACCCCGCGAGGCGGTTACGGAACACCCTAGTGACGTACGAGTACGTCGACCCGGCCGCGGGGAAGATCGTCGCGAGCCAGCTGTAGTTGATCGCGATCGCCATCGCGATCACTCCCGACAGCGCGATGATCAGGATGACGCTCGGTCCGGTCGTCGAACTGGCCGTCCCGAGCGTGACGAACAATCCGGCCCCGAGCGTCCCCGCGACGACGGTGGCGATCGCGCCGAGCGGGCCGATGTCGCGAGCGAGGCTCCGATCCGATTCGGTGGCATCTGTTACCATGGCAGTTGATGCCACGAGTCGATCGGCGGTGAACACCCACCCTAGGTACACAGGGTCCGGGGCTGGAGAGCGCCCTCGACGGTCACCGCGTCTCGGGGTCGAGGAGTTTCGCTTCGGCCTTCCGAAGGTGTTCGAGCAGGGTCGCCTCCGAAATGTCGAGTTCCGCTGCGAGATCGGCCGCCGACACCTCGCGCGGCCAGCTGTAGTACTGCCTGGTGCGGGCGAGTTCGAACACCTCGCGCTGTCGCTCCGAGAGACAGTCGGTCCGGAACACGCCGTTCGTCAGCCCGCTGTGGAGCGATCGCATCGATTCGATCCTGACGCTGGCCGACTTCTCCTCGCGGATCTCGTCGAGCCGATCGGCGATCGTCTCCCGGTCCTCGTGGGTGACGACCGTCCAGTACTCGCGGCCGTCGGTCATTCGGACGGGTTCGTCGGGGATGAACCCCCGCGAGACGAGCGCGTCGTTGATGCTGTTGGTGAGTTCGTACTGCACGACGAGTCCAGTGGTGACGTTCTCGGGATCGGGCGTACCGACGTCGGTTGCGTAGTGCTGGTCGGCCTCCCAGACGTCGTCGATCAACGGCGATGCCTCGACGGCGTCGACGAGTACCTCCAGGTCCTCGACCGATCGGCCGTAGGCGGTGAACCGGCCGGTCGCCTTGCCGTCGATTGCGTACACGCCGTGTCCGAGCAACCCGCCCGGCGTGTCCGCGGTGACCTCCAGTGTCCAGCAGTCCGGGTGCCAGATGTCGAGTTGGAGACGCGATCCCTCGACCTGTTCGTCGATGCTCGGGAAGCGAGTCACGGTATGTGTTACCGGACGCCGGGCGGCGATAAATAAGCATCCGTCCGACGATCGTGAGACGAACCCGGTCGTGACGGCTATTCGACTGAAATCGCGTTCGACTCGAGGTCGCGCGGATATCGTAGTCACTGAAACTGTTTGCACACCGATCGTACGGTCTTCGTGCGATCGGGTAGCACTGATCATCAGTGGCTACCAGAGAAATGCGCGGAGTTCTTCCAGCGTCTGCTCTGGTGCTTCTTCCGGCACGAAGTGGTCACCTCTACAAATCATCTATCGGTCCGTCGAGCGGAACGACGGCGAAACGCCACTCGGATCTACGGCGTCCGGTTTTACCAACCACGCGAAGAGTCCTCGACGGGAGCTATCAGTTCTCCGAACCGGGGCCAGTCGAGTGACAAGGACGTGGACATCGATGTTCTGGCGACCAGTCGGCGTGCTCGACCGTCGCTCGCCTTCCGCGTCGCCGCGATCACCGCAACGCTCGCTCTCGCCGGATTCGACGGGCCGGGTCATCGCAACTCTCCGTCCTCGTGGCCAGAAAGGGTGTCTACCGGAGTATCAGTGTTCGACTATCTGGCTTCTGATCCAACAGAATTTGGAGCCACTGTGATTACGATACGCCGCCCTGGAACAGTTGCGATGTCAACCTCAAGCGGACAGAAGAAACTCGCTGCGAGGTGTGAAAACTGCCAGTCCATCTTCGCTTCCGAGATGGGGAAGGATGGGACCATCCGTCCCATCGGCACAAAGCAGGGATGCCGCTGTGGCAGCGAAGACTTCCGGCCGTTAGGGTTCCCAGCACCGTCTGCACAGTGAGCGTTGCGCTCGCCGCCGACTCGTCCCAATCTCCACAGGCGGAGCAGGCGAGTGCCTCGGGGCTTGACCCCGAGGGGTTCACGGCGCGCCGAGCCTGCTCGCCCGTCGCTTGCGCTACTATCGCCGTCCGAGTCTCGACGTCGTACAGCCGACCTGTCGGCACGAACCGCCGGTCACGCGTTCGCCTCCGTGATGTCCCGCCGGGTGATGCAGATGTCACACTTCGGTCCCGAACGGACACCCAACTATAGAATGGCTCTCTCTGAATCGTGCCGGGACTTCCTTTTCGTGATCCCAGCGACTCGCTCCGCTCGTCGGTTGGAATCGCGAAAAGTCCCCTCCCCGATTTGAACGCTGTGTGACGTTCCGGGCATGCGGCGCGAAGCGCCGTTCCGGGGCTGCGACTCACAAGCTCAAATCGTGTCGGTCGGAGTTTCTCCGAAAATCCGCCCTCCCCGATTTGAACGGGGGACAAGTCGATCTACAGTCGACTGCTCTACCAGTCTGAGCTAAGGGCGGTCGCACTCAAACGTAGTCGCCGGTGCAAATATAAGGGTTATCATTCATCGACGCGTGAGTCTGTGTAACAAACCGTAAACGGAAGAATGATTAATATAGGTGAAGTATTAACACGAGAGGTAGTCAGCCGATGAGCAAGATCACGTTCCGTGCCGACGACGAACTCGTCGAGCAACTAGAGGCACTCGACGCCTCGAAAAGCGAGGCGATGCGGGAGGCACTGCGTGCGTATCTCACGGGCGCGGAGCCGCGCGACGGGGACCAGGGCGCGGACCAGAAGGTTCGACGAGACGGGACGGATCCAATCGACGACCTGATTCGCGATCGCGTTGACACGCTCCTGTCGGAACGACTCCGCGATCGCCCACCACGAGAACCCCAGGACGTGAACGTCGCCATTACGCTCGACGGGGATGCCGTGGATCGTAATACAACTGTCTCACAGTCGACCGGCGTCCCCGCGGAGCCCGCCGATCGCGACCACCAGTGCAGTCAGTGCGGCGAAGACGTCGACGCAGACCACGTCTACTGCCCCAACTGCGGGGAGAAAGCGTCCCGGCGATCGTTCTGTGAGTGTGGCGACGAACTCCGAACGGACTGGGCGTTCTGTCCCAGCTGTGGTCGTCGGACGCCCGCCGCGGACGTGCTCGACTCGAACTAGTCGGACAACACGACTGTCGTAAGACACAGAAAGTGATGTCGGACGAAAGTTTTATTATCTCGGACAGTCTCCACCTTAGTCGCGTAAGACGGTTGTCTTACAGCGGTCGGCTGGGGCCGGAAAACGCCCGATGTCGGGCGGTTCCGACGTAAGACACGCCGCGTCTGACAGGGGCGCGGGATCCGTCTTACCCGCTATGGGGAATACAAACATGGAGCGTGTGACACTGCGAATCCCGAAACAGCAGATCGAGGAGGTAGAGCAACTGGTCGACTCGGGCGAGTTCCCGAACCGGAGCGAGGCGATCCGGTCGGCGGTCCGAGAGATGATCAACGAACAGTACGACGGACACAGCGAGCAGTCCGGTAAACGTACCTGGGCGAAGGTGTAACGATGCAGGATATCGTTCAGGACGCCCTCGAGAACGCCGAGGAAGAGGCCCGCGAGATGGACGCCGACATGGACGGCGACGAGTTCGGCGATCCACGGATCGTTATCGTCGGCTGCGGTGGCGCGGGCAACAACACGATCAACCGCCTGTACAACATCGGCGTCGATGGGGCCGACACGATCGCGATCAACACCGACAAACAGCACCTCAAGATGATCGAGGCCGACACGAAGATCCTCGTCGGCAAGTCCCTCACCAACGGGCTCGGGGCGGGCGGCGACCCCTCGATGGGTGAGCGCGCGACCGAGATGGCCCAGGGCACGATCAAGGAAGTTCTCGGCGAGGCGGACCTCGTGTTCGTGACCGCGGGCATGGGCGGTGGCACCGGCACGGGTGCCGCCCCCGTCGTCTCGAAGATCGCCAAGGAACAGGGCGCGATCGTCGTCGGGATGGTCTCGACGCCGTTCAACGTCGAGCGCGCGCGGACGGTGAAAGCCGAGGAGGGCCTCGAGAAACTTCGCGACCAGGCCGACTCGATCATCGTGCTCGACAACAACCGGCTGCTCGATTACGTCCCGAACCTCCCGATCGGCAAGGCGTTCTCGGTGATGGACCAGATCATCGCCGAGACCGTCAAGGGGATCTCGGAGACGATCACCCAGCCCTCGCTGATCAATCTCGACTACGCGGACATGTCGACGATCATGAACCAGGGCGGAGTCGCCGTGATGCTGGTCGGAGAAACACAGGACAAGAACAAGACCGACGAGGTGGTCAAGGACGCGATGAACCACCCGCTGCTCGACGTCGACTACCGCGGCGCCTCGGGTGGTCTCGTCCACATCACCGGCGGGCCGGACCTCACTCTCAAGGAGGCCGAAGGGATCGCGGACAACATCACCGAACGCCTCGAAGCCTCGGCGAACGTCATCTGGGGCGCCCGGATCCAGGAGAACTACAAGGGCAAGGTCCGCGTCATGGCGATCATGACCGGCGTCCAGAGCGCGCAGGTCCTCGGACCGACGACGCAGAAACAGGCCGACAAGTCCCGCCAGAGCATCGAAGGTGTGACGGAGGCCGACTTCGACGCGAGCAAGAACGTCGAGAAACGCGAGTTCGGAGCCCAGAGCGACGGGGGCAAGCGCGAACTCGAGAAGCAGAACGGCGTCGACGTCATCCGGTAGTCGACCGGACACTCTTTTCGACGCTGGGTGCAGGCGTTTTCGTCGCTGCAATCTACCCGAGACGGCCGATAAGGAGCGTTTACACCGGGTATCGGTCGGGTGCGTTCGTTCCATCCTCACGGGCCGATCGAGACAGAGCACTCGAGTCCGCGTCTCATACGGATTGCTGTACCGATGTACCGGCGCAACCGCGATCCGGGCGGCGGTTGCGCCGGAACTGACGCACAGTAAACCGTATCAGGCCAGCGACTCGAGGAGCGAACACTTCCGGCAGACCTCCCGCGTGGTGGTCGAGCCACATTCGACGCACGCCTGCAGGTCGGCCCGATCGCCGTCCTCGTCGCCGCCGTACTCGTCGGCCGCGATGCCGGCGAGTTCCTCGTAGCCGGCGATGATCGAGTGGCGCGTGCCGGGGTGGTTCTCCTCCAGGTCGTACAGCAACTGCTGGATCTCGCCGCGGTAGGCCTCGCTCGAGTGCGGGCACTCGGTGATGTGGGCCGGGAGGTCCTCGATGTGGGCGTAGAGAGCGACTTCCTTCTCGGGAACGTCCCGCAGCGGCTTGGCGCGGGGGACGAACGCCTCCTGGTCGCCGCGTTCGGAGAGCGGCCCGAGGCTGGCGTCGAAGTGCTTGGCGATCTGGGCGACGTCGCCCTCGAGGAAGTTCATCAGCGCCGTCTGGGCCTCGTCGTCGAGATTGTGGCCCGTCAGCAGGAGGTCGGCGTCGAGGTCCTCGGCGTACCGGGAGAGCACGTCCCGCCGGAAGACGCCGCAGTAGGCGCAGGCGGCCATGTTCTCGGGGTCGTCCTCGACGACGTCGTCCATCCGGATCCCGAACTCGTCCTCGTAGGAGACGAGTTCGTGGCGGATTCCCAGGTCGTTCGCGAGTTCGACGCAGGCATCGACCGACCTGTCGCGGTAGCCCTCGATACCCTCGTGGATCGTCAGGCCGACGAGTTCGATGCGCGGGTCCTCGGCGAAGGTCTCGTGGAGAATCTGCGTGAGGACGACGCTGTCTTTCCCGCCCGAGAGGCCGATCACCCACGTCTGCGGGTCCTCGGGCGTTGCGTCGTGGGGGACGAGATCGTCCCGACGCACCCGTCGGCGCACCCGTTTCTCGACCGATTCGCGGAAGTGATCCGCACAGAGGTGCGCTCCGGAGTAGGCGGCGTGCATCACCGCCTCCTCGCCACACCGGTTACAGTCCATCGCCGCCACCTTACCGGTGAACGCGTATGTCCGTTTCGTCTTTTCGTCTCCCGGTGAACCCGCTCCTGCGACGCCGTGTCAACCAAAACCCCTTTTCAGCGGACCGGGAGAGCCCGGTAGTAAGACGTCGTACGACAGATCGGCGTCGATCGGCTCATACGGACTGCTGTCAGTCAGTTCCGGTGCAACCCAGAACGGTCGCGGTTGCACCGGTACATCGGTACAGCAGACCGTCTCAGGCCGGGATTTCGTCTTCCTCATCTCGCTCCTCGACCGCGGCGGCACCCTCTGCGAGCGCCGCGAGGAGCGTCTCGACGTGGGTCTCGCGACTGCGCGAGGAGAACAGTTCGTGGCCGCCGTCGTACAGGACGACGTGTCTGGCGGGCACGCGCTCCCCGATCGGGCGCAGGCTGACGACGGGGTCGCGAAGGGAACAGAAGACGACCGCGTCGTGGTCGATCGTCAGCAGGTCCCGCTGCGCGCGGCGAGTCTCCCGGACGAACGCGGGCGAAACCCAGCGTGGTGTCGTGGCGACCTGGTGGTCGGTCGCCAGTTCGCCGAGGGCGTCCGCATCCATCTCGCCGATCGGCAGACACGGGAACGTCGTCGGGATCGCCGAGACGGCGTCGAGGACCGTTTCCGGGTACGCCTCGCTGTACCCCCACCACGGGCTCAGGTAGACGTGGTTGTCCGCGCCGTCGAGGGCCTGCGCAACGAGCGCGCCGGCGCTGTGGCCCAGCAACTGGTAGCCGTCGAGATCGAGGACGTACTCCGCGATCGGCTCGAGCCAGTCGGCTTTGAAGTCATCGATGTTCGTGGGGAGTTCGAACGCGTGGACGCGGTAGTCGGCGTCGGTCAATTCGCCGACGAGCCAGCTGACGTTCTCGTGGGTCCAGCGGTTGCCCCAGCCCATGACGAAGACGAGTTCCTCCTCGCCGTCCTCGTTGAAGACGCGGTGTCTCATATGCTTGCGTTCGACGCCGTCCGACAAAAATCTGCTCTCTTGACACGAGTCCGGGCAATCTCAACGAACTCGTGTCCCGTTTGGCAACGACTTTCGGTACCGGACCGCAGTATCGCGTATGTTCGACGCCCTGCGGGCCCGCCTCTACCGGATCGCGTTCAACCTGTTTCCCGCCTACCGGGGGACCGGCGCGCGAGTCACGCACATCGATCCTGACTGGCGGGAGATCCGGATCGAACTGCCGCTCTCGTGGCGCACGCGCAACTACGTCGGGACGACCTTCGGCGGGAGCATGTACGCCGCGATCGACCCGTTCTACATGATCATGCTTCTCAAGACCCTCGGCGACGAGTACGTCGTCTGGGACAAAGAGGCCGAGATCCGATTCAAAAAACCCGGCCGGGAGACGCTCTACGCGAGGTTTACGCTCTCCGACGCGGAACTCGAGGCGATACGGGCCGAACTCGATCGGCCGAGCACGGATTCGATCGATCGCCACTACACCGTCGACCTGGTCGATGCGACGGGCGAGGTCCACGCGACCGTCCGGAAGACGGTCTACGTCTCGACGGACCAGTCGAAGAAAGCGTAATACGGCCGGGACGCCGCGTCGGGACTGAAACCGTTTTGCGCTTCGACGTTCAACTGGCGACGATGACCGGATTTGACCGCAGCGACGCGGTCGATCGACTCGAGACGCTCGTCGACACCGTCGAGGCGGAGCGGATGCCCGTCCCGGTCCGCGAGGTCTGGGCGTTCGGCGACGTCGCGCTCGGACTCGATCCGATCGATCGGCTCGACGTCTACGTGACGAAGGACGTACTGATGCGCGACGATAGCGATCCCGCGGCCGGCGACGCTGGCGAGCAGTTTCGCGTCGAGGGCGTCGGCAAGTCGGTTCGTGCCGACTGGGCCGCCGACCACCCGGAGTACCTCCGGGCGAACGCGAACGGTCACGCCGCCCCCGAGAAGTGTCTCGCCGCCCACCTGCTCGGCGAGGACGAACCGATCCACCTCGAGGTCTGCAACGCGTCCTTCGAGGACAACGTCACCCAGCGCCTCCGGGGGGCGAAACTGCGCGAGGATTACACCCAGTTGCTCGATCCCCGGGGCGTCTGCCTGTGGGCCGACGGCACCCGGAGCGAAGAGGCGTTCCGCAAACTCCGCGAGAGCGAACTGGCCCTGCCGACGCTCTCGGCGGCCCTGGAGATGCTCGGGATGGACGACGAGGAAGCGACCGAGGCCGCACGGGAACTGCACGCCTGGCGCGAGCGACAGGACGGGGTGACGGTGCGCGGAGACGTCGTCTGAGCGGCTATCAATAGTTGGTGATTCGGTTTCTTTATTTAATTTTGGACGCGAACCTAGGTTGGTCGATTCGTTACGTGCAGATGCATATACAACAGGTCACCCATCAGACTACACTCACGCTTATTATGGTAATATCTGTCAGTCGTCGGCAGGAGCAGCACCAGTCATATCGTTTCCCTTGTTGAGGGTGTTACCGCGTACGCGAGGCAGACCAACTGAAATAGCGTAGAGTAGGACAACGGCAACGCCAGCCCCGATGAAGATAAATGCGAGCCCCTCCGCAGGGAAGGTAACCGACCCAGGGTTGACAAAACTATTCCATAACGTCTCGATGAAATAGACGAGATGAGCGACGAGGAACCATACGCCTGCTGGAAGCGCCACTCTCACGTTCTCCCGCAGAATCCCTTCAAGATCATCAGGCTGGGAAGTTGGCTGGTGTCTCCGTGCCAGTGTGACACCGCGAACGACAGTATAGAAAAGTGCCATTATGACGCCAGCGCGGAGCAAACCGTTGGCGATGGAGTGTATAGCTACCGACGAGAGAACAACCCAGAACAGCAAGATGATTGCGACAGGCGTACTCTCTCGGAGTAGATCGCGGGTATCAAGCGGGGAAACCATAGTCTCTATACCCGTATATAATGTATGTATCTTTTGATGTTAGGCTGTGTGTCATGAGCCTCAGTTTAACGATTCGGCATTTACGCGCTCTGCACGTAACGCGAGCTTCACACGGGAGAAACCGTGCTACTATCTACTGCTATAGTAACAACTGAAACGATTTTCACATCACCGATCGCACTGTCCGCGATTCTGCCTCCTTTCGCTCGCTTCGAACCGCGCTCCCGCCGTGCGATCGGGTGTGTATCGACGCTCAGTGGCTGCTAGTTGAGCATGATGCCCATCATCTGCTCGGCGACGTACTGGTCGTCGATCTTGTAGTGGGCTTGCCGGATCGCTTCGGTCTCCCAGCGGTGGTCCTCGAGGAAGTGGACCGCGTCCTGGTTCGTCGCTGGAATGCTCTGGTAGACTTTCTCGAACCCGTTTTCGGCTGCCCACTTGAGTCCCCGTTCCATGAGCTGGCTACCGATCCCGTGGCCCCGGTACGCTTCGAGCACGCCCATCGTGAGTTCGGCGGTGTGGGACAGCTTCTCGTAGTTCGGGGAGTCGAGGTGGGCCCAGCCGACCACCTCGTCGTCGACGGTGGCCACGAAGAAGATCCGGGACTCGATGTCGCTGTGCCGGAAGACGACCTCCTCGTGGTCCAGCAGGTCGACGACGGTCTCCGCGACGAGGTAGTCGTTCTCCTCGGCCACCTCTCGCATCACGGCCACGATCCCCTTGAGATCGCTCTGTTTCGCCGGTCGAATCGTGAACGTGAGATCGTCGACCGTGTGCGTCGCCTCGGCACCGGTGTCGATCGCGATCCGCAGCAGGCTCCCCTCCGCTTCGAGGTACTCGTCGTCTTTGAGCCGGTCGATCGCCTCTCGCAGTCGGTTCGGTTCGATCGAGAGTGCGGTCTCGAGTTCCTCGGGTGCGACGGCGCCGTTTCGCTCGACGTACTCGTAGATCTCTCTGTGGTCTCTGGTCTCGAATCGAGGCTGTTCGATGGCTTGCATCTCGAGACTAGTTCTCCGTCGGCGTATTTAGTGATTGTCAGGTGTTATCAAACATCATTGTGGTGCGCCCGGACAGGTTCGATCCGGCGAGGGCGCGCCGGACGGTGCGGGGCGCTCAGTTCAGGTCGCTCCGGGCGAACCAGAACTGGCTGACGAGTACCAGACCGATCGTCATCGCGAGCAGGACGACGACGCCGACCAGATCGTACTCGCCGTCGAGCAAGATCGCGTTCGGGTCGTAGTACCGCATCGGCGCGATCGCGCCCAGCGCCTCGGAGTCGGTTTCGGCGAGCAGCGACTCGAACAGGTAGAGGCCGAACGTCACCCCCAGCGCGACCCGCTGGGCGATGCTGGCCCGATCGAAGACGACGGACGCGAGCAGGCCGATCCCCGCGCAGGCGAGGAGATACGGGATCGAGAGCAGGTGGGCGGCGAGCACGTCGCTCGCGGCGATCGGGTGGTCGATCAGCCGCGAGCCCACGAAGACGACGATCGGCGTGGGCAGGTTGACGACGACGATCGGGACGACCATCGCAGCGAACTTCTCCCGGACTACCTGGGCCCGCGAGATCGGCATCGCGAGCAGGACGTCCATCCGCCCGCGATCGACGTCGTCGGCGATCACGCCCGCCGTGGCGTAGGCGACGTACAGCCCCAGGAGGATGATCCAGCCGAACATGTAGAGTTCGAACGCGAGGAACCCCTCGAGGGTGGTCATCGTCTGGATGTCGAACAGCTGAATGATCTGGTCGGGATAGGCCTCGAGGAGCGCGTCGGCGTCCTCGAACGCCTCCCCGAAGGAGGGGTAGACCCAGATCACGAGCGCCGCGAGCAGGGCCATCCCGGCCCCGAGGACGGCACTCCCGGTGAGTCGGTGTCGTCCGTCGTACCGGGCGACCTCAAACATCACCCTCACCCCCGTAGAACCGCATGAAGACGTCCTCGAGCGGCGCTTCCTCGATCGAGCAATCCTGCAACCGGTATGCGGACAGTTCCGACAGGAGGTCGTTAACGTTGCCGGTGAACGTGAACGTACACTCGTCGATGGTGTCCGGCGTCGCACTCGTACTCGCCGCGGACTCGTCCGGTCCACCCGTCGTCTCCGTCGTCCCACCGTGACGGGTCCCCGCCACCTCCGGCGACTCGCGTGCAGGCGCGTCGTGCTGGCCGACTTCGAGGTCGTGGACTCCCGGCAGATCCAGCGCGTCGACCGGAATCGGCTCCGCCGCCTTGAGTCGGACGACCTTCCCGCTCCGATCGAGCAACGCCTCGACGGGTTCGATGGTGACGATCCGTCCGTCGCGGATGATCCCGACCCGATCGCAGAGCCGCCGGACCTCGCCGAGGATGTGCGAGGAGAAGAAGATCGTCACGCCGCGTGCGCGTTCGTCCCGGACGAAACTCGCGAACCGCTGTTTCAACAGCGGGTCGAGCCCGTTCGTCGGTTCGTCGAGGATCACGAGGTCGGGTCCGTGCATGAACGCCGTCACGATCCCGAGTTTCTGGACGTTTCCCTGCGAGTACTCGCGGATCGGCCGATCGAGCGGCGGATCGAACAGGTCGAGCAACTCGTCGCTTCGCTCGTCGCCCTTGATGCTCGCGTGGAGGTCGAGCACCTCCCGGCCGGTCGCGCCCTCGTCGAACGACGGATCGTCCGGCAGGTAGCCGATCCGTCGCTTCGCCTGGATGAGTTCCCGTTCCGCGGTAATCTCGTGGCCGAGCAGTCGCGCCGTGCCCGCGGTCGGCGAGAGAAATCCCAGCAGGGTTCGGATCGTCGTCGTCTTTCCGGCCCCGTTCGGCCCGAGGTAGCCGAACACCTCGCCCCGTTCGACGGTGAACGACACGTCGTCGTTGGCGAGCACCTCGCCGTAATCCTTCGTCAACCCCTCGAGTTCGATCGCAGTCATACGGTGCCTACGAACGGGGGATTCAAGATATTGTCGACCGGCGAATAGGTTCGGAACCCGGACTGTGTCGTCATCGGCGGTCCAGTTTACCGGCACGTCGACCCGGGCTACGCGTCGGGGACCCGGCCGACGGTCACGTAGAACGGAACCGTCTCCGTGCGCCGGTAGTCGCGATCGGTCATCTGGTCGATCACGTCCCGTCCCATCTCGCGCCAGGCGCTCCGGAGGTCGTCGTACTCCGGTCCGGTCAGTTCGCCGTCGAGCATGGTCTCCCGGTCGTCGGCCAGCCCGGCCCCCGACGCCTTGCGGCGAGCGACGGTCAGGGCGTGCTCGTCGTACGGCGGTTCGATCGTCCGATCGTGATCGTACCGGCGCGTCTCACAGACGTCGAGTCCGGCGTCCGTAAACGCCGTTTTCGCGTCGGCACCGAGGGTGACGTCGGTGTCGACCCCGTCGAGGTAGGCCCGCCGCGCCCGCCGTTCGAGCGACTCCTCCGCGTCGACGCTCGAGTCGACGGCGACCGCGCCGTTGTCGGGCTCGATCGCGGCCACGAGGTCCGTCGAGACGCGCGCGAACTCAGCCACCGCGGCGGCGGGATCGGGCAGGTTGATCAACAGCGCCTGACAGACCACGAGGTCGAACGCGTCGTCCGGAAACGGCAACTCGAGCGCGTCGCCGGCGACCACCGGAACGTGGTCGCGAGCGATCGCGAGGAGGTCCCGATCGGCGTCGCAGCCGATCACCTCGCCGGGACACTCGGCGGCGAGCACGCGGCTCAACTCGCCGGTTCCGCAGCCGACGTCGAGGATCCGATCGCGGCTCCCGAGCGCCAGCGGCTCGAGCGCCTCCCGGGAATCGTCCCACATCCCGGAGCGGGTTCGGCGAAGGTAGTCTTCGGAGAACTCGCGCACGGACGCAGTTCGCCCGTCTCGGGTAAAAGCGGGTCGGTTCGTCGAGCTTTTCGTCCCGGAATCCCCTCGACCGGTTACGAGGCACCTCTGCGCAATCGCTCGAGCGTATCGGACGCGAGTTCGCGAAGGCGTTCTGCCCGCCTCGGCAGTCTCGACGGCTCGACGTTCTGCTGCAGGAAGAGCGACTCGACGTACGACACGAGATTCAGGAGTTGGTAGGCGTCTCGTCGTCGTTCGAAGCCGTTCGGAAGCGGCCGGACGGACTCGTATCCCTCCCGAAACGCGTCGGGTACGGCGTCGCCGACGTCGGGATCGCCCTCGAACAGCGGTGTGACAACTCGCCAGTAGTCGTATTCTCCGGGCGCGACGAGTGCGTGTTCGAAATCGATGACGGCCGTTGCTTCGCCGGTGGTTGTCGCCACGTGCTCCGGATGGACGTTCCCGTGACAGCAGACGGAATCTCCGGCGCCATCGAAGACTGCCGGGTACTCGGCGAGGAACTCGTCCACGGTGTCGACGAGATCCGCGTGGCCGACGCGCTCAAGGAACGGACGGTGGTACGCGAGTCGGTCTCGAACGGCGTCGACCCAGTCGTCGCGACCCGCCGCTTCGAGTCCGTCGTCACCGACTCGAAACTGGCCGAACCCGTCGAATTCGCCGTCGGTGTCCTCGTGCAGTGTCGCGAGCGTTCGACCGGCCGCTCGGGCCCAGCGTTCGTCGATCGACTCCGGCGTCCGGACGGTGTCATCCCACCTCGAGACGTAGTGGTGGTCTCCGACGTCGAGAATCTCGGGGACGGGTACCGTCGTGTGTCTCGCGACGAACGCCTGCACTCGACCTTCGACGGCCGCGTGACCTCGCGAGTGGGTATCGACTTTCAGCACGGCTCGATGACCGTCGATTCGGGCCTCGTAGACGCGATACGGCGGCACGTCGTGGAGTTCGCGGACGATCTCGAGATCGTCACGCATCGATACGATCGCTTCTGGTCTGTTCCAGTTGGGTTCCGATTGCATGGTCGAATCCCGTTTACGGACGGGGCCGGCCGTCACGCGGAGCGGTCCCGCAGCTACGGCCAGAAAGGACGGTCGGACTTCTCCGACCCGAAAAATAGTTCTTTCGGTGAAACGATCGCCCGTTTCGCGCCCTACTCCTCGCGGAGTTCCTCGACCCTCTCGATGTTCCAGGCGAAGCCGCGGCCGTCCTCCGTCGGCGTCTCGAGCGCAAAGGGCAGGTCCCGCAGGTCGGGGTGGTTGACGATCGCCCGCATGCCGTCCTCGCCGATATAGCCCTCGCCGATGTGGGCGTGTTCGTCCTTGTGCGTGCCCACGTCGTGTTTCGAGTCGTTGAGGTGGATGTACTCGAGGTACTCCAGGCCGACCTCGTCGTCGAACCGGCCGACGGTCTCGTCGACCGCCTCGGGCGTCGTGAGGTCGTTGCCCGCGACGAGCGTGTGGGCGGTGTCGATGCAGATGCCGATGTCGGTCTCGGTCCGATCGATGATGCCGGCGAGGTGGTCGAACTCGCCGCCGAGTTTGGTGCCGCTCCCAGCGTCGGACTCGATGAGGATCCGCACGCCGTCGGGGACGTCGAGGTCGTCGATGACGCCCGCCGCGTTGTCCAGTCCGCCTTCGACGCCTGCGCCCGTGTGAGCCCCGAGATGGACGTTTACGTAGGGAATACCCAGCTTCTCGGCGGCGTCGAGTTCCGCCTGCATGCTCTCTCTGGATTTCCGGCGGAGGTCTTCCTTGGGGGTACAGAGGTTGACCAGGTACGACGAGTGGATCACCCACGGCCCCTCGAGTTTCTCGTCGGACTCCGCCCGGAAGCCCTCGGCGGCCTCGTCGCTGATCTCGGGCTGTTGCCAGACCTGCGGCGAGGTCGTGAAGATCTGCCCGCAGTTGCCGCCGAACGCACGCTGGCGGTGGACAGCGTTGCGAACGTCGTCGTAGGGAGGTGTTTCGTCGTCGGAAGAGACGCGCGAGCCCGAAATCGAAACGTGTGCGCCGACCTTCATGGACACTCGTCAGTACCGGTTCGTGATAGGTATAACGGAGCGGGGAGAGCGCCACGCCCGGGCGATCGATCGCCGGCCGGTCCGCGACGCCGTGATCGACCCTCGCGGTCACCGCTCGCTCGCTTCGAGCACCTCCCGATCGCGGATCCACGCGTCGGCCCCGAACTTCCGATCGGCCAGGTCGCGGGCGGCCGCGAGTTCGTCCTCGCGCCACTTCGATTCCGTCGCGTCGCACCAGTCGGACAGCGCGTCGGCGAGGGTTTCGACCGCCTCCTCGCGATCGATCCCGGCCTGTTCGCGGATGCTCGTCACCCGGTTCGTAAAGGTCGATTCGTCGACAGTCGTGTCGAAGACGCCGACGTGGTGGGCCGGTTCGAGGTCGTAACTGATCGAGCCGTGCTGGATCACGACGTCGCGCTGGCGGTACTGGGCGTTGCCGCTGATCTTCCGGGCGTTCGCACCCTCCTCCGCCGGCGCGACGACGTCGTGTGCGGGATGGATGTCCCGCAGGTAGCACGAGGGGTGGTAGATCGCGTCCTGTTCGGCCGCCGCGAAGTCGGCGTCGACGCCCATCCGCTCGAACGCCTCGATGATCGGCTCGCAAAACAGCGCGTAGCAGTCCATCAGGTCCCCCGGGACCTCGTCGGCGGGGGCGACGATCGAGTAGGAGATGTCGGCACGGTGGTCGTGGTAGATCCCGCCGCCGCCGGTCTGTCGGCGGGTGACGTCGATCCCCTCGCGATCGCAGTAGTCCCAGTCGACCGTATCGGCGTCCTGGCGGTAGCCCAGTGAGAGGGTGCTCGGGTCCCAGTCGTAGACCCGGACGGTACGGATCCCGTCCTCGAGTGCCGTCCGCGCGGCGACCTCTTCGATGGCCATCTGCAGGGCTCCCTCGCGGGGGTCGTCCCGGATCAGCCGCCACTCCCGATCGGCGAGTGCCGTCATACGCCGGCCCACGCTCGCGAGGGGGAAAGCGATTCCGACCGCGATCGGTCGCGGCCGTTGCTCGATCGTTCGAAACGAGAGCCGACGGTCGACGACCCCGTCAGTCGTCCGCGGGGATCGGATCGCCGGGGGTGTCCGGCCGGGGGAAGTTGTCAATGGTGTCCGCGCGGAACGCCTGCTCGTCGAACTCGTACTCGCCGTCGAAGAAGTCCATCAGGGTGTGCGTGTCCTGCATGGCGTTCTTGAGGCAGGTCGACGCGCCCGGCGAGGGGGTGATGTTGAAGATGATGTCGTCGCCGACGATCTTCGCCTCGCCCATGTCGAGTGACTTCGCCTTCGTGTCGACGATCTGTGGACGGACGCCGCCGTACCCCTTCGCGCGTTCGATGTCCTCGAGTTCGACGCTCGGGACGACCTTCTGGACGTGCGGGAGGAACTGTCGCGGGCCGACCTCCGGGAGGTCGTACACGAGATTCCGGAGGACGTACGGCAGGAGGACCCGATCGGAGAGGATGTTGGCGTAGCTGAGAAACGCCGCGCCGTTGAGTCCGAACACGTCGAGGAAGTCCCCGACGGTCGAGATGCGGCCCCGTTCGAGCGTCGGGACGAGTTTCGCGGTCGGACCGAACCGCGTGATACTGTCGTCGTGAACGTCCGCGTCGCCGTGGACGGCGGCGAAGGGCAGTTTCTTCATCTGGAGCGTGTAGACCTTCCCGTTCAGGAGGTCGTCGGCGAGGAAGAAGCTCCCGGCGACCGGCAGCAACACCTTGTCCTGCCCGTAGCCGAGTTCCTTCGCCATCTGGAGGCTGTGGGACCCGGCCGCGACGACGGAGACGTCACAGTCGAAGCGCCCGTCGCTCGTCTCGATCGTGTAGCCGTCCAGCGTCGGCGTGACGTCCGTGACCTCCGTCCCGGTGTAGACGTCCACGCCGGCTTCCTCCTCGGCGCGATCGACGAGCGATTTCGTCACCTCGCCGTAGTCGACCACGTAGCCGTCCGGCGTCTGGAGCGCGAGCATCTCCGTGTCCGGGTCGCGCCCTTCCACGACCTTCGGCTCGAGGTCGGCGATTTCGTCGCGGCCGATCGCCCGGAGTTTCGGGAAGAGGGCCCCGAACCCTTCGTCCTCGTAGCGACGCTCGAGTTTGTCCACCTCTTCGTCGCCGACGCCGAGTACCATCTTGCTCCGCCTGTCGTGCATCTCCCGGTCGGCGTCGTAGTTCTCCAGGTAGCCCGCGAGGAGTTCCGCCCCTTCCTTTACCTCTTCGGCCTTCTCGAGCGTGTAGTTGGTCTCGATGTCCCCGAAGTGGAGCGTCTGCGAGTTGTTCGTGCAGTGTGAGTTGATTGCAGCGATCTCCGACTCTTTCTCGATCAACGCGATGGATTCGACGTCGGTGAACGTCGCGGTCGTGTACAGAAGCGACGCGCCGCTGATACCGCCACCGACGATAACGAGGTCGTATTTGCCCGACATTGTCGTTGAAGTAGTCCTCTGTACGTCGATATCGCAGATGGATAGTTCATGGTTTTTTTGATCCGCGTTCCGGTGATCGCCGATACGCCTATCGACGATTCGTGTATCGATCGCGAGCATCGGGAGGCACCGAGACGACGTCCTGCCGTGGACCGGGGCTCGAACTGACCCGGAACGTCGGCTTCTCTCGACAGGCCGATTTCATATATCGTCATGAGATTTACCACGGGTCGATCGAGGTGAAACCCGGCCGTGCTGGGCGTAAAACTGGTGGCGTCGGTCGACGAGGACCGCCGGTCCATCGCCCGTCACGCCGTTTTTACGTACTCGCCGGCTACCACGTCGTATGGTGCGAAACGTCGCCGGATTACTTCCGGAACTCGAGACGGAAGACTTCTATCTCCTCTCGGGTGTCGAACAGGGAATGCGCTTCTCCGAGTGGGTCCAGCGCGAGAAACTCCCCTCGTTTACCGGCCTGACCGAAGAGGAGGTCGACTACCGGCTCGAGCGCTGTCTCAAGCGGGGGTTGATCGAGAAGAAGACGATCCAGTACGAGGGGTACACCCTCCAGTTCGAGGGGTACGACGCGCTCGCACTGCGGGCGCTCGTCGAACGCGACACGATCGGCGAGTTCGGGTCGCCGCTGGGCGTCGGCAAGGAGAGCGACGTCTACGAGGTCCGATCGTACAAACCGCTGGCGCTGAAGTACCACCGCGAGGGGTACACGAACTTCCGCGAGGTCCACAAGGAACGCGACTACGCCTCCGACAAGGACCACGTCTCCTGGATGTACACGGCCCGCAAGGCCGCCGAACGGGAACACGACATTCTGGAGGACCTGTACCCGGACGTCTCGGTTCCCCAGCCGATCGACCAGAACCGGCACGCGATCGTGATGGAGAAGATGGACGGGGTGGAACTCTCCCGGACGAAACTCGAGGACGAGCAGATCCTGGGCGTGCTCGACCTGCTGCTGTCGGAAATCGCACGCGCGCACGAGCACGGGTACGTCCACGCGGACATGAGCGAGTACAACGTCTTCGTCGACGAGGGCGGCGTGACGATCTTCGACTGGCCCCAGGCCGTCCCGACGGACCACGGGAACGCCGACGAGTTCCTCCGTCGCGACCTGGAGAACGTCGTCGGCTACTTCCGGCGCAAGTACCCCCAGCACGTGCCGGAGGAGGTCGAGATCGGCGACCTCGCGGCGACGATCGCGGACGAGGGGTTCGAGACCGTTACCGACTTCGTCTGATTCGGCGACGCACTGCCGTCTCTAGTTACCAACTGGACGTCGTTCGGCGGTTGAAATCGAGTTCGAACGCCTCGCCGGTATCGGTTGCGCGCACGATCGCGGTGAACTCCTTCCGATCGTCGGATTCGAAGACCGTTCCGAACGTATCCGCAACGTGATCGCCCTCGGCGAGTCGAACGGTCTCGACGGTTTCGTCCGTCGGCTCCACGTCGACGATCGTTCCGTACACGCGAATCCCCCGGTACGTGCCGACCGGAATCGGTTCCCTGTCGACGACCGCGAATTCGCGATCCGATCCGTCCGTTCCGGCTGCCCACAGATCGAGGCGCTCGTCCACCTCGTAGGCGACCGTCGGGACGTCGGCACCGTCGAACTCGACCCGCGAGAACTGGACGGTCACTTCGGCCGGCGGGACGCCGTAGCCGATCGATTCGCGCAGCGTGAGCGAGACGGCGGCGTCCCCATCGGGGGCGGTGACGGTTGACTGCGAGGGATCACAATTTCCGTCATCCGTAGGTTCGGTATCGTCTGGACCCGCGTCGGTACCCTTCGTCTGTGACTCGTCGTCGGCGTTCGGTGACGACTCGTCCGAGGCAGTACCGTTCGATCGCAGGCCCTGACAGCCTGCCAGTACGGTCCCGGTGAGCGTCCCGCCTATCGTCCGGACGACTCGACGTCGGGTGCGATTCCCGGCGGGTAATGGCATTCGGTACGTACTGTCAGAAACCAGTGGTAAAAACGTAGCGTTCGGGCCGCTGCGACCGTGGTGAAGGGGCCGATCGGCGGTCAGCGCGACGACCGAACCGTCTGTAGCACGATCCGAGGAGATCGCCGTAGAACGCCCCCGTCGCCGCTGCTCCCCAACTCCTAAACCACATATCGGTATACAGAATGTGGTGCTCCAGCTCCGGACCGATCGCGGCGTTGCGTCGGTTCAGGCGGGTGTACCCGCCACGTCCGGCTGGCGGTCGGTCTCGATCGGCCGGTCGAGATGTCGGAGTTGCTCGTACGCGCGAGCGGTCGTCGCGAGGGCGTAGACGGTGACGGCCGCCCCGGCGACCTGGGTGAGCACGAGCCCGACCACGCCACCGAACAGGAGCGCCGGGAGGCCGACGGCCGCGTTGACGGCCAGTCCGACGATGAGGACGGCGACGCCGAGACCGAACAGCCGGAGCCGATTCCCGCGGGTGAGGGTCCAGCTACTCCGGAACGCGCGCACGAAGTTCTGGTCCTCGACGGCGACGAAGACGGCCCAGTAGTAGAGACTGACGAGCAGGAACAGCCCCGGCAAGATGAGGAAGACGGTCCCGATGGCGACCACGAGCGCGAACGCGATCGCGCCGACGAACGTGTTGAGCGCGACGAGACCGATGTTCTGGCTGACGAACTCGCGGGGAATCGTCTCGGTTTCCTCCGAGACGAACGTCCTGAGGGCCACGATCGTCGCGACGAGCGACGCCACGGCGAGGACGATCGAGAGGAGTCCGGCGACGACGGCCAGGAGGCCGCTCGCCGGTTCCCCGCCTGCGCCCATCGGACCGAGGGTCGATCGGGTGACGGCGGCGTTTCCGACGGCGAGGACGGCGAAGATCGCGACGAGGAGGAGTCCGTTCCGCTGGCGCGTGCGGTCGAACCCCTCGACCATCGCGTCGATGATGTCGAAGGCCATACGGGTTCTACGCGTCTCGAGTAGATATATGTAGTAGTCGTTATAGGTATCGTCGAAACGGAGTATCTGTTATCCGTGCTGTTACACCGAATAGTTTGGCCGATCAGTATTCGGTCTGATTCGATACTGTTAGAGGGGCATCATGAAACGAGAGCGCGATTCCGAGCGGTCAGGACTCGGCGCTACCCGGTGCGAGATCGACCTCGTCGAACCCGGCGAGATCGTCGGCCTCGGCGCGCTCGACTGCGGCCAGCGCGTCGACGTAGCCCGCACCGACCGCCTCGGCCGTGTAGCTGTCGCGGCGCGTCTCGTCAGCGGTCGCCTCGATCGTCACGAGGACGTCCATCGGCGCGGGCGTCTCGCCCCGGGTTTCGACGACGGCGTCGTACACCAGCGCGGCACACCCGGCGGTGACCGGACAGGACATGCTGGTCCCCGACATGAGCCCGTAGTAGCGTTCGCCGTCGGGTTCGGCGACGTTCAGCGGGTCTGCCGGGTTGAGCGTGCTCATCACGTCTTCGCCTTTCGCCGCGACGCCGTTGCGATAGATCCCCAGCGGGCCGGCAATCTCGTCTGCGGGAACGCCCTCGTAGCGTCTCGTGAGGTTCTCGTAAGCCGTCTCGCGATCGTAATTGTCCGCGTCGAAGGACCCGTCCTGGGGCCGACCGCGCGAGGAGAAGTCCGCGACGGCTTCGTCGGCGTCGGTCGCGGCGACGCCGAGGACGTGCGGTGCTTTGGCGTACTGGTTCAACGTTCCGTGATCGGGCCCGCTGTTACCCGCCGAAAAGACCGGGAGAATCCCGGCCTCGTGGGCGTGCCAGGTCGCGACGTTGGCCGGGTCGTCGGGAACGAACGGCCGATCGTCGTCGACCGGGCCGTAGGAGTTCGAGACTACCTGGATATCGTGCTCTCCCTCGCGCTGGCGGCGAAGCAGGTCGTCGTACGCCGAGACGAGAAACACAAGCAGGAGTCCGCCCGCGCCCGCCGAATACATCGTCAGGTCGGCGTCAGGGGCCATCCCGGTGTATTCGCCGTCGCTTCGATCGCCGGTGCCGCCGACGCTCCCGGCGCAGTGGGTGCCGTGCCCGCTCGTGTCCGTGTCGACGGGACCGACGTCTTCCCACCAGAGCGGTTCGTCCTGGACTTCGGGGACGCCGACGTACCGGTAGTTCCCCGCGAGGTTCGACTCGAGATCGGGGTGCAGGCCGTCGATCCCCGAGTCGACGAGCGCCACGTGGACGTTCTCGCCGGTGTAGCCCGTCTCGAGGCCCTCGCCCGCCTGCACCGCGTCGGCGTTCGTGTCGCCGCGGGCGTCGTCGTTGTGATACTCGAGGTCGTAGTTCGCCGAGACGTACCGGACCGCGTCCCAGCCCGCGACCGTCTCGATCAGCGACCCCGGGAGTTCGGCGTACCCGATCGGGAGGACGTCGAATCCGATCGCGACCTCGACGTCGAGCGCCTCGAGTCGGGCGACGTCGGCGTTCGACTCGAAGACGACGAGGACCTGCTGGAACGTCTCGCTCGCGAGGTCGAGGTCGTCGTCGACGAGGGTGTCGCCGACGGCGAGGTGTCCGTCGAGGGCGTCGCCGAGGTCGAGCGCCGCTCCCGTACCGGAGAGGGCGACGCTGCCCGCGATGCCGGTGCCGATTCCGCCGAGAACTGTCCGCCGCGTCCGTCGATCGATCGTCTCGTCGTCTGTCATTGGCGTTGGTGGTGACCCGTCGGTGACGAATCACTGCGTGTAACTGTCTGCCACGACAGACTGAAAGGAAGTTGTGACAAAACCGTCAACATCTCGCGTCGGGCCGATGCGGCAGTGAACAGTTCGCTCGCAGCGCTCAGGTCTCCTCCGCGACGACGGTCACCGTCCGCTCGGTGCCGCTTACCGTCGTCCACTCCCGATCGGTGAGGGTGCCGTCGGCGTCGGTCTCGGTGGTGACGGCGATCGGGCCGAACGTGTAGCGATCGGACTCGGTGACGTCGTCCGGGGCCGCCGCGAAGTGGGTGAGGCTCTCGTAGACCGATCGGGCGTCGTCGAGGCCGAAGTAGACGTGCGTGCCACCGCCGAAGGCCGGGGTCGTCGCCTCGACGTCACCGTAGGTCTCGTCGACGTCCCATCCCTCGGGAACCGTGTCGCGGACGAGGACCTCGCGATCGTCGGGATGGCGGACCGCGACGTCGAGCGCTGTGCGGTTCGTCTGCCCGCCGGTAAAGACGCTGGCGTCGTCGTCGCGAGTTCCTTCCGCGACCAGTCCGACCTCGTCGAACGCCGTCTCGAGGTCGAGGTGAGTGCGGCAGTCGAACCCGGTGACGAGGCCGGGCACGTTCACGAGTTTCGCGACGACGTAGAAGACGCGCTCGCCGCCGTTCGCCTCGAGGTCGTCGACGCTCACGCCGGTCGACACCGCGGCGTCGCCTTCGATGCCGGCGTCGCTATCAACGATCGTTGGCTCTCCCGTCAGCCCGTCGGGGTTCTGGGCGTCGTACAGGAAGAGGTCGACGTGCGGATCGCCCTTCGTCGCGCCCGTGTTGGCCCCGCTGTAGTGACTGAACGCGACCGTTGCAGTGACCTCGCCGGGATCGGTGACGCGGACGTGGCCCGCGATTGCGCGCTCGTCGTCCGGGACGCCGAGGCCGACCGCGTCGGACACCGACGCATCGGTGAGGTCGCATGTGACGGCGTCGATCGCGGGGCCGACGTTGGCGCGCCCGTAGCCCTCGTAGGGGTCGCGACCGCCGTGGGTGTAGACGGGCGTCTTCGCGCGGTGATACGGGGCGGCCGTCAGCGCGGTTTCGGTCGCGGTGGCGAGGATGGTGCTCTTCAGGCGGAGGACGTCGTCGTACCCCGTCTCGGCGGGGTCGGGAAGGGCGATCGGGTCCGGCGCGTCCTCCTCCATCGCCTGTGCGACGAGGCCGGCGATGCCGCAGACGCTCGGACTGGCCATCGAGGTGCCCGCTTTCCCGGTGTAGTCGCGGACGCCGTCGCCGCCCATGCCCTCGCGCCGGGCACCGTAGCGCATCGCCTCGGCGTCGCCGTCGTCGAACGGGAGCGCGTCCAGCACGTCGCTCGAGAGGTCGAGGTCGTACGCCGCGTCGCCGGTGATCTCGTCGTCGAATTCGGTGTCGGGCGTGAGTTCGTCGTCCGAAACGTCCTCGAGGTCGCGGACCGGTTCGAGGGCAGCGTCGACGGCTTCCGCGTCGCCGTCGTCGGTGCGGACCTCGTCCTCGGGGACCCCGTTCTCGGCGGCGATGTCGAGGACGTTGACCTGGCCACCGGGTGCAGTGACGTCTGGCTTCGTGTATGGCTCGCCGGACTCGTCGATGCCCCCGATGCCGCCCGAAGAGTAGGCGGCAATACCGTCGTAGGGTCCCGTCGCGACGACGGAGATGGCCTCGTTCGCGACCGCCGGCGCGCCGTTGCCGGTGGCGGGCGTGGCGTCGTTGCCCGCGGCCGCGACGGTGAGCATCCCCGCCTCGGCCATCTCGCGGATCCGTCCGGGGACGTCGTCGAGGGTCTCGCCCGCGGCGCCCAGCGGCAGACCGCCGACGTATCCCCAGGACATGTTGACCGCGCGGAGGTTGAACGTCTCGACGAACTCGTCGGCGTGGGCCGCGAGGTCGGCGGTCGGCGCGGAGAGGTCCGTCAGCGCGAGGAGGCTCGCGTTCGGCGCGACGCCGGCGTGCAACGATCGATCGCCGTCGGCGGTTCGATCGCCGACGGTGTCGGCGGGGTGCTCGAACGCGCCGACGGCGATCGTCCGGACGCGCCCCGTCGAGATCAGTTCGCCCTCGATCGCCCGGACGTGGACGGTGTAGGTCGCCTCGCCGGCCTCGTGGACGGTCGGCGTTTCGGCGATATTGTTCTCGAAGGAGACCTCGCTCGTTCCTGACGCGCCGGCCGACGTCGCGAGTTCCTGCCCGTCCGGGCCCTCGATGACGAGTTCGATCGCGTCGCCGTACGCGCTGGCGAAGACGCCCGTACCGGCCTCGGCCGACACCTCGTAGGTGAGCGTGTCGCCGAGCAGGAGAACCGCATGCGGGTCGTCCGCCCGGTAGCGGTCGGGATCGATCGCACTGGCGCGGCCCGACCCGGCCATGATCGAGGCGACGTGGGTCCCGTGGCCGTTCTCGTCGCGGGGCTTCTCGAACCCGCCGTAGCCGTCGTGGTCGTTGTGCCAGCCGACGAGTTTCGTCGTGTTCGGGCCGATCGCGCCTGTGGTGGCGAACGGGTTCCCGTCGACCTCGAACCCGTCCTCGGTCGAGACCGTGACCCCGCTCCACGGACCGATATCGGGGTGGCGCGCGTCCGTCCCCGAGTCGGTGAGCGCGAGCGTCCGATCGGGTCGACCCCGGTAACCACGGTCCCACGCCTGCTGTGCCTCACGGGTGCGAACGTTCGTGAACGCCGGATCGATAGTGCGCTCGTCGTCCGACGAACCGGCAACTGCGCTCCCCAATCCGATTCCACCCAGCGTTAGCCCGGTGCCGGCGACCGTGCCGGCTTTCAGTACCGATCGACGCGATAGCGAGGCGTCGTGTTGCGAACGGTGATCGTCCTTTTCGCTCATCGTCGCGTGGACGATCGGTCGCCCCTCAAGAAGGGATTGTGACAAACGCGTCAAACAGTGCGCCGAGATCGACGAATCGGTTCCTGACCGCCGACCGGTTATCGTCGCGCGTCCGCGACGGCCTCGACCATCGTTTCGGCCGTCCGCTGGACCTGCTCGAGATCCCCGTCCGCGATCGCGTCGTAATCGACGATCGAACTGCCGACGCCGACGGCGGCCGCGCCCGCGTCGAAGAAGTCGGCGACGTTGTCCGGCCCGATGCCGCCGGTCGGCAGGACCGGGACGTCGCCGAGCGGGCCCTGCAGCGCGCCGACGTGGTCCGGACCGACGGTGCTCGCGGGGAACAGTTTGAGGACGTCCGCCCCGGCCTCGATCGCGGTGACGGCCTCGGTCGGCGTCATCACGCCGGGCGCGGAGAGAACGCCGTGGCGGTTACAGGCCGTGACGACCGCGGGATTCACGTCCGGGGCGAGGACGAACTCGGCCCCCGCGTCGATCACCGACTGGGCCGTCGCCTCGTCGAGGACGGTCCCTGCGCCGACGACGGCGTTCGTGTCGGCCAGCGCTTCGTCGACGGCCGCGACCTTCTCGCTCACATGCGGGTCGTTCGCCGTGACCTCGATCGCGCCGACGCCGGCCTCGTGGATGGCGCGGGCGACCGGGACGATTCGATCGGCGTCGACGCCCCGGAGGACGGCGACGATTCCGCTCTCGACGATCCGTTCGCGGACCTGCTGTGAGTCAGTCATGGCTACGACTCAGTCGCGCGTGACTTTAGCCCAGTGGTACGGGATGGCCAGGGGGCCACCCCGCCGGGACGAGTGCGTTCGGGAGACGAAAACGGGAACCGCCGGGTCGGTTCGAGCGTCACGGGCCGCTCGGGGATCGGCGTCTCGACGAGCGCCGGGCCGATCGCGCAGGTTACTCGGTCTCGGACGCCGCCGAATCGAGCAGTTCGAGTTCGATCGCCTTCGCCGTGCTCACGACCAGGCCCGTGGCGTCCTCTTCGAGCCGTTTGCCCTGCATGCGATCGGCAGGGCCGGAGACGCTGATGGCGCCGATCGGGTCGCCGTCGACGACGATGGGGCTGGCGACGCACTGCCAGTCGGGGGTCTGTTCACCACGGTCGAACGCCACGCGCTGGTCGCGAATCGACCGGAGCTGGCTCCGGAGGGTGGCGGGATCAGTGACGGTCCGCTCGGTGAGGGCGGGGAGTCCGTGGTCGTCGACGAACGCGTCGACCGCCTCGTGGTCCCGGAACGCGAGGATCGACTTGCCGGCGGCGGAGGCGTGGAGTGCGACCTGTCCGCCCTCGGGGATCGGGTGGTCACCGTCGCCGACGCGGTAGAGGTAGACGCCGTGGTCGGCCTCGGGGACGACCAGGTTGACCGTTTCGCCGGTCGTCTGTGCCAGCGTCCGGAGGTCGGACTTCGCGGCCCGGTAGACGGCGCTCCGTTCGCGGATGCCCAGTCCGAGCCTGAGGAACTGGTGGGTCAGTCCGTACGCACCGTCCGCCCGACGAACGTAGCCGAGCGACACGAGCGTCGAGAGGTGATTGTGAACGGCGCTTTTCGACAGGTCCAGCGCCGTGGCTAACTCCGTGACTCCGGCCCGATCGCGGTCTCGCAGTTCCTCGATGATCGCGACGGTCGTCGCGGTCGCCTGAACGGAGACGCCATCCTGATCCCCCATCGTTCTCCTGTGGAGTACTCTCACCGATCTACTAAATCCTTGTTCTCCATCGGTGAACGACGTCGTCCGGCGCGATATTTATTCTGCCAAAGTAACGTCGGATATATCGGGGTGGGGGAAATTATTACCTGTAAATTGGCCAAGAGCTGGCAGATAGGTATATAAAGAAGGGGTGTTCTGCCATCAGAAACGCGACCGAAACGGCCTGTAAACGCCGTTCTCTGCCCAACAGGGGGAAAGAGTTAAGTAATAATCGTGATTGTATCCGGAATACTCAGTGGGATTATGCCACGGGATACCACATACGGACGGTACGGTCGGCGACGACTCCTGAAAGGAAGCGCTGCCCTCGGTGCGGCCGCGCTCGCGGGCTGTATCGGAACCGGCGACCGGGAAGACGGTGACGAATCGACCGACGTGATGGCGGACGAAATCGGCGGCTGGGGGTGGGACGTCGCCGCGCGATCGCTGCAGTTGACCGCCGACGAGTACGAGGCGGAGAACGACGCCACGGTCGAAATCGAAGAGTTCGGTCGGGAAGCGATGAAGGAGGACCTGCAGACGCGTCTCAGTAGCGGGACCGGTGCGCCGGACCTCGCCATGCTCGAGATGGTCGACGGCCCGGCCTACATCGAGACCGGCGCGATCCACGAGATTTCCGATCGGATCGACGACGCGGGCGTCTACGACGACTTCGTCGAGGGCGCGTGGGCGTCGCTCTCGGACGGCGACGACATCTACGCGCTCCCGTGGGACATCGGGCCGACGGCGGTCTACTACCGCCGCGACGTCTACGACGAACACGGGCTCGAACCGGACGCGATCGAGACCTGGGACGACTTCATGGCGGAAGGGGAGAAGCTCCCCGACGACGTCGACATGCTCAACCTGCCGATGAACGACCTGGACGGCGTCTGGCGCTACCAGTTCCGCCAGCTCGGCAACCAGCCGTTCACCGAGGACGGCGCGGTGAACATCGGCAACGACGACTCGGTGATGATCGCCGAGACGGTCAAGGAACTGTACGATCGCGGACTCGCCGCGACGCTCGACGGCTGGTCGTCCGCCTGGTTCGGCGCGTACGAGGAAGGCACCGTCGCCTCGCTCCCCTCGGCGGCGTGGATGGAAGGGACGCTCCGCGACGAACTGTCGGACACGGCCGGCGACTGGGGCGTTTACAGGATTCCCGCCCACGAGGAGGGCGGCTCGCGAGCCTCGAACTGGGGTGGTTCGAGCCTGATGATCCCCGAGCAGGTCGAGTCCGCGAAGCGAAATCGCGCCTGGGACTACATCGAGTGGTCGCTCGCGACCGAGGACATGCAGCTGCTCATGTACGACGAGTACGGACTCTTCCCCGCCCTCGAGACGACCTACGACGCGGACGTCTTCGACGAGGAACTCGACTTCTTCGGCGGACAGGCGGCCCGTCGGGTCTTCGCCGACGTCGCGGAGGAGATGCCCAGCTACGGGTTCTCCGCCGACACGCCGGAAGTCACCAGCGCGATCAACAGCGAGTTCCAGGCGATGATCAACGACGACAAGGATCCCGAAGACGCGGTGGCGGACGCGGCCCAGACCGTCGCCGATCGGACGGATCGCGACCTCGCCTGATCCAGTGGCCTCTCTCATGTCATCGAACGATTCGGACGGCGAGGGATCCGTCTCCCGCGAGAGCGGGGACGGGAACGGAAGCGGCGGCGACGCCCCGGTGATCGCGACGATAGTGGCGACGATGACGCCCGCGACCGCGACCCGCCGGCGGCTCTGGGACCGGTTCCGGTTCGCGCGCCAGGGACTGAGCGATCGACTGCCACGCCTGCCGTCGGTCGCGTACCTGTTCATCTCGCCCTTTTTCGTCCTCTTCGGGCTGTTCCTGCTGTTCCCGATCCTGTACACGGTCTATCTCTCGTTTTTCGAGTACCAGGGGGTCAGCTTCGACAGCCTGCTGTGGATCGACCTCGGACCGATCCTCATCGACGTTCCGCGGGTTGCCGAACTCGAGTTCGTCGGCCTCGGGAACTACGCCCGGATCCTCAACGACGGGCTGTTCTGGGACGCGATGTACAATACGACGTACATCCTCGCGATCCAGGTGCCGATCATGATCGGGCTCGCACTGGCGCTGGCGCTCGCGCTGAACGCGTCGTTCGTCCGGTTCAAGGGCGTCTTCCGGACGGCGATCGCGCTCCCGGTGTCGGCGAACATCGTCGCGTACTCGACGATCTTCCTGTTGCTGTTCAACGAGTTCGGGCTGATCAACTCACTGCTCGTCGCCCTCGGACTCGAGGAGATCCAGTGGTTCAGGAGCGCGTTCTGGGCGCGCAACACGATCATCGCGGCAGTCACCTGGCGCTGGACCGGCTACAACATGATCATCCTGCTGGCGGGCCTGCAGAACATCCCCCAGCAGCTGTACGAGGCGGCGGAGATCGACGGCGCGAGCCGCTGGCAGAAGTTCCGGTACGTGACCGTTCCGCAGCTCAAACCCGTCCTGCTGTTCGTCGTGGTTCTCTCGACGATCGGGACGTTCAAGCTGTTCGCGGAGCCGTACGTCATTACCGGCGGCGGCCCGTCGAACGCGACGATCACCATCGTCCAGTACATCTACAAGGAAGCGTTCGACAGCTGGAACCTGGGCTACGCGAGCGCTCTGACGGTGGTCTTCGTGACTATCGTCAGCGCGATCTCGATCGTCCAGGTCCGGATCGGAGGTGAGGACTGATGCGCGAGCACCGCCGCAAGGACGCGGTCTGGCGGTTCCTCACCTACGCGTTCATCCTCGTGATGGCCGTCGCGATGCTGGTGCCGCTGTACTGGATGCTCGTCGCCGCGACGCTGCCCCAGGACGAGTTCCTCAACCTCACGCCGCGGTTCTACCCGGGGACGGCGTTCCTCGAGAACTTCGCGTCGCTCCAGGACCGGACGGACTTCGTCCGATCGATCTGGAACAGCGTGTTCATCGCGGGCGTCTACACCGTGCTGTCGGTGTTGCTGTGCTCGATGGCCGGCTTCGCGTTCGCGAAGTACGAGTTCCGGTTCAAGGAGCCGATCTTCTACCTGATCCTCGGGACGCTCGTCCTTCCGATCCAGCTGCTGGTCATCCCGCTGTTCCTGATGATGGCCCAGATCGAGTGGACGGACACGTTCCGGGCGATCATCCTCCCCTGGCTCGCCAACCCGATCGGGATCTTCCTCATGCGACAGAACATGAAGTCGATCCCGGACGCCCTGCTCGAGTCGGCGCGGATGGACGGGGCGACCGAGTTCCAGATCTTCTACCGGATCGCCCTGCCGGCGATGCGATCGTCGCTGGCCGCGCTCGCGATCATCCTGTTTCTCTTCCAGTGGGACCTGTTTCTCTACCCGCTGGTCATCCTCGAGTCGGAGGCAAACTACACCATCCCGGTGGCGCTGGCCGGCCTCGAGGGGACCCAACGCATCTACTACGACCAGATCATGGTCGCGACGACGCTCGCGATCGTCCCGCTGGCGATCCTGTTCCTGGTGCTCCAGAAGCAGTTCGTCAGCGGCATCCTCGCGGGATCGCTGAAAGAATGACCACGACCCAACTCACAGACTGATGGCAGGAATCGAAATCGACGACCTCACGAAAGTGTACGACGCGGCCGCCGAATCGGTCGTCGCCGTCGAGGATCTCGACCTCTCGGTCGAGGACGGCGAGTTCCTCGTCCTCGTCGGCCCCTCGGGGTGTGGCAAGTCCACGACCCTCCGCTGTGTCGCGGGATTAGAGGACGTGACGGAGGGCTCGATCCGGTTCGGCGACGAGGACGTGACGGACCGCCGGGCGAGCGAACGGGACGTCGCGATGGTGTTCCAGAACTACGCGCTGTACCCGCACATGACCGTCCGGAAGAACCTCGGCTTCGGGCTGAAGCTGTCGACGACGCTCTCCTCGGCCGAGATCGCCGATCGGGTCGAATCGACGGCCGAAATGCTCGGGATCACCCCGTTGCTCGACGACAAGCCGAAGGAACTCTCGGGCGGCCAGCAACAGCGCGTCGCGCTGGGCCGGGCGATCGTCCGGGAACCGTCGGTGTTCCTGATGGACGAACCCCTGTCGAATCTCGACGCGAAGCTCCGATCGGAGATGCGGACCGAGTTGCAGGAACTCCAGCAGGACCTCGACGTGACGACGGTCTACGTCACCCACGACCAGACGGAGGCGATGGCGATGGGCGATCGGATCGCCGTCATGAACGGCGGCGTGCTCCAGCAGGTCGGCCCGCCGGAGGCGGTCTACCGAAACCCGACCAACGAGTTCGTCGCGAATTTCATCGGCTCGCCGAGCATCAACCTCTTCACGGCGACCGTCGAGGGGTCGACGCTCCACGGGCCGGGCGAGTTCACCTACCAGCTGTCGGATCCCGACCCGGTCGACGGATCCGGTGAGGTTCGCGTCGGCGTCCGTCCGGAGGACATCACCCTCGTCGAGAGCGGGTCGAACCGGGCGACGGTCTCGGTCGTGGAGCCGATGGGCAACGAGAACTTCTGTTACATGGATCTCGCCGACCATGAACTCACGGCGCGGATCGATCCGGAACTGCGCCCCGAGGCGGGCGAGGAGGTCGCGTTCACGTTCGAGGAGTCGTCGCTGTACCTCTTCGACGTCCGGAACGGGGACGCGCTGAAGACGAAAACTGACGCGGTCGCGGACGCGAAGGCGGTCGATACGGAGGCATCCCGATAGCAATGCGAATCACTGACTACGAACTGTTCGAAGTGCCGCCCCGCTGGCTCTTCCTCAAGCTGACGACGAGCGACGGCACCGTCGGCTGGGGCGAACCGGTCGTCGAGGGGCGCGCGAAGACGGTTCGAACGGCGGTCGAGGAACTGCTCGACAACTACCTGCTCGGCGAGGACCCGAGCGCGATCGAGGACCACTGGCAGGCGATGTACCGCGGCGGCTTCTACCGGGGCGGTCCGGTCCTGATGAGCGCCATCGCGGGCGTCGACCAGGCCCTCTGGGACATCAAGGGCAAGACGTTCGGTGCGCCGGTGTACGAACTGCTCGGCGGGAAGGCCCGAAACCGGGTCCGGGTCTACCAGTGGATCGGCGGCGATCGACCGCGCGACGTCGGCGACGCGGCCCGGGAGAAAGTCGACGAGGGGTTCACCGCGCTCAAGATGAACGCCACGCCGGAGATCCGATCGGTCGACAACCCGCGGGCGGTCGACGACGCGGTCGATCGGATCGCGGCCGTTCGCGAGGCGGTCGGCGACGAGGTCGACATCGGCGTCGACTTCCACGGACGCGTCTCGAAGCCGATGGCCCGCAGACTGGCGGGCGCGCTCGAACCGTACGATCCGATGTTCATCGAGGAACCGGTCCTGCCGGAACACAACGACGCGTTGCCGGACATCCGGGCGTCGACGACGACCCCGATCGCGACCGGCGAGCGGATGTACTCGCGGTGGGACTTCAAGGAGGTGTTCGAGTCGAACGCGGTGGACGTGATCCAGCCCGACCTCTCCCACGCCGGCGGGATCACGGAGGTGAACAAGATTGCGTCGATGGCCGAGGCCTACGACGTCTCGATCGCCCCGCACTGTCCGCTCGGGCCGATCGCGCTGGCCTCCTGCATCCAGGTCGACGCCTGCTCGCCGAACACGCTCATCCAGGAGCAGAGCCTGGACATCCACTACAACGAGACCAGCGACGTGCTCGACTACCTCGCGGACCCCTCCGTGTTCGAGTACCGCGACGGCTACGTCGACATCCCCGACGGCCCGGGACTCGGTATCGAGATCGACGAGGACCACGTCCGCGACCAGACGGGCGGCGTCGACTGGCACAACCCGATCTGGCGTCACGACGACGGCAGCGTCGCCGAGTGGTAACGATGGAGGGCCATCGATGACGCGCCGGCCGGACTCGCCGATCGAGCACGCCGTCCCCGGCCGGTTCGAGGGGCAGACGGCGATCGTCACCGGATCGACCCGCGGTATCGGCGCGGGCGTCGCGAAACGGCTCGCCGCGGAGGGCGCGAACGTCGTGATCTCCGGTCGAACCGCGGACGCGGGCGAGGCCGTCGCCGACGAGATTACGGACGGGATCGGCGCGGGCGAGGCGACGTTCGTCCGGGCGGACATGCGCGACCCGGAGGACATCGCCGCGCTCGCCGAAGCCACCGCCGACGAGTTCGGCGGGATCGACGTCCTCGTGAACAACGCCGCGGTCCAGACCGAGACGGCCGCGGACGAGGCCACCATCGAGGACTGGGACTTCGTCCTCGAGACGGACTTCCGGGCCTACTGGCTCGCGGCCAGAGCGACGCTCGAGCACATGGACCGGGGGGCGATCGTCAACGTCTCCTCGAACCACGCCTACTCGACGATGCCCGCGCACTTTCCGTACAACGCGGTGAAGGCCGGGATCAACGGGATGACGCGGGCGATGGCGCTCGACGTCGGGCCGTCGGTCCGCGTGAACACCGTCGCGCCCGGCTGGGTCGAGGTCGAGCGGACCCGCGAGGAACTCCCGGAGGGGCGTCTCGCCGAGGTCGAATCGATCCACCCGACCGGTCGGATCGGCGTTCCGGCCGACGTCGCCGGGGCCGTCTCCTTCCTCGCGAGCCCGGACGCCGCGTTCGTCACCGGCACGTCGCTACTGGTCGACGGCGGGCGCGGCGCAGTGATGCAGGACGACACGCTTCCCGACTACCGCGCACGGGAGGACTGAAGTCGCCGGCCCCACGATTCTTCGCCATGTCGACGCCGAAGACCGCGATCAACCTCTACAGCGTGCGCGCCCTCGACGAATCGCTCACCGACGTCCTCGACCGGGTCGCCGCCGCCGGCTACGACGGCGTCCAGTTCGCCGGCCCGTACAGCCCGATCGCCGCCGAGGCCGACCCGGGAGCGATCGCGGACGCGCTCGCCGACCGCGACCTCGGGGCGACGCCGCCACACGTCGGGTTCGAGGCGCTTCGGGACGATCGCGAGCGGGTTCTCTCGGCGTACGAACCGTTCGACATCGATGGCGTCGTCGTCCCGTGGCTGGACCCGTCGCGGTTCGAATCGACCACGGCGGTCGACGCGGCCGCGGCCGACCTCGATGACCTCGCGGCCGACCTCGATGCCGCAGAACTCGCCCTCCACTACCACAATCACGCCCACGAGTACGTCCCTCTCGACGGCGAACTGGCGTTCGATCGATTCCTCGCGCGAACGGGGGTCGGCGTCGAACTCGATGTGGGGTGGGCGCTCGTCGGCGGCGACGATCCCGCCGATCGGATCCACGATCTCGGCGATCGGCTGTCCCAGGTTCACATGAAAGACATCACCGCCGGTGGGGCGTCCGCGCCGGTCGCGGCCGACTCGGACGCCGTCGAGTTCGTCGATATCGGACGGGGCGACGTCGACATGAGGGCCTGTGCCGAGGCGGCCGCGGCCGTCGACGCGGAGTGGCTGATCTACGAACACGACGATCCGACGGATCCGACGGTCTCGATCGATCGAGGGGCGGCGTTTCTGGACGCCGTGTGACGACAGCGCGCCATTCGCGGCGTCGAACGATTCGGTGCGACGTCCGCGTCGTCGAGCGAGTTCGGACACTGCCACGCTGTCGATTCGGATCGATCGGACGGTCTGGGAGATCCCGTCCAAAACGCACTCCGTTACGGCCGTTCACCGCGAGCGGCCCCGACGTCCCTCGAAAACGAAATCGGATTCCGAACGCGTCTCGACGAAATTGCCCACGGATGCCCACGGCGTCGAGACGGCCAGGCGGTCTATTCGAAGCGATCGACGGCCCGCTCGTAGCGAGCGGACGGCTCCTCCCAGTCGACGACCTCGAAGAAGTTGTCGACGAAGTCGCCGCGGTCGGGTCCGTAATCGTGGTAGTAGGAGTGCTCCCAGACGTCCAGCGCGAGCACCGGGTGCGAGCCCCAGAGCGCGCCCTGGTCGTGCTTGTCGACCACGACGTTGCGGAGCCGGTTGGAGAAACTGTCGTAGACGAGCAGCGCCCAGCCGCCGGCCGCGGACGCGGCGGCCTCGAACTCGCCCTTCCAGGCCCCGTAGGAGCCGAAATCCTCCTCGATGCGGTCGGCGAGCGCGCCGGTCGGCTCGTCGCCGCCGTCGGGGTTCATGTTCCGCCAGAACAGGTCGTGGAGGACGTGACCCGAGCCGTTGTGCGTGACGTCGCGGATCGCGCCGGCGGACGAGGAGAAGTCCCCTTCTTCGCGGTTCGCGGCCAGCGTTTCCTCCGCGCTGTTCCAGCCGTCGACGTAACCCTGGTGGTGCGTGTCGTGGTGCCAGGTGAGCACCTGTTCGGAGATGTGCGGTTCGAGCGCGTCGTAGTCGTACGGCAGCGGCGGTAGTTCGTAGCGTGTCATGGATTCGATCGCCGGTAGGATTGCAGGCGCCAGCGGAGAATAAGGATTTCCTGAAATTCAGTTTTGTATCCTCGAACGTACGTTTCGCGGTACACTATCGATCGCCGAACAGCCGGCGCAACAGCGCTTTCTGGCCGAGTCGGAGGTGTCGATTGACGGTCGGCTGTGACACGCCGAGCATCTCGGCGATTTCCTCGCCCGTGCTCTCCCGGGGCCACTCGAAGAAGCCGCCGAAGTAGGCCGCGTTCAGCACCTCCTGCTGGCGATCGCTCAGCGAGTCGACGAGTTCCCGTTCGGTGTTCGTCGATCGCTCGACGTCCTGCCGGGAGACGAGTTCCACGGTCGGGAACTGTTCGCCGAGCATCTCGACGAACTCCCGGACGTCGGTCTCGAGCGGGACCTCGACCACGACCTCGGCTCCGCCGGGAACAGCGACGATCGACTGGGGGCTGCCCCCGTGGCGAACGAGTTTCGCCGCAACGACCGGCCCTTTCGCCCGGATTTCGAATCGATGGTCGCCGTCGACCGAACTGATGCACCGGTGGTCCGTGACCGAAACCAGGTCGTCCAGGATGGCCTCGATCGTCGGCGGCGACGCCCCGGTTACGGTCACGAATAGCTGCGTCTCGTCGTCCGAAGCCGCGACGAGTCCGTCGTACCGGACGCGGGCGTTCGCGTCGCGAGCGAGTTGCATCATGAACGAGTCGGCGTCGGTGAATCGCAGTTTCAGCCGGAGTGCGGTACTCGAGTGAAGCCCCCGTCGGGTCTCGACCGCGTTTATCGAACTGGCGATCGTCTCCCCGAGTTCTTCGAAGACGGTTCGTTCGAGGTCGCTGATGGCCGACTGTTCGGTGGTGTACACCGCCAGGACGCCGTAGGAGTACTCGTCGTACACCAGCGGAACGACGACGATCGACTGGAATCCGAACGAGAGGGCCGTCCCTCGCCAGGGCTCGTCCCGCATCCCCTCGACGACGTTCGAGACGACGGTCGTCTCGCCGGTCCGGGCGGTCTGCCAGGCCGGTTCGTCGATCGGCACGCGCCCGTCGACCGCGATCGCGTCGAGGTAGTTCAGCGTGGACCCGTGCCACGTTCGTGCGACCAGTTCCCGACCGTTCGACTCGAGGTCGCCGATCCAGGCGAACTCGATCCCGTCGCTCTCGACCAGCTGTTCGCAGACGGCCGCTTCGATCCCGTCCCGGGTCGTCGCCCTGACCAGCGACCGATCGATCGTTCGCAGTAGTTCGTTGATCGCGACCTGCCGCGTGAGGGTCTCGTTTCGCGCCTCGAGTTCCGCGTCGCGTTGCTCGAGGCTCGTCTCGCTTCGCAGGCGATCGAACGCCGCGACCGCCGTCGCGACGAGCGTCTCGACCAGCCGTCGAGTCGCATCGTCGACGGCGAGGTCGTCCGAAACGGCGACAAAGACGCCGTGATCCCCGATCGGTACCAGGAGCGCGCTATCGCCCTCGTCGCCGAAGGGGGACGACTCGCCGGAGGGGATCGGCACGTCGAGCACGGACCCGGTACCGGAGGCGAACGCGTTCCAGACGGGCGAGTCCTCGTCGCCGATCGCGATCGGCGACGGCTCGTCACAGCGCTCGTCGAACCCCGGCGTCGTCACGACTGGATCGAACTCGTTCGTGCCGGTATCGAGCAGATACATCGCGACGCCGGGGATGTCGAGGACGTCCGTCGCGACGTCGACCACGAGCGTAGCGGTGTCGGCTTTCGACTCCGTGTGGAGCAGGCCGCGCGTCGCGTCGTGGAGCGACTGCAGGGCTATCTCGTGGTGCTTTTGCGAGGTGATGTCCTGGAGCGACCCGCGAACGGCGACGATACGATCGCCGTCGAGCACGGGCGTCCCGATCGTCCGCACCCAGCGGACGTCCTCGGCCGCCGTGATCAGCCGGGCCTCGAGATCGTAGCGCTCGCCGTCCTCGATCGCCCGGGTGATCGCCGTCCGGACCCGTTCCCGATCGTCCGGATGGTAGAACTCGATGCCACGCTCCATGTCGTGGTCCGCGTCGAGCGGCAGGTCGTGAATCCGGTAGAGTTCGTCCGTCCACATCCCGCTGTAGGGCGGCTCCGTCTGGAGATCGAGTTCCCAGCCGCCGACGCCAGCGATCTGCTGGGTCTGTTCGAGCAGATCGCTGGTTCGCTCGAGCACCTGTTCGCGCTCCTGGCGATCGGTGACGTCCAGCGCGGCACCGGTCACGCCCACGATCGCACCCGACTCGTCTCGCAGTGGGTCGATGGTCAGATCGTAGGTGACCGTGCCGCTCGGCACCTCGTAGGTCACCACCTCGCGAACGCCGGTCCCCGTCTCCAGCACCCGCCGTTTCGGTGCCGTGATCGTCTCGGCTGCGGCCGCCGGCAGCAACTCGTCGTCCCGTTTCCCGAGCACGTCTTCGGGGCGGAAGTCGGGATGTGCGTTACCGATCCACGTGTACCGAAGGTCGGTATCCTGTCTGAACGCGACCATCGGCGAGTTCTCGAGCGCCGCCCGGAAGTGCTCCTTCTCGGTTCGGAGTTGCGATTCGAGGCGTTTGCGCTCGCTCACGTCGCGGCCGATCCCGGCGACGACCGGGCGGCCGTCTACGTCCGCGAGTGTGACGCCGATGAATTCGAACGGGATCGGCGTTCCCGCTTTCGTCAGGAGATCGACCGCCAGTCGGTTCCGCCCCTCGTCGATCGTCTTCTCGAGCGCGTCCCCAACCCGCTGCGTATCTGCTTCGTCGAAAAATTCGAGCGCGTTCATCGACGCGACCTCACGATCGGTGTAGCCGGTTACCTCGGTCAACCGATCGTTCCAGCGCTCGAGATCACCGTTCGCGTCGAGTACGTAGAAAACGTCGTCGAGCGCGTTCAGGATGTCGTTCGTGTAGGTCTTCTGGCGGCCGAGTTCCTGTTCGCGTTTGTACAACGTGTGCCAGCGGCGAACCTGGGCCGGAGCCTCGTGGTCCGGTGTCATCGCGGTCCGTAGGTCGACAGCAGGCATAAACTGGTCGCCGATCCGGTCGCGCGTTGGAACACGCATCGCTCGATACGGCGACCGGGGCTATACACGTAATACCCATTCATCTGCGGGTGAATACACGTAACAGGTAGCGACTTTTCCCCCGTCGTCCTTCGGTGTGGTAATGGCTCACAACAACGGGCTCAGCCGGCTGGCCGATGCTGACGACCGAACGAGTATGCGGATCATCGAGGCAGTGTCGACTGCGCAACGCGTTTCGCCGGACGAACTCGAACTACCGCTCTACGACGTCGTCGACCCCGAAGCGCTCGATCGACTCTTCGATGCCGACCCCGCGACCGACCTCAGGGTGTCGTTCGAGTACGCGGACCACACAGTACAGGTGCGGAGCGGCGGACGAGTTTCGATCGACGGCGTCGGCTACGACCCGGGCGACGACCCCGAACGCAGTCTCGGCTGATGGGGCGTGTGAATCCACCGCCGGCGGAGTATCCGGTGATCGAAGAACTGTACGAAGAGTACACGGTCGGCTCCGTGACCGTGGCGATGATCGGCCATCCGGCGACCGGCGGTGCCTGGATCCTGTCGGACCGTCCCCGACCGATCGAGCGCTAGCGGGTTCTAGAGCCGATCGACAGAGAGGCCGTCGACGATCCCGTCGTCGGCGACCGCCACGTCGAACGCCTCGACGGTCGCGTCCCCGACGAGCCACGAGACGTCCCCGGCGGCGATGCGATACCGACCGCTCGAGAAGTTCGTCACCCACGTCCAGCCGCCGCGCTCGCAGACGCGGAGGCCGTCGGGGAGCCGATCGCTGTGGGACACACCCGCGCGTTCGAGGAGGGGCCGAACGAGGTCGTCCGCGAGGTCGGCCGCCGGCCAGACGCCGCAGTAGACGGCGCTCCCGTCGCCGACCGCGTTGCGGACGGCCGCCGTTCGCCCCGACGCGACGCCGTCCCCCGCGTAGGTGAGCAGGGGGCTGGCGGCGTCCGCGTCGAGCCACTCGGCCCACGTGCGGAACGCGTAGGTGTCGTCCGGATCGCCCGCGCGCCGAACCCGCGTCTCGATCTGGGGCGGGAGCGACTCGTGCTGGTCGACCGTCGCGCCCACGAGGTCGGCCAGCGGCCCCGGCTGTGGCGCGGGTCGGAGTTTGTTGTACGCGTCCTTGACGCCCGTCCGGGGACCGAGGAGGAGTTCCCCGCCGGCCTCGACGTAGGCGGTGAGCCGATCGGCCAGGTCCGCGGTGACGAGGTGGAGTGCGGGCGCGACGACCGCGTCGTACCCCGCGAGGTCGGCGCTCGGGTGGACGACGTCGACCTGCACGCCGCGGGCACGGAGCGCGCCGTAGAAGGCCTCGAGCAGGCTCCAGTAGTCGAAATCGGGGGCGTGGGGCTGTTCGTCCAGCGCCCATAGATCGTCGTAGTCGAACAGCAGGGCAACGGGCGCGTCGACGTGGTCGACGTCGCCGATCGTGGCGAGTTCCTCGGCGGCCTGCGCGGCGTCGTGGTAGCCCCGATCGGGCGAGCCGTCCCCGTTCCGGAGGCCGGCGTGGTACTGTTCCTGCCCCTCGAGACAGCGCCGCCAGCGGAAATACAGCACGGCGTCGGCACCGTGACCGGTCGCGTGGTGGGCCCAGAGCCGCATCGCGCCCTCGCCGGGCTGGGGACAGTGGGGCGGCCAGTTGACGTCGCCCGGCTGCTGTTCCATCACCCAGAAGGGACGACCGAGCGCGCTCCGGTAGAGGTCGTGGTCCATGCCGACCTGGTCGGGGTCGCCGGCCCGCAACTGGTCCGGTGTCGGTTCCCCCTCGAGTCGATCCTGGACGAACCCCGTCGGATAGGAGTCCCACGAGACCAGATCGAGGTCCTCGCTGACGGCGTAGGCGTCGAGCGTCGGGAACCGACCCATGAAGTTGTGGGTCACGAACCAGTCCGGGTTCCGCTCGCGGAGCAGGTCCACGTGCAACCGGTTGTAGTCGACGACCGAATCGCTCGAGAACCGGGCGTAGTCGAGCAGTCGCGAGGGGTGGTGTTCGGCGGGCGTCGGCCCCGGCGGATCGACTTCCTCGAAGGCGGTGTAGCGCTGACTCCAGAAGGCGTTGCCCCAGGCCTCGTTGAGCGCCTCGATCGAGCCGTATTTCTCGGCGAGCCACGCCCGGAAGGCGTCGGCGCAGTCGTCACAGTAACAGCGGACGGTGCGGTGACAGCCGAACTCGTTGTCGGTCTGCCAGCCCGCAACGTGGGGGTCGTCAGCGTACCGATCGGCCAGTTTCGTCACGATCCGTTCGGTTTCCTCGCGGTAGGACCGGGAATTGAAACAGTAGTGGCGGCGACTGCCGTGCTCCCGGACGGTGCCGTCGGGTTCTTCCTGCAGAATCTCGGGTCGCTCGTCGACCAGCCACTTCGGGGGCGTCGCGGTGGGCGTACAGAGCACCGCCTGCATGCCGTGGTCGCCCACGAGTTCGACGGCCTCGTCCAGCCACTCGAAATCGAACTCGCCGCGTTCGGGTTCGAGGACGGCCCACGAGAACTCCGCCATGCGAACGTACTCGATGCCGGCCGCGGCCATCTCTTCGACGTCTCGCTCCCATCGCTCCCGGGGCCAGTGCTCCGGGAAGTAACATACCCCGATAGTCATGAATCACAGGACAGAGCGGGGCTACCTAAGGGTTCTCATAGCAGTCTATTTGTAACTCCAGTTCGAGTATCATTTATGAAGGAGATATCGACCGATGGCAGCACGGTTCGATGCGATCCGGCGGGCGGATCGTTTTCTCTGTCTGATAGTTCCGGCGAACTCCTCTCGGGGCGGTTCGACGTCGCCGCCACACCGGGGTCGACGACGGTCGCGATCGACGACGTGTCGACGACGGCCCGGGCGGGCGGAATCGCCCTTTCGCTCACCCTCGCGAACGAGGGCGACGATCCGGTCTCGCTCGATCGGCTCTCGCTCACCTGTGACGCCGCCTTCGGCGCCGAGGCGCGCGTCTTCCGTCACGGCTACCAGTCGTGGTCGCCGACGGGGACCCTGCCGGTCGGCGAGCGGTTCCCCGCCGAGGACCCCGACAACGCGCCGATGATGGTCGACCTCGCGGCACCCGAGGATCGCCGGACCAGTAGCTACCTCACCGGCTTCGTCGAGGGCGATCGAGCCCTGACGATTGGCTTTCTCCAGCACGAGCGGTTCTGTACACGGTTCGACGTCGTCGACGACGCGGACGGCGTTCACGAGGTGGTCGCCGTCTGTCCGTTCGAGGGGCGGTCCCTCGACCCGGGCGAGACGCTCTCGGTGCCGACGCTCTGGATCGACGCGGGTCGGGACCTTCAGGCGGGGTTGACCGCCCTCGCCGACCTGATCGGCGCGGAGATGGACGCCCGGGTGCCGGACGCGGTGCCGACCGGCTGGTGTTCGTGGTACCACTACTTCACGGACGTCACCGAGGCCGACGTCCGCGAGAACCTCCAGGAACTTCGGGAGTGGGGCATTCCGGTCGACGTCGTCCAGCTCGACGACGGGTACATGGAGGCGTTCGGCGACTGGCGATCGATCGCCGACGGCTTCTCCGACATGGCCGCGCTCGCGAGCGACGTCGAGTCGGCGGGCTACCGGCCGGGACTCTGGCTCGCGCCGTTCTACGTCGAAGACGGCGCGACGCTGTACGCGGAGCATCCCGACTGGTTCGTCACCGAGCCGGGGTCGGCCGACGAAGCGATCGCCGACGGCAGTTCGAGCGCCGTCGGCGATCCGGTCGACGGCGGCTTCCGCGCCGGATCGAAGCTCTACGGACTCGACACCACCCACCCCGAGGTGCAGGAGTGGCTCCGCGAGACCGTCGAGACGATCGTCGACGACTGGGGCTTTTCCTACCTCAAACTGGACTTCCTCTTCGCGGCGGCGCTTCCCGGCGACCGCTACGACCCGGACGCGACCCGGTTCGAGGCCTACCGCCGGGGCGTCGAGATCATCGACGAAACCGTCGGGGACGACGTCTTTCTGCTGGGCTGTGGGGCGCCGCTCGCACCGAGCGTCGGCCGGTTCGACGCGATGCGGATCGGTCCCGATACCGATCCCGTCTGGGAAACCGAGGGCGAGGCCGCGAGCCAGCCCGCCCTGAAGAACGCGGTTCGAAACACCCTCACCCGACAGTTCCTCCACCGCCGCTGGTGGGTCAACGATCCCGACTGCCAGCTCGTTCGGGAGACGAGCGACCTCACCGACGCCGAGCGCGAGGCCTTCGCGGCCCTCGTCGCGACGACCGGCGGCGTCGGTATCTTCTCCGATCGGCTGGCCGAGATCGATCCCGCGGGCCGTCGGCTCCTGGAGCGATCGCTCCCACCGGCCGAGACCGGTGTCGTCGAGGGGCTCGCGGCGGAACGGTTCCCGTCGCGCGTCGTCTGCGACCGCCCCGGCGACGGCACCACGACGGTTGCGCTGTTCAACTGGGCCGACGACCCCCGATCGATCGCGTTCGACGCGCGCGACTATCTCGACGGCGCGTCGGCTGAGACGGACGCGGTCGTCCTCTGGGACGGGTTCGAGGGCCGCGTGCTCGAGGGACCGACGGTCGAACGCGAACTGCCCGCTCACGGCGCGGCGGTGTTCGCGATCGTTCCCGCCGACGCCGGCGAACTCGTCGGCGACGCGGCGACGCTCACGGGCGGGTCCGATCGGATCGACGACTCGGCACTCGCGGACGGCTACCTCCGGGCCGGCGTCGACGGCGCGGACGTGGTCTTCCGCACGGAGTGAGGGATCGATCGGCTCCCGTCCCGTCTCGACGGTTCGAAGCGCTTATACACGACCGCTGGATACGTTTTGGCAGACTCGCTGGGTCGCGGGCACCAGCGGGCACCTGTTCGGCACGACGCCGCCACAGGACGGGATGTGATCCGCGGGGCGTCGCCCCGTCTCGGATTGAACCAGGAAACGCCCGCGGTGATGACGATGGCAAAAAGCTTCTACTCCCACATCAAGGACGCGTGGAAGGACCCCGGCGACGGGAAACTCGGGGAACTCCAGTGGCAGCGCAAGCAGGAATGGCGAAAGCAGGGCGCGATCGAGCGAATCGATCGCCCGACGCGACTCGACAAGGCTCGCGAACTCGGCTACAAGGCCAAGCAGGGGATCGTGATGACCCGCGTCTCGGTCCGCAAGGGGACCGCTCGCAAGGAGCGGTTCACGGCCGGTCGCCGGACGAAGCGCCAGGGTGTCAACCGCATCGGGCGGCGCAAGAACATCCAGCGCATGGGCGAAGAGCGCGTCTCCCGGAAGTACCCCAACCTGCGGGTGCTCAACAGCTACTGGGTCGGTGAAGACGGTAGCCAGAAGTGGTTCGAAGTGATCCTCGTCGATCCGAACCACCCGGCGATCGAGAACGACGACGACCTCAACTGGATCTGCGACGACAACCACCAGAACCGCGCCTTCCGCGGCCTCACCAACGCGGGCAAGGCCAACCGCGGTCTCAACAACCGCGGCAAGGGTGCGGAGAAGGTCCGGCCGTCCAACACTGGCGGCCAGGGTCGCGCGAAGTAACGTCGCGATCGACCCCGTATCATCTCGACTTTTGTCGACCGCTCGTCTTCGAGAGCGCTCAGTCCGGCTCCCTGTCTCGTGGGAGAAAGGGTGGGCGTTTATACTTGATTGCGAGGCGAATACCCCCGACCCACCGTGCTCGGGGATGAAGCCGACAACTCGTGGTACAAGCCATTAAGTGAACACATCGGTAATCAAGAGACAGCGATGGAATACAGTCACCGCTACCAAGCATACCCGACACAAGAGGTAGCGGAGCGACTGGAACACCATCTCGACGTTCATCGCCAACTCTACAACCACGTCCGCTGGGACTACGAACAAGCCCTGGAAGACGACAAGCCAAGTGAGTACGACCAGAACAACAAACTCCCCGAGTGGAAACAGCGGTGGCCGGTGTTCGGTGAACTGCACTCGAAGGCCGCACAAGCCACCGTTGCACGTTTCCATCGGAACCTCTCGAACCTTCGTAAGAAGAAAGAGAACGGACACAATGTTGGTCAGCTCAAGCGGCAAGCACCCGCTGATTATCGAAGCGTGACGTACAATCAGTCTGGTTTCGACCTCGATGAAAAGAGGGGCCACGACAGGTATGCGTACGTCCGCTTCAGCAAAATCGGCTGGGTCAAAATTCGGTACTCACGCCCAATCCCTGACCACGCCACCATCAAAGAGGTTACGTTCAAAAAGGAGACGACCGGCGAGTGGTTCGTCTCCTTCGGTTTGGAAACGGATGATGCCACCCTTCCTGAGAAACCCGATGTGGACTCGCTCAATACGAGCAACAGCGTTGGGATCGACCTCGGTATCCTCAACTACATCCACACCAGCGATGGCAAGACTGTGGATTGGCTCGACCTTGAGGATGAATACGAGCGACTCCGCCGCGAGCAACGGAAGTTGTCACGGAAAGAACACGGATCAAACAACTACGAGAAACGACGTCGAGAAGTGGCGAAGGTCAAGCGCCGCATCCAGAGGAAAGTGATGGACTACCAACATAAGATAACGACGTGGCTCGTCCGCGAGTACGACGCAGTGTTCGTGGAAGACCTGAACGTCCAGAGTATGCTTCAGGGCGATGGGAACGCCCGTAACAAGCAGGATGCGGCGTGGCGACAGTTCATCCAACTTCTCGAATACAAAGCCGACCTGTACAGCTGTCACGTCGTACAGGTAGAAGCGCGAGGTACTACCAAAGAGTGCGCGGCATGTGGCGCGGAGACGCCGAAACCTATCTGGATCAGGGAACACTCCTGCCCCTCGTGTGGGTTCGAGACGGATAGGGACGCGAACGCGGCGATGAACCTCCTCAAACGTGGTTTTGCTGAACTAGGGCTGGGATGGCCCGAAGACACGCCTGTGGAGACTGTGACCGCTACGGACACGACTCGGTTTGAGTCTGTGTCTGCAAGTCACGTCATTGAAACAGGAAGCCTGCCCTCGTGAGAGCAGGATTCCCCACGCCACTGTGCGCGGGGTAACGTTCAATTCAGGGGCCGCCGTACACACGGCTATGCCCGAACACGTTCTCGTCGCTGTCGACGAGTCGGACCGATCGGCCGACGCCATCGATTTCGCCTGCACGGAGTACCCGGACGCCCAGATCACGGCGTTGCACGTCCTCGATCCGGGTGATTTCTACACCGCGACCGGCGTCGAAGGGGGCGCGATGGCCAACTACGAGGAGATCCAGAAACACCACGAGAATCGGGCCGAGGAAATCCTCGAGGACGCCCGCGAGCAGGCGGCCGAACACGGCGTCGAGATCGACACCGAGCACGTCGTCGGCGGCGTCTCCCGATCGATCGTCTCCTACGCCGAGGACCACGACGTCGATCACATCGCGATCGGCAGTCACGGCCGGACCGGCGCGAGTCGGATCCTGCTCGGCAGCGTCGCGGAGACCGTCGCCCGGCGGTCGCCGGTGCCGGTGACGATCGTTCGCTAAAAACGGTCCCAGTCCCGCGGTCAGGCCGAGAGGGTCTGGCTCTCGCGTTCGGCTTCCGTCGAGCGCATGTCCAGGTCTGCCTTCAGCGCCTCGATGGCCTCCTCGGGATCGGTTTCCGAATCGAAGACCCGATCGAATCCCATCTCGCGGAACGTCCGCCGGGTCTCCTCGAAGTCGTCCTGCCCGACCGCGAGGTTGCCGCCGATGTACGTGGTGACGTCGAGGTCGGCGTCCGCCAGCCGCTGGTGGAAGCCCTGACAGTCCTGCTCGGCGTGACCGTACAGCGAGGACACGAGTACAGCCTCGGCGTCGGCGGACTCCGCGGCCTCGACGAACTCGTCCTGGGACGTCTGGACCCCCAGGTTAACGACGTCGAACCCGCTCGCCTCCAGCGCCTGTTCGAGGATGGTGATCCCGACGACGTGCGCGTCGGAACCGATCACGCCGAGGATGACTGGCTTCGTCATGGTCGTACCACCACCAACTGCGGCGACCCACATAAACTTAATCATTAATCATGTGCCACTTGGTAACACGGTCGCCGTCGTGCGATACTGCCCGTTCGTCGACCCGGTCTGCCGATCGAGAGCCCGGATCGAGAACCCGATCGCGGAACGGTCACTCGAGTGCAACCGTTCTGGGAAGAAAGTCCACGAACGTCCGTTCCGCAGATCGGCCGTACAGTCACGCCGCGGCGACTGTCCGCTCGGTCACGCCGCGGCGACTGGCCGGCGGTCGTGACGATCAGACGGTCGTCAGCGCGCCGACCGGGGCATCCGTCCGCTCGCGCGCCCGTCTGATCCCGTCGTCACCGGCCGCGATGAGGGCGAAGACGCCAGCCACGTCCGCGTCGGCCGTCTCGACGATGTCGAGCAGGAGTTCCTGGGTTTCGCCCGATCGGATGAGATCGTCCACGACGAGGACGGATTCGGCGGGGCCGATCGCGGACGCGGGCAGGTAGTAGGTGAGTTCGATCCCCGACTGGAGGCGCTCGCGCGCCTCGATGAACTCCTCGACGGCGGTCTCCTTGCGCTTTTTCGCGTAGGCACACCGGGTGCCGTAGTAACTCGCCAGCGCCGCAGCGAGGGTGATCCCGTCGGTCGCGGCGGTGAGGACGACGTCCGGTCGATCGAACTCGTAGCCGTTCGCGACGACGGGGGCGACGAGGTCCAGGAACGACTGGTCGAAGACGGTCCCGGAGTTGTCGACGTACCCCTCGTCGTCGACCCGAATCCTGGCCTCGAGTTCCTCGGCCAGCGCCTCCCGCCCGAGGTCGTCGACGACCTCCCGTGCGCGATCGGTTCCCGGAAGAACGTGTCCGTTGACGTACCGGTTGAGATCGCCGGCCGGGAGCCCGGTCGTCGCGGCGAGTTCCTCGTAGGTCCGGGTCTCCTTCAGCATCCGCAACACGTCGACGGCCCGCAACTGGAGGGCCGCCTTCTCGGCTCTGTTCATGGTAGCTATCCACGATCCCACAAGTATGGGTATTTCGATCCTTTTCAACCCATTTGATAAGCACGAACGTGGGCCAGCCAGGAACCCGGACGGGCGAGAAACGATCGGCGAACTCGAACTCGCGCGCCGGAAAATCGGCCCGGAAACTCGATCGCCGAACCGATCCTGGCGTCATACGGATCGTTGTAACGTTTTACCGGTGATCGCCCGACCGGAGCGGCGATCACCGGGAACGAATCACAACGGACCGCATCAGTCCTGCAGGAAGTCAGGTTCCGTCCGCTGTTCGTCGCGCTCCGCTTCGAGGTGCGCCCGGAACTCGTCGATCGCGACGTCGTACTCCTGGTCCTCGAAGCGATCGCGGACGGAGATGTTGCCGGCCTCCTCCTCGTTGTCGCCGACGATGATCTGGTACGGGACCCGATCGTCGTGGGCCGCGCGGATCTTCCGTTCGAGGGTGGAGTCGCGGTCGTCGACCTCGACGCGGAAGTCGTCGAACTCGTTCGCGACGCGGTGGGCGTAGCCGAGGTTGTCGTCGGAGATCGGCAGCACGCGGACCTGTTCGGGAGCCAGCCACAGCGGGAACCGCCCCTCGTAGTGCTCGATGAGCATCATGAAGAACCGCTCGTAGCTGCCGTACAGCGCGCGGTGGATCATGACCGGGCGGTGCTCCTCGTTGTCTTCGCCCACGTAGCTCAGGTCGAACCGCTCGGGCATGTTGAAGTCGAGTTGGACCGTCGGGCCGTCCCACGAGCGGCCGATCGCGTCCTCGAACGCGAAGTCGATCTTCGGGCCGTAGAACGCGCCGTCGCCCTCCTCGATCTCGTACTCGTGGCCGTGGGCCTCGAGCACGCTCTCGAGTTGGGCCTCGGCTTTCTCCCAGATCTCGTCGGAGCCGACCGACTTCTCGGGCCGCGTGGCCAGCGCCATCTCGTACTCCAGGTCGAACGTTTCGAGGACGTCCGTGATCATGTCCATGATCTCCTCGACCTCGCGCTCGATCTGGTCGGGGCGGATGAACAGGTGGCCGTCGTCGATCGTGAACGCCCAGACGCGCGAGAGTCCGGAGAGTTCGCCGCGTTGCTCCTTCCGGTATACCTTCCCGTTCTCGGCGTACCGGATCGGCAGGTCGCGGTAGCTCCAGGAGTGGTCCTGGAAGATGGCGGCGTGGCCGGGGCAGTTCATCGGCTTCAGGCCGAACTCGTCGTCGCCGACGTCGAAGATGAACATGTCGTCGGCGTAGTTCTCGTAGTGGCCCGATCGGTGCCAGAGGTCCGTCTTGAAGACGTGGGGGGTCTCGACGTAGTCGTAGCCCGCCTCTTCGTTGAGATTCTCGACGAAGGCCTCGAGTTCCTTCAGGACGGTCTTCCCGGCGGGGTGATAGAGCGGCAGGCCCGGCCCCGTCACGTCCTGGATGGAGAAGAGGTCCATCTCCGATCCGATGCGGCGGTGATCGCGTTTCTCGGCCTCGCGCTTGCGCTCTAAGAACGCCTCGAGGTCGCTCTCGTCCTCGAAGGCCGTCCCGTAGATACGCGTCTGCATCGGGTTGTCCTCGTCGCCGCGCCAGTAGGCGCCGGCGATCTCGAGCAGTTCGACGACGCCGATCTCGCCCGTCGAATCGACGTGCGGGCCGGCACAGAGGTCCTCCCACTCGCCCTGGCTGTAGAACGTGACGGTGTCGTTCTCGTCGGCGAACTCCGCTAAGAGTTCGAGTTTGTAGGGCTCGTCGGCGAGTCGCTCCTCGGCCTCCTCGATCGAGACCTCCTCGCGTTCGATGTCGTAGTCAGCCTCGATGAGCTCCTCGATCTCGCTCTCGAGGTGCGCGAGGTCCTCCTCGTCGACGTCTAAGTTGTCGAAGTCGTAGTAGAACCCCTCGTTGGTCGGCGGGCCGATCGCGAGGTCGACGTCGTCGTAGTGGCGCTCGACGGCCTGGGCGAGACAGTGGGCCGCGGAGTGGCGCATCACGTCGAGGTACTCCTCGCTGCCGTCGGTGACGATCTCGAGTTCGGCGCCGTCGTAGACGGGTTCCTCTTTGGCGACGAGGTCGCCGTCGAGTTTGCCGGCGACGGTGTCGCTCCCGAGGCCGGGCCCGATCTCGTAGGCACAGTCCTCGACCGTCGCGTCTGGGTCGACGTCGAGTTCGGATCCGTCTGGCAGTACGACCGCGATCTGCTCCTGTGAGTCTGATTCTGACATGGCTATGGCTGTGGCTGATCTGGGAACTTCGGTGAGAAGTTCGATCGGTAGTCCGCGTCCCGCTCACTGTGGGGCGATCCGGACACAGAGAGCGGTAGGTGTAGGTTAGAAGCGGGCGAGAGCCCCTGTAAAGCGGACACCTACCATCGTGGATACGCGTAGTCTCGTACGGGATAAAAACATTGTGATGGACCAGCGCGATCGTCATTCCGTGATCGTTCCGTGGACCCGATCGGCCGCGCACTCGCTGCCAGCACGGTGGGATAGACTGCGAGTGTTCGGCTCGTCATACGACACGCGCACCGTCGTCCGAACGATTTTGCGTCCGCGTCGGTTACGATCGATCGTGGGCCTCGACCCAGGCGACGACGATCCGTTCGACGACCCCTTCGGCGACGATCCGCTGGAGGATCCGTTCGGCGACGACCCGCTCGAGGGTGACGACGAGGGCGACGACCTCGAGGAGGCGTTCGGCGAGATCGACCGATCGACCCTGCTCGCGTTCGTCGTCGTCGCCGTGCTCGTCCACGCCGCGACTCTTCGCGGGCGCGCTGGGGCTCATGCTCCTCGTGTTCCGGGGCCAGTGGCTCGTCGGCGGCGGCCTCGCGATCGGCGGCCTTCTCGCGCTCGCACTGGCAGTGGTGAGTTACCGACGATATCGGGACCGGGAGTGAGTCCGTAATCGGTGATCGATCGCCCCCTCGCGTACCCGCCTTCGTGCGTTCAGTCTAGCCCCGACTCGCCCAGGTCCTCGATCGGCGGGAGGACGCCGAGTTCCTGGAACAGGCCGAGCGCGTCGTAGCTCGTCCACAGTTCGACGATCCGCCCGTCTTCGACGCGGTACATCTCCATCCCCGAGACCGACACGCGATCGCCGGTCGGCTCGAGTCCCATAAACTCGCCCTCGTGAGTACCACATGCGGTGTATCGGACGGCGGCGGTCTCGTCCTCGACGATCACGGTTTCGACCTCGTACTCCACGTCGGGAAACGCCTCCCGGTAGGTCTCGACGTAGTCCCTGTAGTCGTCACGGCCTCGCGGTTCGTCGTCCGTCGACGGATCGTGCAGGACGAACTCTTCCGCGAAGATCTCGTCGATCGTGTCGAGGTTCCCTTCGGTCCAGATCTCCTCCGGATCGCGCCGAACGAGTGCGCTGATTTCAGTCATGGTTGTGCTGTCGGGTTCGCCGAGTCAGGTTGCCCGCTCGCACGGGCACGGTGGCGTCCTCGAAACGGCCCGGCGACGTACCACGACCATGCTCGTAAAACCCTCCGGCTCGACGACGTTGCGACCTGGAGACCGAGGAACCCGGGCTGGTTGGTCCGGTTCCGGAGCGCGATCGAGACGGAAACCGCTCGTGCGGGCACCGCGAACCGTCGTTCGGAGGAACCGAGTCGTCGATGCGTCGATCCGCTCGCACCGATACTCGTTTTGCGGTACGCCGTACATGAACACGGTATGACCACGAAGGCCGTGTTGTTCGACCTCGACGACACGCTCTACCCGTACCCGCCGTGCAAGGAGGCAGGTATCGACGCGGCTCGGGAGACGGCCCGCGAACTGGGCTACGAGTTCGATCGCGAGTCGTTCGACGAGTTCTACCAGCGGGGACGCCGGGAGGTCAAGCGCGAACTCTCCGGGACGGCGGCGACCCACGAGCGTTTCCTGTACTTCAAGCGCGCGCTCGAACAGCGGACGGGCGAACCGAACCCCGGTGACGCACTGGCGCTGGGCGAGGCGTTCTGGAGCGCCTACGTCGACGAGATGGAACTCTTCCCGGGCGTCGAGGAGACGCTCGCCACGCTCCAGGCGGCGGGGCTCGACGTCGCCATCGTGACCAACCTCACGACGCGCATCCAGCTGGAGAAAGTCGATCGGCTCGGACTCGAGCCCGACATCGATCTCCTGCTCACGTCGGAGGAGACGGGCCGGGAGAAGCCGGGGTCGGTCATGTTTACGCTCCCGCTGGCGCGGCTCGACCGGCGGGCGTCCGAGGCGGTGATGGTCGGCGACGACGCCAGGGCCGACGTCGTGGGTGCAAACGCCGTCGGTCTCGAGACGGTGCTGTTCAACGCCGATCCCGACGACCCGCTCGAGGGGCGGCGAAAACCCGACCACAGGATAGATGCGTTCGAGGAACTAACGGAGGTGGTACTGTGATCCTCGAGTCCGAACGACGGCTCGTCGTCGATCGCGCCTCGGATCTCGCGACCCTGACGCCCGGTCGAACGGGGAACCTCAGCGTTCGCGACGGGACACCCGACGACGGCGACGCCTTCGCGATCACGCCGACGGGAGTGCCCTACGACAGCTTCGACGTCGACGACGTCCCCGTCGTCGGGGTCGACGGCGAGCGACGCGACGGCCGGATGGCCCCCAGCAGCGAGGTGCCGATGCACGCCGCCATCTACCGCCGCGAGGACGTCGGTGCGATCGTCCACACCCACTCGCCGTGGTCGACGGCGATGGCGATCGCTCACGAGCCGCTCCCGCCGATCCACTACATGATCGTCGCGGTCGGCAAGCGGGTTCCGGTCGCCGAATACGCGCCCTACGGAACCGACGAACTCGCGGCGAACATCGTAACCGCGATGGCCGAGGCGGACGCGACCGCCTCGTTCATCGAGAACCACGGCCTCGTCGTCACCGCCCCCGATCTCGAGACCGCACTCGAGAACACGACCCACGTCGAGAGCCTCGCGCGACTCTATCTGCAGACCCGATCGGCCGGCCTCGAACCGGAGACGCTCTCGGACGCACAACTCGAGACGGTGATCGAGAAGTTCGAATCGTACGGGCAGTGAGCACCCGGTCGTCGAGTCCGGGACGGCGTTCCGATCCAACGGATTGCTGTCCGCTGTACCCGCGCAACCGAGACCCGTCTGCGAGTGCGCCGGAACTGACGGATGACAGATCGTATTAAAGGTACGGCCGGAGCAGGTCCCCGTCGTGGAGGTCGTCGGGAAGTGCGTCGAACCACTGGGCCGCGGAGATTTCGTCGTCCGTCTCGCCCAGGTCGTCAGCGTCGGGAATCGTCCCTCCGGCGCGGGCCGAGTAGACGACGTACTGGCCCGAAAACCGCTCTTCGCCGTCGCGTCTCGAGACGTACGTCTGATCGACCAGGAGGAGCGGATCGCCGATCGTCGCCGCTAATCCCGTCTCTTCGCGCACTTCGCGTCGGGCCGCGTCGATCGGGTCTCCGCCGGGTTCGACGCCGCCGCCGGGCAGGATCCAGCCGTCGGACCAGCGGTTCTTCACGAGCGCGATCCGGTCGTCGGGATCGGTCACGCGCGCCGCGGCCGTCAGTCCGGTGCCCTCGATCGCCCACTCGCGAAGCGACGCGAGTTTCGACTCGGGGAGCCGGAGCGTCTGCTGCTCCCGAGGGACGCCGGGATCGACTCCGAGAGCCATCGATGCGATCCCTCCGGCACCGCTAGTCCCGATCGGCCAGCAACTCCTCGGCCGTCACCAGCGCCTCCATCTCGACGTCGGCGTCTTCGACGTTCTCGCGGCCCCCTTCCTGGCGATCGACGACGACCAGCGCCCGGTCGACCGTCGCGCCGGCCTCGCGAAGCGCCTCGACGGCGTCGACGAGGCTCGTCCCCGTCGTGACGATGTCCTCGACGACGACGACCTCCTCGCTCTCCTCGAGGCGGCCCTCGATCAGGTTCGCAGTGCCGTACTCCTTGCGCTGTTTGCGCGCGATGACGTAGGGAACGTCCGCGGCGACGCTGGTCGCGGCCGCGAGCGGGACGCCGCCGAGCGCGACGCCGCCGAGTTTGTCGTCCGCGTCGAGTCGGGCGGCGAACGCGTCGGCGATCGCCTCGAGACAGCGCGGGTCGGTCTCGAAGAGGTACTTGTCGACGTAGTACTCGCTCGTGCCACCGTGGGACAGTTCGAACTCGCCGAATTTGACGGCCTCCGCCGCGCGGAGCGCGTCGATGAGTTCCTGGTTCGTCATTGTCCGGACAGGCGGGCCGAACCGAAATAAACGGTCTGATACGATCGACTGCCGAGGCCGTCCCGAACACGTGGTTTTTTTGATGGGTCGGCCCGACTATCCGTCGATGACCGAGACGCCACCGGGCGACTCGCAGGCGATCGATCGGGCGCGGGCTGCGGCCGAACCACATCCCGAGGCTCAGGCCGTCCTCGACGCGCTCGAGGCAATGGACGCGCCGTCGTTCGCCGACCTCACGCCGGAACAGGCACGAGAGACTATGGCGGCGATGTTCGATCGCGAGTCCGACATCGCGGTCGCGCGCGTCGAGGACCGCCGGATCGACGGGCCGGCCGGCGAGATCCCGATCCGGATCCACGATCCCGAACCCGATCGGGCCGACGGCTCGCGGCCGGCGATCTGCTATTTCCACGGCGGTGGCTGGGTCGTGGGGAGCATCGACGCCGCCGACGCGACGTGTCGCAAACTCGCGACCGAGACCGGCTACCCGGTCGTCAGCGTGGGCTATCGGCTCGCCCCCGAACACCCGTTCCCGGCGGGCCTGGAGGACTGCTATGCCGCGCTCGAGTGGGCCGCCGACGGCGTCGACGACCTCGGTGGCGACCCCGACCGCCTCGTCCTCGCGGGCGACAGCGCGGGCGGGACCCTCGCGACGGCGACGAGCCTGCTTTCGGCCCGCCGCGACGGCCCGTCGGTCGTCTACCAGGTGCTCTTCTACCCCGCGACGGGCGACGCGACGGGGACCGACTCCTACGAGGCGTTCGGCGACGGCTACCTGCTCTCGACCGAGGAGAGCGCGTGGTTCCGGGACCACTACTTCGAGCGCGAGATCGACGAGGCCAACGTCTTCGCCGCGCCGCGACTCGCGAGCGATCGCCTGCTCTCGGCGCTCCCGCCGGCGACGATCGTCACCGCGGGGTTCGATCCGCTGCGAGACGATGGAGCCGCATACGCCGATCGGCTCGCGGACGCGGGCGTCCCGGTCACGTACCGGAACTACCCGGATATGATTCACGGCTTCGCGGGGATGCTCGAACCGCCGGTCGAGCTCGAAGTGGCCCACGAGGCCCACGCCGACGTGGTGACGGATCTACACGACGCGCTCGAATGAGTCGCGCCCCTGGGCCGGTCGCTGGATCCGCTCGTCTCACTACTCGAAGACCGTCTCCGGCCGCTTGAGGTACATGTCCTGCTTCGAGACCCGATCGTAGAGCCGGTACAGCGTGTCGATCGCCTCGACGTCGGGTTCGAAGCGGACGTGCGGAGCCGAGTTGTAGCCGCGGCAGGTGACTAGGAAGAAGTACAGCGCCTTGTAGTGATTCGGCGTCGCGTCGGCGACGCCGATCTCGGCCCCGCCGAGGTCGTCGGAGAAGTCGTTCAGCGTGGCCGCGATGTCGTCGTTGAGTTGATCGTCCGGCCGGTACTGGGGCACTCCGAAGGTCTGCTCGAGTAACTCGGTCGTCGCCTTCAGAAACGGGTTCGAGTCGATCCCGGTCGGGTCGACCGCCGCGAACGTCTCGTAGAGCGAGAGCAGCGTCGACAGTTCGTCCTGGGTCACCGCGATCGGCATCACGGGCTCCCCGCGCGGGAGCGAGTAGTCCGGAAAGCTGTGGGAACGCGGGTCGGGCGGCTTCGCGAGGATCGTCTCGAGATCCATATCTGATTCTACGGGAGCCGCCGTCTAAAGTCCCGTCCAGGCTGGAGCCCCGATCGCCGACAGGCGCATTCGATCCGGACGTCTCGAACCGCGCCGACTACTCCGCCGGCGCGTACTCCTCGTAGATCCGGTCCATTCGTGCGGCCATGATGAAGTCGGTCTGGAACAACCCGTCGATCTTGTGGGTCCACATCTCGATCACGACTTCGCCCCACGAGAGGTGGACGTCGGGGTGGTGCCACTCCTCCTCGGCCAGTTCGCCCACTTCCTTCGTGAACTCGAGTGCGTCGCGGAAGTCGTCGAACTCGTAGGTCCCCTCGAGGTGGTGGTCGTCGACGACGTCCCAGACGTCGGCGTCGAGATCCTCGTAGAACTCGTCGAGTTCCGTCCCATCCAGCGGATCGTCGTCGCTCGTACAGGCGATACACTCCCGGTCGGCGAGTGCTGGTTCGCTCATGGGAGTAACTACACCGTTCGAGCACATGTACCCCGTGGCGACCGCTCACGACGGTTGGACAGTCGGAACGGGCCACGCAGGTATCGGAGTCCGCGAACCGGACGAGGAGCGGTCCAACATCGGACCACTCCCGTCGTCGGCGGTGGGTCGCTCAGCGGATGATCTGCCCCGACTCCGACCATGCGTGCGGCGATCTCGGCGTCGGTGACAGACCGTGTCAATCGTCTACGTGGGTCGCAGTAGTGGTTCGCCCGACATTCGCAGGGATTCGCCGACGGACCCGGGGTCCGCCGGCGAGCGGCGGGTTCCGGGGCTCACCAGGGCTCGTTCTTCAGTCCCAGCTGGTACGCGATCACGTTCGTCGTCACGTGCAGGACCGGCGTGAGCACGACGACGACGAGGATCACGTCCAGGGTGAACACCTCGCGGAACCAGTCGGTCGCGAGCAGGGCGGTCAGCGGGAGCGACACGACGACGAAGTCCAGCTGGTCGAGTCCGGGGAACATCGCCCCGCGCTGTCGGCCCGATCGGCGTTTGAGAAACGACGCGAGGATGTCTCCCAGCATCGCCCCGGCGGCGAGTCCGATCGCGGCGAGCGGTTCGAACGCCGGAACCTCGATCCCGATCGCGGCGCTGACGTCGTCCGCGAGAACCGAGAGCACCCCCGCGAGGGCCACGCCGGCGACGATGCCCGCGGCCGTCCCGCGCCACGTCTTTCCGTCCCCGAGAACCCGCCTGTCGCCCCACGTGCGTCCGCCGTCGATCGGCCGGCCGCCGCCGGCCAGCACCGCGGCGTTGTTGGGAACGTAGGCGGGCAACATCGCCCAGAAGGCGACGACGATCGTCTCGATCACTGCCATATCGGCCGGGACGAACCCCGGTGTCTTAATCGCCGGTGGTTCGCGCTCGTCGGGCGCACCCGCTCCGTCGGTGAGAATCACCACCAACTGCTTGGTGATGGCGTGACATTAGTGACGTATGATCCCGCCGATCGCGACCCGCTTCGTCGCCGGGGAGACGCCGGCCGAAGCTCTCGATCACGTCCGGAACCTGAACGACCGCGACCTCAAGGCGATCGTCAACCTGCTCGGCGAACACTACGACGACCGGGAGTCGGCCCGGGCGGACGCCGCGGAGTACCGATCGCTCGCGGCCGACATCGCGGCGACCGACCTCGACGCCTGCATCTCGGTCAAACCGTCGCAGCTGGGGCTCGATCTCGGAGCGGACGTCTTCCGCGAGGAGGTCACGACGATCGTCGACAGCGCCGCCGAGGAGGGGGTCTTCGTCTGGATCGACATGGAGGATCACACGACGACCGATACGACGCTCGACGCGTTCGAGGATCTCGCCCGGAAGCACGACGGGGGCGTGGGCGTCTGCGTCCAGGCCAACCTCAAACGCACCCGCGACGACGTCAGACGGCTCGCCGACATCCCCGGAAAGGTCCGCTTCGTCAAGGGTGCCTACGATGAACCGGCCGACGTCGCGTACAAAGACAAGGCGACCGTCAACCGCGAGTACGAGGCGCTACTGGAGTACGCGTTCGAGCACTTCGACGGCGGGATCGCGGTCGGCAGTCACGATCCCGCGATGATCGATCGCGCGATCGACCTCCACGAGGAACACGGAACTGACTTCGAGATCCAGATGCTCATGGGGGTTCGCGACGACGCGCAGGAAGAACTCGCCGACGACTACGAGGTCTGGCAGTACGCCCCCTACGGCGATCGCTGGAAGTCGTACTTCTATCGGCGAGCGATGGAGCGAAAGGAGAACCTCTGGTTCGCCGTCCGGGCGATCGTCGGCCGCTAAAGGGAAGGGCTCATTAGCCGGTAGTGTGAGGTGTCGTACATGGCTTCGTGGAAGCGGGATTTCGCGAGTGGGCTGATCGTCCTCGGCCCGATTCTCATCACCCTCTACGTCATCTACTGGCTCTACGGACTCGTCGCCGGGGTGACGCCGGGACTCATTCTGGAGGCCGACGCGCTCGTGCCGTTGCTTCCCGGGGAGAACATGCAACAGACTCGCGAGCAACTCGCGCAACTGCTCCGTGTTATCGTCGCGCTCACCGTCTTCATCATCCTCACGTTCTCGGTCGGCTACCTGATGCGGACGACGGTCGGCGGCCTCGCCGAACGGGTGGTCGACGACGTCGCCAACCGCGTGCCCGTCGTGCGGGTCGTCTACAACGCCTCGAAGATGGCCGCCGAGACCGCCTTCGGCGAACAGGAGTCGCTCCAGAAGCCGGTCAAGATCGAGGTCTGGGACGGCCTCCGGATGACGGCGTTCAAGACCGGCAAGACGTCACAGGACGGTAGAGAAGTGCTCTTCTTGCCGACGTCGCCGAACATCACGACCGGATTCGTCATCGAAGTCGAGTCCGAGGACATCACCGAACTCGACGAGGACGTCGAGGACGCGCTCACGCGGGTTCTCAGTGCCGGGTTCGGCGACGCGAACCGCGGCATGGACGCCGGCGTCTCGATCGACGTCGTCGACGAAGCGAGCGCGAACTCGACGGGGAACCCGGACAAAGCCGACGACGACTAACGACCGGTTACCCCGATCGCTCAGTAGCGCGACCGACACCGGTCTCTCCAGCCGATCGGAACGATTCCAGACCGGTGGGAGCGAAGCAAGGACGTTTTGAGAACCCGCTCCCTTCCCTCGGTATGAAGCGACGAGCGGTCCTCGCTTCCGTCTCGAGCGTTCCCCTCCTCGCGGGCTGTCTTGTCGAGGAGAAGACCGCGATACTCGGCCGCGGAAGCATCGACGTCGTCGTCGACGGGGAGCCGATCGATCTCTCCGCGAACCGGTTCCAGTCCGAATACGCCGAGAACGACTCGATCGCGTTCCACCTCCACGAGGGTCACGACGAGTGGTTCATGGAGGGCGAGGACCCGGTCACGTTCGCGGAGGGGATCGACCTGCTCCCGCATTTCGAGTATACGGACGCCGACGGCGATCACGTCGTGACGATCGACGGCGAGACGTACGATGCCGGCGATCCGGAGACGGAGCTGACGTTCACCGTCGACGGCGAGGCGGTCGATCCGACCGAGTACGAAGTTCGGGACGGCGACGCCCTTCGTCTCGAAATTACGACCGGGGGCTGACCGATTGGAGATCGTTCGATCGGAGATTGACTGATCGGAATTCAGAGATTCGTGGCCGGGAGCGCGCTCGCCGGTATCCGGCGAGTGCGCGACTCGGGGGAGGGCAGGCGAGTCACCGATCGTGCGCCGCGAGCGACGCCTACGGCGTAGCGAGCGGGCCGACGACTGACGTGGAGGTGAGCGAAGCTCACCAGAACGGAAGGAGGAGGCTTTTCATCGAAGCTGAGCGGGATCGAAGATCCCGCGAGGTCCAAAAGAGCGCGAAGCGCTCTTTTGAAGATTTTACCGAGTGCGGCCGCGAAGCGGCCGCACGCAGCGTAAAAGTTCGTTCGTTAGACGTAGTGGAACCACTCGTCGTACTCGTCGGTGCGGCGCTCGACGACCTCGAAGAACTTGGACTGGATCTCCTCGGTGATCGGGCCGCGAGAGCCGTTGCCGATGACGACGTTGTCGACCTTCCGAATGGGAGTCACCTCGGCGGCGGAGCCGGTGAAGAACAGTTCGTCGGCCGTGTTGAGTTCGCCACGGGAGATCGAGACGTTGTCGTGGACGGTGTAGCCGAGGTCCTCGGCGAGCGTGATCACGGTGTCACGGGTGATCCCGTCGAGGATGGACTCCGAGAGCCCGGGCGTGTAGAGTTCGCCGTCGCGCACGAGGAAGATGTTCTCACCGGGGCCTTCCGCGACGTCGCCCTCCTTGTTGAGCACGATCGCCTCCGCGTAGCCGTTGCGGCGGGCTTCCTCGCCGGCGAGCATGCTGTTGACGTAGAGGCCGGTGGTCTTGGCGTTCGTCGGGATCTGGCTCGAGGCGTGTTTCCGCCACGAGGAGACCATCACCTCGATCCCGTTCTCCAGGGCGTCCTCGCCGAGGTAGGCGCCCCACGGCCAGACGGCGATCGCCGTCTTGGTGGGACAGTCCGACGGGCTCACGCCCAGCGAGTTGTAGCCGTAGAACGCGAGCGGCCGGATATAGCAGGAGGGCAGTTCCTGGCGCTGGATCAGTTCGATCGTCGCCTCGGTAAGCTCTTCTTTCGAGAAGTCGATGTCCATCTCGTACGGTTTGGCGGACTGGAAGAGCCGATCGAGGTGTTCCTCCCAGCGGAAGATCGCGGGGCCCTGCTCGGTGTCGTAACACCGCGCGCCCTCGAAGACGCCCGTCCCGTAGTGGAGTCCGTGGGTGAGCACGTGGATCTGTGCCTCGTCCCAGTCGACGAACTCCCCGTCCATCCAGATCGTGTCGACGTCCATCTCGTCGAATCCCATGCTCGGAAGTGTTGCAAGCCACCGTACTAAGTGTTCGCGATTCGGGGGCCGGACGGTCGATCGACACGGCAGGTCCAGTTGCTCCGGTGGGTTCAGTCGGCCTCGGTGGCTCGGTCGGCCTCCGGCGCGTTCTCGAGGAGGCCGTCGACGAGTCGGCTGAACCGATCGACCAGCCGATCGGGAACCGTGGGCTCGACCTCCGAGAGCAGCGGGGCGGTCCGATCGGGGTTCGCGAGGCGGAGACTGACGCGGTTGCGATCGTCGTAGCGTTTCTCGACGACGTCGTGCTCGACGAGTCGGTCGAGGTGGTACTCGAGCGTGCTCCGGGCGATGTCGAGGTCGTCGGCGACCGTAGCGGGGTCGACCGGCTCGTGTTCGATGAGGTAGACGACGACCTCGCGGGCGGTTTCGCGCCGGAACAGCGCGAGTGCGGCGCGTTCCCAGGGGTCGTAGCTCGGCGGGTAGTAGTGGGTCTGCCCGTAGAACTCGTTGCGGACGAGTTCGTCCGCGTCGAGCAGTCGACGGACGTGGTACTGGACCTGTCCGGGCGCGAACTCCGACCGGCGGACGAGTTCGTTGAAGTGGACGCCGGCGTTCGCGTGGATGCGATCGCGTATCTGTCGTCGCGTCTCGCTCATGTGGATCCGTCCCGGTAGCTCGACTAGGGACTACTCCTAGCTAGAAGTGAGGCCCGCATAAGGAGGGTCGATCGTTCCCGGCGGCTGAGAATCGTCGGGCGTCGGCCGGACGGGGTCGGTCCTGATTCTCGCGATGGGAGTCGGGGCCGACCGAAGCACATACGGTCCTGTTCGACCCAGCTAGCGTAGCGGACATGGACTACACGAGCCCGTTCGACGTCCCGTGGCTGGATCCACAGCTGGCGCCCGTCCTCATCGTCGTCATCGTCCTCGCCGTCGTCGGGACGACGGTGCTCTTTTTTTCCGGCGTCGTCGCGTACCGGCGGCGACGATCGACCCGGTACCTGCTGATCACGATCGTCCTCGGGCTGCTCGTGGGTCGCTCCGTTGTCGGCCTTGGGACGGTGTTCGGGCTGGTTCCGATGACCGTCCACCACCTCGTCGAGCACGGCTGTGACTTCACGATCGCCGTGCTGGTCCTCTACGCGGTCTACCGGAGCGGGCCGGGGACCGATCGCGTTCCGGTGAGCAGTGACGAGTAGGCCTGGGCGAGGCAGGCGAGGCGGGCGAGGCGGGCGAGGCGGGCGAGGCGGGCGGGTTGGCCTGGCGGCGCCGTGGTCAGCCGAGTCGGGTCGTGATCTCGCTCCCCTCGAGGTAGGCGAAGTCGTGACGATCCGCGTAGGCACGGGCGTCGGCGGGCGAAAGCGCCTCGCCGGTCTCGTCGTCGAGCATCTCGCAGACGACGACGGCAGCGGGAAGGCCGGCGGCGTCGGCGAGCGCGACCCCGAGTTCGGTGTGGCCCTCGCGCTGGGCGAGCAGGTCGGGGGCGGCTTTCAGCAGGTGGACGTGGCCGGGGACGCGAAACTGGTCGGGAAAGTCGACGCGCCCGGGAGTGGCGGCGGCCGCGCCGAGGGCCTGGATCGTCGTCGATCGATCGGCGTCGGTGATCCCGGTGTAGGTGTCGCGGTGGTTGACGGTCAGCGAGAACGAGGAGCGTTCGTCGTAGCCGAGGTCGTGGTCGCCGGCGGCGGGATGGTCGACCTCCTCGGTGTAGAAGGGGAGGTCGAACGCCTCCGCGACGTCGTGGCCGAGCGCGACGCAGACCAGCCCCCCGGCGTCGTTGCGCAGGCGGGCGACGGCGTCGGCCGTGACCGCGTCGGCGTGGTAGATGAGGTCCGTCTCGCCCTCGCGATCGGCCGCGTCGTGGACCAGCACGGGGTCGCCGGTCCGGAGCGCGTCGAGGGCGCGGTCGAACGCGTCGCGGTCGGCGCTCGTCCCCGCGTCGCCCGGCCCCGCGTCAGAGCGGGTGCCGGCGTGGTGGCTCGTCATCGGCGATCACCCACGGAGACCGTGACGTGGTCGCCGTCCTCGAGGCCGAGTTCCTCGCGAAGTTTGTCGGGCGCGATGACCTCGAGCTGGTCGTCGTCGTGGTGGGTCCGTTCGGGGGCGATGACGTGCGCCCGGTCGTAGCTGTCGCCGTCGGCCGTTTCGACCGTCGCGGGGTGACAGACCGCCGGACCGTAGGTCCGCTCGTCGTCCTCCCAGCCGTCGATCGGGACCGGTTCGAGCGAGGAAATTGCACTCCGCCGGCGGACGCTGTCCTCCCGGAGGTCGACGTTCAGGGTACCGGGGAACGGTTCGTAGCCCAGTCGCTCCTCGAACTGGCGGCTGTAACCCGGGAGCGAGATGTAGTGGCGGCCCTCGCCCATCCCGCTGGTGACGGTGCCGTCGAGTTCGACTTCCGCGTCGGACTCGAAGATCCGGCGGTAGTCCTCGTACTCCGCGTGGAGGGTCCGCTCGCCGGCGTCGGTGATCGCGACCCACTGGCCGTCGCTGACCGTGTCGCGCTCGAGCAGATCAGCGCTCTCGAGACGCTGGAGCCGACGCGAGGCGGTCTGGTTCGACGCGTCGAGCCGATCGGCGAGGTGAGAACAGGATATCTTGACGTCGCCCTCGAGACCGCCCTCGAGTGCGAGCAGTTTCAGCACCGCGAGTTCGTCGTGGCCGACGGCGGACTCGGTCGTCAGTGACATGGTCGAGAGTTGGTGACCCCACACTAAAAGCATGCCGAATGTGGTATGCATCCCAAAACTGGAATGGGGTTCACGACGGTTTATTGCGTGTTTCGGACTCCCAGCGTGGGCGCAAAAAGCCACCGATTGGCGAGGGGGACGACCTTCACTTGGAGAATGCAAGCCCGCTGGCTATACTTCGATCTGTTGAGGGTCTACGCGTACTCGCATGAAGCGTTTCCTCGAGGCCCTGTTCGGTCTGGTCGCGCTGACGGGCCTCCCCTACCTGATCTACCTCGCGGTGTATTACCTTCGGCGGCCCTCGGGCACGCCCGCCGACACGTGGCCCCGAGAGCCGTCGGTGAGCATCGTCCTGCCGACGTACAACGAAGCGTCGATCGTCGAGTCGAAACTCGAGGAACTGGTCGAACTCGACTACCCCATGGATCGGGTCGAACTCGTCGTCGTCGATTCGAGCGACGACGAGACTGCCGACCTGGTCGAAACCTTCTTCGCCGGCCGCACGGAGCCGGAACTGACGCTCATCCGAAAGGACGATCGCGAGGGGCTCGCGATCGCGCTGAACGAGGCCTACGCCGCCGCCGAAAACGAGATCGTCGTCAAGACCGACTGTGACTCCCGTCTCGCACCCGGCGCCGTCAGGCGGGCGGCCGCGAACCTCGCGGATCCCGAGGTGGCCGCGGTGACCGGCCGCAACGCCGACGTCATCGGCGGCAGCGAAGTCGAGCAGGGGTACCGGGATATCCAAACGATGATCCAGATCCTCGAGTCTCACGTCGACTCGACGCTGATCTTCCACGGCCCGTTCTCGGCGTACGAGCGCGACGCGATCGTGCCGATCGATCCGGACTCGATCGCCGACGACACCGAACTCGCTCTGAAGATCCGGCGCAACGGAGGCAGAGTCGTCTTCGATCCCGAAATCCGGTACCGGGAAGCCGCCCACTCCTCGTTCGGCAAGCGCCGCGAGCAGAAGGATCGGCGCGCGATGGGGCTCCTTCGCCTGCTGTGGCGACAGCGCGACGCGCTCGGTCGACACGGGGCCTACGGCCGCGTCGTCCTGCCGTTCAACTGGTGGTTCATGGTGGTCTCGCCCTGGCTCGTCGCCGGGACGCTCGCGCTCACCACGATCGGTTCGCTGGCGGTGCTGGGCCCCCTCGGATTGACGGTTCCAGCCGGAATCGTCGCGTTCACGGCGCTCGGGTCCCGCGACGCGCTCGGCCCGCTCCAGCCGTGTTACGCGCTGTTCGACACGCAGGTCTCGCTGTTTCGCGCGAGCGTAGCGCTCCTCCGCGCTCGCGGCGACGAGGAGGCGACCCACGACGGTACCTGGACCCCCGATCGGGAACTCCGGGAGGTGTTACAGTGACCGACGTCGCGATCCTCCACGATCGGTTCCCCGGCATCGGTGGCGGCGAGGAGTTCGCCATCGAGGCCGCGCGAGTGCTCGACGCGCCGATCTACACGACCTACGTCGCCGAGGGCACGACCCTGCCGGACGACGTCGTCGTGATCCCGTTCCGGCAGGCCAAGTACACGTCGCTCCCGTGGCGGCCGTTTCTCGAGTGGAAAAACGAGGGGATGAACCCACTCGAGACGCTCAACGTGGCGCTCGATCTGACCGACGCCCACCCGGACCTCGCCGGGTACGACGTGGTCCTCGAGAGCGCCCCGCTCTCGAAGAACTACGTCCCGACGACCGGCCAGCGGATCGTCCACTACCCGCACAGCCCACCGCGCTGGCTGTACGACCTCTACCGCGATCGGCTCTCGTCGTTCCGGAAGCCGTTCGTCGAGGCCGGCGTCAAGGCCTACGCGAAGGGGTGGCGGGCGCTGGACAAGGAGGCCAACGACTACGTCGATCGGTTCGTCGCGAACAGTGACCTCGTCCGCGATCGGATCCGTCGCTTCTACGATCGAGACGCCGACGTCGTCTACCCGCCGGTGACCGGCGACTGGCGCAACGAGGGCGACGACGGCTACTTCGTCACGTGGTCGCGACTCGCTCCCGAGAAGCGGATCGACCTGATCGCGAAGGCCTTCGCGGGACTCGACGAGCGCCTCGTGATCGCCGGTGACGGCCAACAGCGCGAGTATCTCGAGCAATTCGCGGCCACGTACGACAACATCGAGCTCCGGGGCTACGTCGACGACATCGAATCGCTCGTCGCGCGGGCGACCGCGGTCGTCTACGCCCCGAAACAGGAGGACTTCGGGCTCGTCGGGGCCGAGACCATGATGGCCGGGAAACCCCTGCTCGGCGTCGACGAAGGGTTCACGCGGTACCAGGTCCAGAGCGGTCGGACGGGACTTCTCTTCGACCCGACCGTCACCTCGATCCGGGACGCGGTTCGACGGTTCGACCCCGACGACTTCGACCCGGTCGTGATTCGCGAGGAGGCGAGAAAGTACGAGTACGATCGGTTTGCGGAGGATCTTCGGTCGGTCGTCGCGAAGACGGCGTCCGTAGAACCGCGTTCGCGGCCCGGCGAGGACCGGGACCGATCGCGACGGGTCGACGCTGAGGGGCGGCGCACCGACGAAACGGGCCCCACCTCGATCGAGGGGGTGACCGACGAGTGACCGCGACGACGGTCTCGGAGGTCTCCCGTCCGATCGATCACTCGGACCCCCGCGTGTCGGTTGTCGTCCCGACGATTCCCGCGAACAGCCACGACGCCGTCGTCGAGCACCTCCGGGAGCAGACGGCCGATGCCTACGAGGGGATCGTCGTCGACGATGCGTCGCTCGACATCTGCGAGGCGCGCAACGCGGGTATCCGGGCCGCTCGGGGCGATATCGTCGCGCTGACCGACGACGATTGCCGGCCACCCCGGGACTGGCTCTCGCGCGTCGAGCAGGCGTTCGATCGGGACCCGGACCTCGTCTGTCTCGAGGGTGCCGTCCACGGCGGGCGGACTTACGACGGCGAGCGCCGGTACGTCGGCTGCAACCTCGCTTTCGATCGCGAGGCGGCGCTCGAAGTCGGCGGCTTCCGCTCCGAATTCGCCGGCTGGCGCGACGATACCGAGTTCGGCTGGCGGATGGAGCGCGATGCTTCGGGACACTGCGCGTATCTCGACGAGGTTCGCATGTCCCACCCGGATCAGCCGCGAGCGACGATCGACGAGGCACTCGAGTCGCGTCTGCGCCGGGAGTATCCCACGCGGTACGAGGAGGTAATCGTGCCCGACAGCCTCCACGGCCGGATCAACGACTGGCTCTGGCGCAAGGGGGTCTGGGATCTCGTCGATACCGTCCGGTACGATCTCCCGAAGATGATTCGATCCGTCAGAAGATGAGCCAGCCCACTATCGACCACACAGATCTATGACGAACGTCGCACTCGTCGTCCTCGACACGCTCCGGTACGACGCCTTCGAAGAGCACTTCGACTGGCTTCCCGGCAGACGGTTCGAGTACGCCTGGAGCACGAGCCACTGGACGGTCCCGGCTCACGCCTCGCTGTTCACCGGCAGGTACGCCAGCGAGGTCGGGATTTACGCCGGCGCACAGACGTTCGACTGGCCCGATCCCCTGCTCGCCGAGCGCTTGCGATCTGCCGGCTACACCACGCGAGCGTTCAGCGCGAACCCGAACCTCTCGCCGGTCTTCGACGCCGATCGCGGGTTCGACGAGTTCGAGTTGAGCTGGCGCATTCGGCACCACGGCGACGACCTGTTCGACTGGGACGGCTTCATCGCGGAGACGCGCGATCGGGGACCGGAGCGGTACGCACACGCGCTCAAGGAGGTCCTGCTTGGCGACAACCGGACGCTACCGTCGCTGAAACACGGGGCCGTCCTGAAACTGCGGGACACGCCGCTCGCGAGCAGCGTCGAGCACGTCGACGAGGGCGCGAGCACCGCGCTCGACCTGGTTCGCGACGCGAGGTTCGGCGACGAAGAGTTCCTCTTTCTGAACCTGATGGAGGCCCACTCGCCGTACGATCCGCCTCCGGAGTGGAAGACCGTCGAGGTCGATATCGACGGCCTGGCCGCCTCCCTCGGCGAACCCGAGGACGACCCGGCGGACATCAGGCGGGCATACGACGATTGCGTGCAGTACCTTTCGCACGTCTACGAGCGGATCTTCGCCCGCCTGCGCGAGGAGTTCGACGTGATCGTCACCCTCAGCGATCACGGCGAACTCCTCGGCGAACACGACGGCTGGGAGCACCTCTCGGGCATCTACCCGGAACTCGCCCGCGTCCCGCTGTCGGTCTACGACGCGCGCGACGGCCCCGTCGAAGACGTCATTTACGACGATCGATCGGTCTCGCTGATGGACGTCCACGAAACGGTCCTGGCCGCGGCGAACCTCGAATCCGATCCGGGGACTCGAGGGCGCGACCTCACCGATCTTCCGGACGCCGATCGGGAACCCGATTCGGCTGGAGTGGATGACGAAGCCGACGGCGAACCGGCGGACAGCGTCCGCGCGGGCGAGGTCCTCGTCGAGTACCACGGCCTCCCCGAACGACACGTAGACGCTCTGCGGCGCAAGGGATTCGAGGACCTCGACGACCGCACCGGGTGGCTCGACGGCGTCGCCGTCGCAGACTACTTCGGCTACGAGACGTTCGACGGCTTCGAGGAGTGGGGCGACTCGCCCTACGAGGACCCGCGGGCCCGGATCGAGACGCTCGTCGAGGGGATCGATCGGCGGACCGACGTCTCCGAGGATCCCGAACTCGACGAATCGGTGATGCGACAACTGGAGGACCTGGGGTACGCATGACGGGGAACGCGCCGTACTCCGAGACGCGCCCGAAGGTGACCCGTCGATGAACCACCGATCGCCCCTGACGGAGACGAGAACGGAGTCGAACTCGACCGACGCGCCGCGACGGACGCTGCTGGTCACCGTCGACTCGCTGCGCGCCGATCACGTCGACGAACTCGAGCGGACGATCGAGTTCCTCGATCGAACCCATCCGCGAGCGTTCGCCACCTCGACGGCGACCCTGGGGAGCTTCCCGGCGATCGTCGGCGGCGAGTACGCGACCGGCGGCGGCCTCAACGACGGGACGAGCGTCGCTCGCAGGTTCGATCGCCACTGCGTCGCCGTGACGACGAACCACCTCCTCTCGGCAGAGTACGGCTACGACGAGGGCTTCGACTCCGTTTCCTCGCCGAAGGGGGGCGGCGAGACCCTGAAGGACAAGGGGGCGATCCTGCTCGATCGGGGCACCCTCGCGTACGACGTCGCGAGCTGGGCCTGGAACCGGTACCAGGCGCTCCGGAGTCGGTTTCGCGAGATCGAGAAGTCGTTCCGCCCGGCCGAGGACGTGATCGAGCAGTTCCTCGCGGAATCCGAGGGCCGCGAGGAGTGGTTCGGCTGGCTACACTTCATGGAACCTCACCACCCCTACGACCCGGACGGTGCGGCCGTGAGTCGAGCCGAGGCCCAGCGGGTGACCCGTCGCGTGCTCTCGGGTCGCGGCTCCCCCGAGGACGAAGACCTCGTCCGCGAACTCTACCGCCGGGAGGTCGTCGAACTCGATCGGAAACTGGCGCGGCTCTGGGAGGCGATCCCCGACGAGACGCGGGTCGTCTTCTGCGCGGACCACGGCGAACTCCTGGGCGAGGACGGCCTGTGGGGTCACCCCGGCGAGATGCGTCCCGAACTGCTCCGCGTACCGTTCGGAACGCGAAACGCGCCCGAGGTCGGCGAGGTCGTCTCGCTGATCGACGTGCCGACGATCCTCGCCGGGACCGAACACGGCGTCGGGACGCTCGATCGCGAGGTCGCCTTCGCCGCCTACGGCGAGCACAAGGCGGCGATGAACGCTGACCACCTGGCCAGCGAGGCGGGAACGACTCGGTTGGCCGACGGGGAACCGGCGACCGATCCCGCGCTCGAACGAAAACTCGACCGGTTCGATCCCGCCTACGTCGTGAAAGAGGACGCGCTGCACGAGGATCTGGAGGACCTTGGATACGCATGACCGTACTCGTACTCGCGCTGGACGCGCTCGACGCCGGCCTCGTCGAGCAGTTCGATCTCGACGCCGTACACCTCGAAACGAGTCGCGACCTCGAGACGTTCGCGCTGACGCAAGACCTGCCGTACACGCCGGAAGTGTGGGCGACGGTGGCGACCGGCCTCCCGCCGGACGAACACGGCATCACGGGCGGCGGCACGAGCGAGTGGGATAACCCCGTCCTCGAGGGGCTCTCGCGCGTGTCGGGTCGGCTGGACGAGTCGACCCGCGGGACGCTCGGGAGGTTCGTCCGATCGAAGACGGGCGAGCGCGAGCGGATCGGCCGCACCGACGCCGAGTCGATGTTCGACGCCGATCGGGCGGTCGTCCACAACTGGCCGGGCGTTGCCGACGGCCGCCCGCTCCAGCGGGCCTGGGACCTGATGAACGCCGTCGCGCAGGGGATGCCCCGAAGCGAATTCGAACGGGAACTGTTCGGCCAGTGTGCCCAGCAGTTCGCGTGGGCGCGGGAGATGCTTCGGCACCCGGTGTCGATCGCCGGCGTCCACGTCCACGCGCTCGACGCGGCAGGTCACGCCTACGCCGACGACGAGGCGGCGCTCCGGCGCACCTACGATCGCGTCGGCGAGTTCGTCCGAGAGGTGGTCGACGCGCTCGGGGAGGGTGACGACCTCCTTCTGCTCAGCGATCACGGCATGCGGACGGAGTTCTATCCGCCCGATGCCGGCGAGAACCCGGCAACGCACTCGTGGCGGGCGTACGCCAGTTCGACGACCGACTCGTGTCCACAGTCGGTGTACGACGTGCGGGAGTGGGTGGAAGAGCAGGCGAGGAAGACACGGGTCGAGAGCGAGGGTATCGAGGACAGTGCGGGAGAGCGCATCGACGTGCCGACGGAGCACCTGCGCGAACTGGGGTACATGGACTAGCGACCGCCTAGGACGGGGTTCGGGCGACGATTGCCGTCGGGATCGATCCGCTTCCCTCCTCGCGGAGCGTCGCCGGGACGATCGCAACGCTTCTCTCCGTGTGGCCCTGTACCACAGCACATGGGAAAGAGGCCGGGGTCACTCGTTCGGGGTTCCCTCGCCGCCGTGAGGCCGCCGCCTCGACTCGTGGACTGGTCGATCTTCGCGATCGTCCTGTTCGAAGCCGTCTCGGGTCTCGTGTCGTTCACGATCGGGTCGCCGTCGGCGTGGCCGCTATTCTGGCTCCACCGGATCTTCGGCCTGACGCTCGTCGTCCTCCTGGGATTTAAACTCGCCCGGGTCCGGCATCGACTGACCGAGAGCGGACGGTGGCGCCCCACGACGCTCCTGTCGGTGCTCAGCCTCGTCGCGGCGCTGGGAGCGCTCGCGACGGGCGTCGCCTGGGCGGTCGGACTCGACGTTCGGATCGCCTACTGGACGCTGTTGAGCGTCCACGTCGGGTTCGGACTCGCGCTCGTCCCGCTGATGGTGTGGCACCTCTCGACCCGGTTTCGGCTCCCGAGGCGGCAGGACTTCGATCGCCGCCGGACGACCCTGAAGTACTCGGCACTGCTGGTCGGCGGAGCGGCAGCCTACCGGGCGCAAGAAGTCGCGAACCGCCTCCTCGAGACGCCCGGCGCCGATCGACGGTTCACCGGATCCCAACCGCGACGCGGCGAGGGGAACGGGAGCTTTCCGGTCACCTCGTGGGTCGCGGACGACCCCGAGCCGATCGATCGTGCCGAGTGGACGCTGACCGTCCGCGGCGAGGTCGAGTCGCCGCTCGAGTACGCCTACGACGAGTTGTCGCTCGACGGCGACGAACGGGCGCTGCTGGACTGCACGAGCGGCTGGTACACCGTCCAGCGGTGGCGCGGGGGTCGCGTGGGCGACCTGCTCGACGCGGCCGGAGTCCGGGACGAGGCCGAGTACGTCAGATTCGTCTCGGTCACCGGCTACCGCTGGTCGCTCCCGATCGAGGAGGCGCGGGACGCGCTGCTCGCGACGCACGTGGGCGACGAGCGACTGAGCCCCGGGCACGGGGCGCCGATGCGACTTGTCGCACCCGGTCGCCGCGGCTTCCAGTGGGTAAAGTGGGTCGACCGAGTCGACGTCCGTCGCCGCGGCGATCCGGCGCAGTGGCTCGTGACGCTCGTCAGCGGCTTCGAGTGAATCGCAGCGGGGGTTACGTCGCGATCGGGCTCACTCGAGATAGCCCAGATCGCGAAGCTGTTCTTCCGTGGTGTCCATCACCGCCGGCCGATCGTCTTTCGTCCCGCGCTGGTCCTCGACCCGGACTTCGATCCACTCCGGGACGTCGAAGACGCTCTCCGGCGGCCGATCGTCGATCGTCGTCGACCCGATCGCTCGAAAGCTGTGAAAGCCAGGTTCGTCGTCGCCGTCGATCCACTCGACCTGCATGCCGTGATCCGACAGCACCAGGAGGTCGTCGACGTGCTCTCGGAGGGTGCCGAGCAGGCGATCGACCCGTTCGTAGACCTCTCGGAGGCGATCGGGGTGGGTCGCGAAGGCGTGACCGGCGGCGTCGAGGACGTGCATGTGGACGCCAGCGAGGGGGACGTTCGCGTGCCCCATCCCCTGGAGCCAGCCGACCTCGAGGCCGGCATTGCCGTACAGCCGCCGCCAGAGTTCGGCGTCGGTGATCTCGCCGCTCGACGCGAGGTTGAGCCAGTGCCAGGTCTGGCTCAGGTGTTCGCCAGGGGTGACGCCGGGCCACCAGCGGACGACGCGATCGGCGGCTTCGAAGAGGTGTGGATGATCGGTCTGTCGGAGCGTCATTCCGGCGGCACTGCCGCCGATACCACTCCGCAGGCCGCCGGTGTCGCTTGCGCCGTCCGTGTCGTCCGCGCCGCCCGTCCCGTCCGTAGCGCCCGCGCCGGAATCGCCGCGCAGCCACGTGCCGATCTTGATGCGGGTCTCTTTCGGCAGGACGTACGGCGCGACCTTGCTCGCGTACTCGAGGGCCGGATTCCCCCACTGCTGTTGCTCGCCGGTCGACGCGAGGCCGTGTTCTTCGGGCCCGACGCCCGTCGCCACCGAGGTCCACACCTCCAGCGTGTTCGGGTTCGGTCCGGAGTAGGCAAACGTTTCCAGTTCGCGGTGCCGATCGAGCAGGATGTTCTCGCAGTCCCACTCCCGGGCGAGCGCGTAGTCCGCCGCATCGAGCGCGACGATCGCGACCGTCATGGACTGGAACACCACGAGCGCGCCCTTGAATGTCGGGTCCAACGTGAATACAGGCCGGAGCCGTCCGTGCGCCGATCCAGCTAGCGGGAGCCCGATCTATTGCTCATCGAATGCCGGCGGTACACTGATACTACCGGCTAGTGGACTGTGCCGTACGCGATCTCGATACTGATGTCGATGGTGACGACCCTGCTCACGCTCGTAGCCCGTCGATCGGCGATCGTCGCTCGACCGCGGATCGGTCGCATCGATAGCGTCCGGCCCGCGGACAGTGCTGGAATCGACGACCGGACGGCCCGGGCTGCACCGCGGGAACGACGCGTATGACGGACGCGACGTCGGTCAGTCTCGGCGGCGAGACGGTGAAGGCGACGATCGCGAAGTTCACGATGGCCGTGATCGGATTCGTCGGAACCGTCGTCTTCGCGCGAGTACTCGGCCCGACCGGGTTCGGCGGATTCTACCTGCTATTTTCGCTCGTGAAGCTCGGCGATCGGGCGGTCAACGGCTGGGGAACGGCGGTCATGAAGCGGTTTTCGGAGGCGGGGGCCCCGGAGCGGGAGTTGATCGGCGGCCAGTTCGCGTTCACGTTCGGCTGGCTCGTCCTGACGGGAGCGGCCGCCGTCTTCGCTTCGGGCTGGCTCGTCTCCTACACCGGACTCCCCGAGGCGCCGGTCCTGTTCGTCGTGCTGATGGCTTCGGTCACGCTCTACGAGCCGATCGACCGAGTCGTCCAGGCTCGCGGGCTCATCGGCGCCTCGATGTGGATCGACACGGTCCGATCGCTGCTGACGTTCCCGATTCAGTTGGCGCTCGTTCTCCTCGGGCTGGGTGCCGCCGGCATGGCCTACGGGCTCGCCGCGGCGACGTTCCTGTCGGTGCCGATGCTCTGGTACTTCGTTCGCGTACGACCGACGACTCCGAGCCGCGAGACGCTGTCGAGCCTCTGGTCGTACGCGAAGTACAGCATCCCGAACTCGTTTCTGGGTCAGGCCTACGATCGGTTCGACATCCTTCTGCTCGGATTCCTGCTGGCTCCCGCCGCGGCCGGGCGGTACGAGGTCGCCCTGAAGCTCACGGTGCCGGCGACGTTCGTGATGCTGGCCGCCCAGAGCGGGCTGATGGCCCGCGTCAGCCGCCTCCACAGCCAGGGCAAAGGCGTCAGCGACGACGTCTCCAACACGGTCGCGTTCTCGAGCATCGTGGCGATTCCGATGCTGTTCGGCGCCCTCGCGATGCCCGAGGTGCTCGTCGTGACCGCGTTCGGCCCGGAGTACGCCGACGCCGCGTCGCTGCTCGTCGGCCTCGCGCTGTTTCAGGTCGCGAACACCCAGAGCGGGCCGCTCACGAGCGCGATCGGCGGGATCGATCGCCCGGAGATCAACACCCGGATCTCGGCGGTGACGCTCTCTCTCAACGTCGTCCTCGGCGTCGCGCTGACGCTCGCGTTCGGCGCGATCGGGGTCGTCATCGCGACGGTGATCGCGGAGACGCTCCGGTACGTCCTCTCGGCCCGCGTCGTCAAACGAGAGTTGCCGGACGTCGTGTTGCTCCCACGGACGCTCGGAGAGCAGGTCGCGGCGTCGGTGCTGATGTTCGTCGTCGTCTTCTCGCTGGTGCGAACGATCGCGATCGACCAGTGGTACGTGCTACTCGGCGTCGTCGCGGTCGGCGCGGCGGTTTACTCGCTCGTGCTGGTCGCGATCAGCCGAAAGCTCCGGGTGACGATCAGCGGAATCGTCGGTAGTTTCGGCGTCGAACAGTGACCGCTCGGCTCGATTACCCGGTGTCGATCGGTTCGAACGGCGTCCCGGGTCCGGTACGCAACTCCGAGTCGCGATCAGTCGCCCGTCACCGGATCGCGCGCCCAGAACTCGCTGTCTTTCTTCAGTTTGGGGACCCAGGTATCGTCCGTCTTCGAGAGAAGTGCGACGCGGGAGGCGGGGACCTCCTTGAGTTCGGTGAACTCCGGCATGTACTCTCGGACGCCCTCGGCGAACTCGACGACCGTCTCGTGGTCGGGCATCGACGATCGATCGAGTCGGCCCCGGGAGTGGCCGACGTGCATGTAGGCCTTGAGTTCGATGAAGTCGGGGTCGGCCTGCTGGTAGAAACCGGCGTACCAGTCGGGGTGGTGCATGTTCTCGCCCTCGACGAGCGTGGTCCGGAGGACGGTCCGGGTCTCGTCTTTCTCCCGGAGGACAGCCATCGTCTCGAGGAGGTTCTCCCAGGCGTCGTCCTCCATCGCGCCGACGACCTCGTCGAACGTGTGGCGCTCGGGCGCGTCGACGCTGACGTACAGCTGGGTGGGATCGCACTCCCGGAGCACTTCGGGCCGGGTGCCGTTCGAAACGAGGAACGTGGTGATGTCCCGATCGTGGAACGCCTCGATGAGTTCGGGCAGGTAGGGGTACAGCGACGGTTCGCCGTCGAGGGAGATGGCGACGTGGCGGGGTTCCATCGCCTGCTCGAAGACCTCGCGGGGGACCTCGTCGTTCCCACCGAAGCCCGACAGGAGCTTCTTCTGGAGGTCGATCGAGGCGTCGACGACGGCCTCGGGGTCGTCCCACTCGACGTCGTCCATCTCGTAGGCGTGGCCCTGGTGGTCGCGCCAGCAGAAGACGCAGCGCTCGTTGCACTTGACCACGGGCGTCATCTGGATACAGCGGTGGGACTCGATTCCGTACCAGATGTTCTTGTAGCACTTGCCCTCGCCGCGCATGGCGTTCGCCGTCCAGCCGCAGGTCTGGGCGGCCGTGTGGTTCTCGCTGTGGTAGTCCGGGCTCGAGACCTGCGCCGGTCCGCCGGTATCGCCGCCGGTTCCGGCGTCGGCGCTCGCTCCGTCGCCCCCGGGATTCGCGGAGTCGCTCATGTTGGCGGTCGTTGGACGGGCGTGATGAAAAGGCGTGTGGTGTGTGCGGTTCGAGCGAACGAATCACTTCTGGTGGGGAAGCTGCCCCGGTTCCGGCGGGTCGTCGTCCTCCGTCGCGATCTCCCGCTCGAAGGTGTACAGTACCGGACCCGTATTGGCGGTGAGGATGACGCCGGTCATCGGCGCGGCCGGGACGAACAGGTACAGCCCGAACCCGATCGCGACGGAGCCCGCCGCGATCGCAGCCCACAGCCGGGGCCGTCCCATCTCGACCCGCGTCGCGTCCCGGTAGACGTACGCGAAGACGCCGATCGTCGCCGCGAGGCCGAGAAGTGCGATCGCGGATGACGGTACTGGTCCCATACGTCCCGGTTCGGGTGCCAGCGCAAAAGCGTTCCGCGTGCGGACGCTCGACTGCCGATGACATGACTACGTCCGTCTGAGAACGACGTGAAGCGAGTGGGATTCGTCCATCGCACGCAGGTCGTCGAACGAGTCCCACGGGAGCTGGATCTCGTACCACATCGGGCCCTCGAGGTCCGTCACGGCGACGATTTCGAGGTCGGATTCGGCCAGCGTGTCGAGTAGCCCTTCGAACGTCTCGTCGTCCAATCGTGACCGATGGAGTTCGAAGAAAATCACCAGCGGCTGGTCCGACTCGAGGACGGCAGGCATTCCCCGGAAGACCTGTGCTTCGTACCCCTCGACGTCCATCCGGACCACGTTGATCGACTCCGGTTGGACGTCGTGCTCGTCGAGGAGTGTCGAGACCGTCTTCTGCGGGACGTCTATCTGGCGTTCGATCGGGTGAGTCCGGACAAAGGCGTCCTCGTCGACGTGTGATTTGTTACTCAACGGTAATATATTGAACGTGACCGTACCGTCGCTGTCCCCCACAGCCACGCGTTCGACGTCGATCCGGTCGCCGTAGCCGTTGTACTCGATCGATTTCGACAGGAGGTCGACGTTTCTCGGATCGGGTTCGAACGCGAGTATCCGACCGCGGTCACCGAGCACGTGCGCCTCCAGCAGCGCGTAGTACCCGATGTTTGCCCCGATTTCCAGCACGGTCACGGTCGAGTCGACTCGCTCTTTGAGCCGTTCGAGTTCCGACTCGAAGATACTGGCCGACAGTTCTTCACGGCCACCGTACATGAGCAACTCCTGTGAGATACCGGCCATCGACGGATCGAGAACCATGTCGCTGCCGTTGATTTCGCGCACCACGAGTTCGGTGTCGCCCCTCCAGGAGAGATACTCCGTGTACGCGTTCCAGTCGAGGAGTCCGCCCGTGAGGCCGCCGAGCAGTGGCCCCACTTCCCCGCGACGGAGCCAGCGCTCGACCTTTCGCCGATTGGTGTCGACCCAGGGCTTGACGTCCGATGGATCACTGACGGCCCGGTTCACCTTCGCGATGATATCCGCCATAGATGCGGTATCGACGCCGGATCGTTTGAAGATATTTCAACTCATGTGGTTAGTCATCGATTCGTGTCAGTACTAGAATTCTAGACGATGCCGACAGCGCGTCCCGGTGGCGCGACTTCGCGACCCGATAACGCAATCGTGCGCCTCGCTGGAGCGGTTTCGTCTTCGAACGTCCCTCTCATACGGTTTACTGTTAGTCATTTCCGGCGCAACTGCGATCCGGGCGGCGGTTGCGCCGGTAACTCGTTACAGCAATCCGTCTCAGAAGATGCTATTCCGACCCGCGGACCCGATCGAGAACCGCCAGCGTCCCGTCGGCGTGGGGCCGATCGAGTATCTCGCCGGCCGCCGCTTTCGCGGCCTCGTCGGCGTTCGCGACCGCGAAACTCCGCCCGACGCGCTCGAACGTCGAGACGTCGTTGACGGAGTCACCGATCGCCACGCACTCTTCGAGGTCGATTCCGACGCGATCGGCGATCGTCTCGACGCCGTCGCCCTTGTTCGGGCTGGCGTCTTTCACGTGGTAGGCGTAGCCGGTGTCGACCACCTCGAGACCGTGGGCGGCGGCGATCTCGCGGAGGGGGCCGATCGGCTGCTCCAGATTGACGGCGACCTCGGTCTCGCGCCACCGGTTGACGGTATCCTCTTCGCCCCAGCCCGGCGAGTAGCCCTGCGCGCGGTACTCTTCGACGACGGCCTGGGCTGCCTCGCGATCGGCGGTGAAGAAGACGTCGTCGCCGGTGTAGACGACGCCGCCGTTCTCGGCGACGACGAGTTCCGGCACGCCGACGAAGTGACAGAGCGCGACGGGATAGGGGAACGCCTTCCCGGTGGCGATGACGACGGGGGCGTCCCACTCGCGGATCGGGTCGAAGACGCGCGGGTCGAGTCCCCACCGATCGGGGCGGGTGAGCGTCCCGTCGATGTCGAGCACGAGCGGCGGATCAGCGGTCATAGCCGTCAGTCGGGGAGCCGTCGCCTAAAGCGATCGGGTCGACGCCGTCGCTGTGGCTCTCCGGTGCAAAACGTGGGCCCCGGCGCTGTGGGTATCGCGTGCAAAACGGAGCGTCGGTGAAGGGAGAGCCGGCGATCAGAACCACGGCACCCAGACGGTGGTGGCGAAGACGCCCGCGGCGTACAGGATCGCGATCAGGAGCGTTCCGAAGACGATCGCCGCGGCCGGCGGGTCCCAGTGAGTGTCGCCGTGGGCGTAGAAGATCCGCTGGAACAGTTCGGCGAAGAGTGCACAGATCACGCCGAAGACGAGGCCGACGATCAGCGCGACTTCCATGCCTGTGCCGGCGAGGACGGCGCTACTGTCGTACGCCACCGGAGCCCCCTCCGCGATTCCGCTGTCGGAGCCGGCCCAGACGGCGAGTGCGGCCGTGCCGGCGGGCAGCGTGATGTGGTGGGTCACCGGGATCTGTTCGACGCCGCAGTTGAGGAAGACGAGCGTCGCGGCGCTGATCCCGAAGCCGATGAACGCGCTCCCGGTGACGATCGACGCGTAGGCACCGACGATCCCGGCCGAAAGGCCGATCATCGCGACGTGGCCCCACCTGTACTGGTGGGGAAGCCACGGTTCGACCGCGAAGCGGCCGGTCCGGGCGGCAGCGGCGTCGACCGCTGACGCTTCGGTCTCCCCACCGTCAGTCACGAGTTCGCCGCCGTCGGTCGCGGGGCGGCGCTCCTCGCGCTCGAAGGGCGTCATGTCGAGGAGTCCCGAGCCACGGACCGTGCCGATGACGCTGTAGCCGAGGATGAGCCGGTGGAACAGCGCCGAGAGGACGACGCCCATCGCGATCGGGTCGTACGGCATCGCCAGTTCCGCCGACGCGGTCTGGAGCCAGTAGCCGAGGATCCCGAACGCGCCGCCGACGGCGAGCACGTCGGGCTTGGTCCCGAGCGCGAAGGCGATGTTCTTCGCCTCGTGATAGTCGAAGTCGGTATCCATGTAGCCCCGCCGTGCGGCGTAGGCGGTCGCGGCGACACCGCCGGCGAAAGAGATCGCCGGCGAAAACGGCGGGCCAAAGGCGACGCTACCCGTGATCGCGCCGGAGCCCTCGACGCCGGTGATCGCCGCCGCTTCGCCGGCGATCACCACGAAGCCGGTGAAGATGAACGCCGGGAGCGGCCCGAGCGCCGCCCCGAACGCGCCACCGCCGAAGGCGGCGATGAGCTCTGCGAGGTCGAGCAACGCGTCGATCATTCCCCTCCACCGTCCGTTGCCCAGTCACGCGATCGGTCGATCGCGTCGCTCCAGCGGCTGTACTTCTCGTCGGCCTCGCTCCGGTCCATCTCGGGTTCGAACTCGGCGTCGACCTGCCAGTTGTCGCGCAGGCTGTCCACGTCGCTCCAGTAGCCGACGGCCAGCCCGGCCGCGTAGGCGGAGCCGAGCGCCGTCGTCTCGTCGACGACGGGGCGGACGATGTCCGAGCCGATGATGTCGGACTGGAGCTGGCAGAGGTAATTGTTCTTGACGGCACCGCCGTCGACCTTCAAGCTCGTCATCTCGATGCCCGAGTCCGCTTCCATGGCCTCGGCGACGTCGCGCGTCTGGTAGGCGATCGACTCCAGGGTCGCGCGGACGACGTGCTCCTTGCGGGTGCCGCGAGTCATCCCGACGATGGTGCCGCGTGCGCGCTGGTCCCAGTGAGGGGCTCCGAGGCCGGTGAAGGCGGGAACGACGTAGACGCCGTCGGTCGAGTCGACGCTGCGGGCGAGTTCGGCCGTCTCCGCGGGATCGTCGATCAGCGTCATGTCCTCGAGCCACTCGATCGCCGCGCCGGTGATGAAGATCGAGCCTTCGAGGGCGTACTGGACGTCCTCGCCGGACTTCTGGAAGCCGATCGTCGTCAGGAGGCCGTGGTCGCTCTCGACGGCCTCGTTGCCGGTGTTCATCAGGAAGAACGACCCCGTCCCGTAGGTGTTCTTCGCGTCGCCGGCGTCGAAACAGGTCTGGCCGAACAGGGCCGCCTGCTGGTCTCCGAGCGCGCCCGCGACGGGCACCTCGGCCTCGAGGAAGCCCTCGGGATCGGTCGTCCCGTAGGTCTCGTCGTCGCTGGACGGCCGGACCTCGGGCAGCATCTCCCCGGGAACCGAGAACTCCTCCAGGAGGTCGTCGTCCCACTCGAGGTCGTGGATGTTGTACAGCATCGTGCGCGACGCGTTCGTGACCTCGGTGATGTGGTTGCCCGTGAGGTTGTAGATGAGCCACGTGTCGATCGTGCCGAACAGGACCTCGCCCTTCTCTGCGCGGTCGCGGATGTCTTCCGGCCGCGATCGCTCGAGTTTGATCGGGTCGGCGTTGTCGAGCAGCCACTCGGCCTTGGTCGCCGAGAAGTACGCGTCGGCCTCCAGCCCGGTCTTCTCGCGGATGGTCCCGACCATGCCGTCCTCCTCGAGTTGCTCGACCCGGTCCGTGGTTCGGCGGTCCTGCCAGACGATGGCGTTGTGGACCGGTTTGCCCGAGTCTGCGTCCCACAGGAGCGTGGTTTCGCGCTGGTTCGTCACACCCAGTGCCTCGAGCTGGTCGGGACTGATGCCCGCCTGCCCGAGCGCGGTCGTGATGACGCGTTTCGTGTTCTCCCAGATCTCCATCGGGTCGTGTTCGACCCAGCCGGGTTCCGGGTAGATCTGTTCGTGTTTCTCGTACGCGTTGGCGACGACCTGGCCCGCGTGGTCGAAAACGATGAATCGCGTCCCGGTCGTCCCCTGGTCTACTGCGCCGACGTATGTATTGTCAGTCACTTCTGGTCACCCTCGTGAACTCCCACGCGACGTCTTTACTGTCGGTCGCGTGCTATTGGTAAACAGTAACGACGATCATTATAAATGTTACCGATCCTCTAGCACAGGATTTATAATATTTATTATGTATTGGGCGCGTATTCGAGCGCTACGAGCGGATTCAGTGTCGATCGGGAAAACTGGACCGGATCGCCTCTCTCATCCCGAGTTTCCGTCGTGGCGGACTGGTCGCAATACTTGCAGTTCGTTATGGGCGTTAGGCGAGCGCCGATAAAATAAAGACGGAGGGCCCCTAGGTGGGAGTGAAGGGATGGCACATGACACCGAGGTCCTCGTTCTCGGCGGCGGTTCCACGGGCTGTGGCATCGCCAGGGATCTGGCGATGCGCGGGCTCGAGGTCACGCTCGTCGAACGGGGCAATCTGACAGGCGGCACGACTGGCCGGATGCACGGCCTCCTCCACAGCGGGGGACGGTACGCCGTCTCGGATCAGGCAAGCGCGAAAGAGTGTATCGAGGAAAACGAGGTCCTTCGGGAGATCGCCGGCCACTGCGTCGAGATGACCGGCGGCCTGTTCGTCCAGCGTCCGGAGGACCCCGACGACTACTTCCGGGAGAAACTCGAGGGCTGTCGCGAGTGTAACATTCCCGCGCGGGTCCTCTCGGGACGGGAGGCCCGCGAGGTCGAACCCTACCTCGCGAAGGACGTCGAGCGCGCGATCGAGGTCCCCGACGGCGCGGTCGACCCGTTTCGTCTGTGCGTGGCGAACGCGATCGACGCCGAGGTCCACGGCGCACGCATCGAGACCCACGCCGAGGTGGTCGACCTGCTACGCGACGGCGACGACATCTACGGCGTGAAAGTACGCCACACCTCCGGGCCGGGGAAGCGAAACCACGCGGCACCCGGCACGACCGAGGAGATAACCGCCGATTACGTCGTCAACGCGACGGGTGCGTGGGCGGGCCAGATCGGCGCGATGGCGGATCTCGACGTCGAGGTTCGCCCCTCCAAGGGCGTCATGACGATCATGAACGTCCGGCAGGTCGACACCGTAATCAACCGCTGCCGGCCGAAAGGCGACGCCGACATCGTCGTCCCCCACGAGACGACGGCCATCCTCGGGACGACCGACGAGGAGGTGGAGGATCCCGACGACTACCCCGAGGAACGGTGGGAGGTCGACCAGATGATCGACACCCTCTCGGAACTCGTCCCGATCCTGCAGGAGGCCCGGACGATCCGCTCGTTCTGGGGCGTCCGGCCGCTGTACGAACCGCCGGGGACCGGCACGGAGGACCCGACGGACATCACGCGGGATTTCTTCCTGCTCGATCACGACGAGCGCGACGGCGTCGCGGGGATGACCAGTATCGTCGGCGGGAAGTTCACCACGTATCGAATGATGGCCGAGGGGATCTCCGATCACGTCTGCGAGAAACTCGGCGTTACCGCGACGTGTGCCACCGCCGAGGAACCCCTCCCCGGGAGCGAGGACCTCTCGATCTTGGAGGAGGGGATGGACGACTTCGGCCTCCGATCGCCGATCGCCCGGCGGAGCAAGCAACGGCTGGGAAGCCGCGCGGCGGACGTGCTCGACACCGACGCGGCGAACCCGGTAATCTGCCAGTGCGAGGGTGTCACGCGCGCGGAGATCCAGGACGCGATCGACCAGTCCGGCTCCGACCTGAACGCGGTCCGGATCCGGACGCGCGCCTCGATGGGGAACTGCCAGGGCGGCTTCTGCTGTCAGAACATGGCCAACGAACTCCACCCCGAGTACGACGAGCCGACGGTCCGGGACGCGCTCGACGAACTCTTCGAAGAGCGCTGGAAGGGCGAGCGCCACGCCCTCTGGGGCGAACAGCTCTCCCAGGCGATGCTCAACTACGCCCTGCACGCGACGACGATGAACCGTGACAAGGACCCCGCCAGCGCGGACGGGTCGATCGAGTACGACGCGTTCGACGGCGGCCGTCAGCGGGCGGAACCCCGCACCGACGGAGGGCAGTGAGATGGCGATCGAAGACGACGTCCTCGTGATCGGCGGCGGCGTTGCGGGCGCGACGGCGGCGCTGGCCGCGGCCGACCGCGACGCACGGGTGCGGCTGGTCACCTACAAGCAGAGCACCCTCCGCCACGCCAGCGGCCTGGTCGATATCCTCGGCTACACGCCGGACGGCGACGGGCCGCTGGTCGATCCGTTCGACGCGCTTGCCGACCTCCCCGAGGGCCATCCCTACGAACGCGTCGGCGCGGAGACGGTTCGCGACGCGCTGTCGTTCTTCGACGACGTCGCGGGTGAGGCGTACGCCGGCGGGCACACGGACGCGAACGCGCTCGTCCCGACCCACGGCGGCACCGTCAAGCCGACCGCTCGCTACCCGGTCTCGACCGCCGCCGGGCTGGCGAGCGATCCGCGAGACGCGCTGCTGGTCGGGTTCGAGACGCTGCCCGACTTCGAGGCGCCGCTGGCTGCGGCCCACCTCGAGGCCGCGGGCGCGCCGTTCGAGACCCGCGGCGTGACGCTCTCGTTCCCCGGCATTCGACGGGACGACGCGAAGGTGACGCGGTACGCCCACCTGCTCGACCAGGACGAGACGGTCGAGACGGCTGCCGGGACGACGACCGCCCGCGAGGCGCTCGCGGACGCGGTTCGTGCACACCTCGACGGTGAGCCGCGGGTCGGTTTCCCCGCCGTCCTCGGCGACGAACACGCGGACGCGGTCCGGGCCGACCTCGCGGACGCGATCGGTGCCGACGTGTTCGAGGTGCCGATGGGGCCGCCGAGCCTCCCGGGGATGCGCCTCGAGGACCTGCTGTACGACGCGCTCGAGAACGCGGGCGTGGCGGTCACGTCGGGCGTGCCCGTGATCGACTACGAGACGGACGGGAACGGTCGGATCGACCACGTCGTCGTCGACCGCCACGGGGCGGAGATTCCCCACCGCGCCGACCAGTACGTGCTCGCGACGGGCGGACTCGTCGGCAAGGGCGTCCGCTCGGAGCGCGAACGGGTGTTCGAACCGATCTTCGACTGCCACGTCGAACACGCCGACGATCGCTACGACTGGTTCGTCGACGACGTCTTCGGCGACCAGCCCTACGCGCAGTTCGGACTCGCCGCCGATCGTGACCTCCGACCGCTCGACGCGGACGACGAACCCGAGTTCGCGAACCTGCGCGCGGCGGGCGCGGTGCTCGGCGGTTACGACTACGCTGCTGAGAAGTCCGGCGCCGGCGTCTCGCTCGCGACGGGCTACGCGGCCGGCCGGCGTGCCGGTGCGGAGGACGGTGACTGACGATGAGCGAGACGACCGTGACGACTGACGAGACGACCGACCCGATCGATCCGGAGCAGAGTCGACTGATTCAGGTGATTCGATGAGCGACGCAGAACGGCCGACGGACGACCACGTACCGGGCGACGACGAGTTCGAACCGATCCAGGTGTTCCCCGAGGCCGAGGAGATGGACCTGCGGCCGGGGGCGGACAACTGCTACAAGTGCTCGACCTGCGACACGAACTGCCCCGTCGCCGAAGTCGACGACGAGTTCCCGGGGCCGAAGTTCCAGGGGCCAGAGCAGTGGCGACTCAAGCGCCAGGACGACCACGACATCGACGATTCGGTGATGAAGTGTTCGAACTGCATGCGCTGTGACAGCGCCTGCCCCTCGGAGGTCCCCCTGTCGCAGATGCACAACACGGCCCGGGGCGAGTACGTCGACGAACACATGAGCAAATTCTCCCGGGAGTACCTCCGGAACCGGATGCTCGCGAACTACCGTCGACTCGCGCCGCTGGCGGCGACGTTCCCGCGCACGGCCAACTTCGTGATGGGCCTCTCCGTCACCAAGTGGATGGGCGAGAAACTGCTCGGCGTCACGGGCGAGCGGGAGTTCCCCGACTTCGCCACCGAGACCTTCCGCGAGTGGTGGGCGAAGCGAGGTGGCAACGCCACCTCGAAAAAGCGAGCGCAGGAAGCGCGAGCAAAGCGCGGCGGAGCGCAGGTCGAAAACCCCGACAAGCGCATCGCCTACTTCCACGGCTGTTACTCGAACTACAACACCCCCGAGGTCGCGAAGGCGCTCGTGCGCGTCTACGAGCACTTCGGCTACGAGATCATGGTCCCCGAACAGTCCTGTTCCGGGACGCCGATGTTCGCGAACGGGATGTTAGACGACGCCCGCCGCGCGGCCGAGACGAACGTCCGCGAACTCGGGGCCGCGATCGAAGACGGCGCGGACGTCGTCGCCTCCTGTAGCTCCTGCTCGATGTCGCTCCGCCAGGAGTATCCCGAACTGTTCGACTTCGAGGGGACCGAGACGCTCGCGGAAAACACGTGGGACGCCGTCGAGTACCTCCGCGTCCACGAGGACCTAGAGCGTGCGCTCGAGGGGACGTCCGTCGAGGACGAGAACTTCGCATACCACGCCCCGTGTCACTCGCGCAACCAGGGCCTGGACGGCCAGACGATCGAGATCATGGACCGCATCGACGGCGTCGACGCCGAAGACGTCGGCGACTCCTGTTCGGGAATCTCCGGCACGTACGGCTGGAAGGCGGAGAATTACGAAACATCCATGAAAATCGGGGCGGAAATGTTCGAGCACATGGAAGACGCCGACGCAGAGACCGGCCTCACGGAGTGTCCGACCTGCTCGATGCAGATGGAACACGGTACGGGCTACGAGATCACGCACACGCTCGAAGTGCTCGAGGACGCCCTCGTCGGAGCTGGGACGCAGGAATGAACCTGCAGGAACGGATCGTTCGCCGACGGTCCGCACACCAGGGTCGGGACGTCGTCGTCGATCGGGACCACCTCAGTCCGGTCGTCCACCGCTCGGAACCGATCGGGCGCGGCCCCGTTCTCGAGCAACTGCTGGACGAACTCGAACCGGTGTTCGACGGCGACCTCCCGGAACCGGTCGCAGTGGTCGGCCCGGCGGGTGCCGGCACGTCCGCGATCGTGACCGCGCTCTTCGACGCGATGAACGACCGACTCGGCGAATCGTCGCGCACGATCGGCACGACGACGCGGGCCGGCAGCCCCGGTCCGGTGACGTGGTTCGTCTACGCCGACGCGCGCCGCGTCGACAGCCCCTTCGCCTTCTACCGGGCCGTCCTCTCGGTCGTCTCGAGCGAGCCCGTCCCCGAGAGCGGCGTCGGCACGGACGAACTCCTCGAACGGCTCTGTGATCGTCTCTCCCGACCCGATCGGCGGGCGGTCGTCGCGATCGACCACCACGACGAACCGGAGACGCTCGGCTACGAGCGGGTCCGCGAACTGCTCGAACCGGCGGGCGACAGCGTCTCGACGCTGGCCGTCGGCCAGACCGAACCGGACGACTGGCAGGGTCCGACCGTCACGGTGCCGGCTTACCGCCACCACGAACTGGTCGACGTCGTCACCGATCGCGCCTCGACCGGACTGGCCGCGGGCGCGCTCGATCACGAGTCGATTCGCGACCTGGCCGTCTGGGCCGACGGGAACGCCCACGACGCGCTCGCGGCGCTGTTCGGTGCCGCCGTACTCGCGAGCGAGGAGGAAGACGACCGGATCGAACAGCGCCACCTCGAGACGGCGAAAGCCGACGTCCCCGAAAACGGCGTCCACGTCGATCGGGCGCTCGCGCTCTCGGAGACCCGCCAGCGGGTCCTGCTCGATCTCGTCACCGTCGACTCGGCCGGCCGGTCGATCCGCGAGGTCGCGGCCGAAATCGCCGACCGATCCTCGCTGACGGCGGGCACCGTCAAACGCTTCCTCTACGAACTCGCCGATCGCGGCGTGATCGAGCGCGTCCCGCTCCCCTCGAGCGGGAGCGGTCGCCGCCCCAGCACGGTCGAACCGCGATTTCCGACGATCGCGTTCCGATCGCTCGGGCCGGCAGCAGACGATTCGGCGTAGTTTTCCCGCTGGTTCCGCTGGAGAGACGACCAGGACGTGAGATTTTCCACGGCAACTCTCGCAGTCGGTGTCGGTCAGTTGTCGTCAGTACCCGACGTGCGGTACCAGGACGGCCGTCTTCGAACTCTCAAAACCGATTCATCACCAGCGCTTATGATGATTGAATCAGGTAGATACATACAGGGTGATCAGATGAGTTCGACCGACGATACGGCTACCGAGGAGGAGTACGGGGAGGCCGAAATCAACGATCGCGGCCGGCTGACGATTCCGAAAGAGCTCCGAGACGACCTCCACATCGAGGGCGGGACGACGTTTACCGTCGTTCGAGAGGGACGCGACATCCGTCTCGTCCGTCACCTCCCCGAACTGCAGACGCTCTCCACCGGCAAATCACGAGACGACTGGGGCGAAAAGGCGTTCCGTGATGCGGGGGAAGCGACGTTCGGAGGGCGGTAAATGCGGGTCCTTCCCGATCTCAATGCGCTCGCTATCCAGCTGATCGACGACCATCCGGGGCATCCGTACATCGCCGACCACCTCGTGCCTGCCCTGCAGGGGGAACGGACGCTCCTGATGTTCGGGTACCTCCCGCTTCGCGTCCAGTGGGTGCTGGAGGATCTCGACGTTCCGACGGTCGATGCGCGGAACGCCGTGAGTTCGCTGCTCCAGTATCCGATGGAACCCGTCGACGTGACACCGCAGACCATCCTCGACGCCTACGAGATTAGCGCCGCAAAGAATCACGACGTCTACGACTGCTTTTACGTCGCCGTCGCGCGGGAGGCGGATGCCGACGTGCTCCTTACCACCGATCGGGATTTCGAGACGCTGTGTGCGGACGAACCGTTCGAGTACCGGAATCCCGTACCCGACGAGATTCTCTCCGAGTTTCACGCGGTATCCGAGTGACGACGGGCGGTTCTAGTACTCCAGATCGTCCGTGTACCGATCGACGACCAGCACGGCGACGATCCCGACGAGCGCGGCCAGCACCGCGGCTCCCGGCGAGTTCGCCGTCGTGTCGCCGAGGTTCGTGGAGACCTCCGTCACGGGAAGCCGGAGCGCGCCGACCATCAGGCTCACGAGGAAGGCGAGCGTCGCGGCCCGGTACCGATCGAGCGCGCGACTGACCGCGTGGGCCATCGTGAACAGGCCGATGGCCGCCCCGACGCCGAAGACCGCGACGATAGTCCCCGCCTCGATCACCGGCGTCAGCGACCCGCCGTTCGCCAGGCCGACGATCCCGTCGACGAACCGGCTCAGCGTCCCGGTCATGTACTCGTACTGCCCGAGGACCAGCAGGAAGAACGCGCCCGAGACGCCCGGGAGCACCATCGCACAGATCGCGACCGCACCGGCGAGAAGGAGCATCGGTAACCCGTGTGGGGCATCGCCCGCCGTGACGCCCGTCACCGCCGCCGCGATCGCGATCCCGGCGATCGAGACGGCCACTCGCGGGGCGGTCCAGGTTTCGACCTCGCCGTAGAGGACGATCGCCGACGCCGCGATGAGTCCGAAGAAGAAGCCGTAGGTCGGGACGGGATACACCGTCACCGCCTCGTGCATGAGCTGCGAGAGCACCACGATCGCCGTCGCGATGCCGAGCCCCAGCGCGATCAGGAACGGTGCGTCGATACGCTCGATTTCCTCCCGGAGAGCCGCCCTGCCATCCGGTTCGTGGAGGCGGAGGATCGAATCGAAGCGGCGCGGGTCGATCGCCGTGATCGCGGCGATCAGTCGATCGTAGATGCCGACGATGAGCGCGATCGTCGCCCCGGAAACGCCCGGAACGACGTCCGCAGACCCCATCGAGAATCCCTTGAGGTAGACGGCGAGAAGTTCCCGCATCGCTCGTTGGTATTCCGAATGCCGGTAAAAGCCTTCTCACTTTCGGATCGCGCGGCCGTCAGTCGATTCGTGATCGTTCCGTCGGTCGGGAACCGGCGGTCAGTGCGCGGGTTCGGCGGCGATCGGGGCGATCGATCCGGCCGTCTCGTCAGTCTGCGTCTCGTTGTCTCCCGTCTCGTTGCCCGCGGTCCCGTCGTCGCCAGTTTCGTTGCCGGCGTCGGTCTCGTTGCCGTCGGACTCGTTGCCCGGATCGGTCTCCTCGAACTCGACCTCCTCGAGGTCGACGTCGATCGTCTCACCGTCGACGACCGCCGTCTCGGGGACCTCGGTCTGGCCCTCGTACTGCACGCCGGGCAAGGGCTGCTCGGGGTGCGGGCCGACGACGGACAGCGAGTACGAGCCGTTCGCCTCGACGTCGCTGTTCGTGGCGCCGTCCTCGACGCCGAGTTCGTCGTCGGTCGCGTACGGAACGGTCATTTCGAAGCTGCCGTCCTCCTGGACCGTCGCGGTCTGCTGGTACGTGAGCGAGCCCAGTCGCGAGTTCCGATCGAGTTCGACCGTCGCCCGGACCGTCGCGTTACCGTCCCGGAGGTGCTCGTCCTCGACGGTGCCGGTCAGCGTCGCGCCCTCGACGCGCTCGTAGGTCTTGATCGCGGCGGCCTGGCGCACGTCGAAGGGCTGGAGTTCCAGCTGCGGGATCTGCTGGAGGAAGCTGTACCGCTGCTGGATCTGCTGTGGGCCACCCCGCTGGTTCATGTAGATCTGGGGCTCCCACGCGGTGTCTTCCGGGGCCTCGACCTCGCCCTCTCCCTGCTGCTGGACCAAGCGATCGATCACGGTCCCGAGGTCCTCTGTCAGGACGTTGCCGGTCTGGGTGTTGACGATCGCGTAACTCGTGAACGCCATCACGTAGTCGTCGTTCTCGTGGACGAGCCGGTAGTGTTCCATCCCGCTGGCGTCGTCGAAGTACAGCCGGGCCTGCATCGTGTCGTGGTACGGCGCGTCGGAGGACGCGTTCTCGAGCGCGGAGACCGGGATCTGATCGCCCTCCTCGTAGCCGTCGGGCGTCACGTAGTGGCCGCGATCGGGGCCGGTCCACTGGGTGATCGCGCTGAACTTGCCACCGACCATCTGGTCGTCGATCATCACGTACCGGATCTCCTCGCCGCTCCCGTCGGAGTCGGCGACGATCGATTCGAGCTCTTCCTGGTCGTAGTCTCCCCAGTTGACGTCCGCGTCGGAGGCGATCGCGTCGAGGACCAGCTCCCCTTCCGCTTCGGATTCGGCGGTGAGATACGCCGACGAGGAGCGGGCGTTCTGCTGGAACGGGTTCGAGTGGGGGATCCGCTCGCCCTGGGTCGTTATCAGGTGGCCGTAGTCCCACCACGACATCACGCCGTAGGCCCCGTCGGGGTAGTCGTAGTCGCCATCGTCGGGATTGTAGGTGCCGTAGTAGTCGAGCTGGTCGGCGTTTTCGGCGTCGCCGTAGTTCCCCGGCTCGGGGGTGTTCTCCTCGAGCCAGTGGGTCGACTGCTCCCAGGTCATGGCGTCGCTGTGTGGGCCGGTGTTGTCGCCGCGCTCGACGACCCCCGCGCTGGCGAGCGGCGGGAGCAGCGGCGCGAACAGCAGGAGGACGACCATGAACAGGACGATGACCTGGTAGGTTTCGATCTGCCTGAGCGAATCGACGCCGCCCTGGACGTCGAGGTCGAAGATCCGCACGACGTCGGCGACGAAGACGGCGTTGACGACCGCCACCGCGAGCACGAGGTAGTACGCGAAGCGAATCTGCGTCGCGGCCATGCTGAGCAGGAACAGCGACCAGACGATGACCAGGGTGTACTCAGCGCGGAACTCGCGGCCGAGGAACGGCCGCACCGCGAGGAGTGCGAGGCCGGCGAGCATCGTGTAGAAGGCCGCGCCGAACTCCTCGAACGCGTACTCCGAGAGGAAGTTCTCCGGCGGCTGTGCCTCCTGGATGGTCAGCGTTCCCGTCGACGGATCGAGCGGGAGCAGACGGCTCGTGAGGTTCCCCATGAGGGTGCTGTACAGATCGGGGAGGGTGAGCCACATGACGGCTATCGCAGCGACGGCGATGCCGGCGATCGCGGCCGGATAGTACCGGCGTTCGAGATCACGGCTGTTCCACTCACGAGCGAGCCAGGCCATGAAGACACAGCCGACGGCGACGAGCAGTGCGGTGAGCGGCTGTAGGAAGCTGAAGTCCGTCGTCCCGAATCCCGATTGCTCGATCAGGAGCGCTGTCACGATGGTCGTGACACCGAGGCTCACGGCGCCGACGAATGCGACGTGATCCGGCGAGACGCCGCGAACGTAGTCCAGAGAGAGCTGGACGGCGAAGAAGACGCCGAAGATGCCGACGAGGACGATCGCCGCCGGCCAGACCCAGATGTACAGGGCGAGTGCGAACCCGGCGAGGGCACTGTAGATGGCCGGCCTGCGGAGGGCGTCCCAGTCTCGGTCTGCCACCAGTTCGTAGATCGGCTTTTCTTCCTCGCCCACGCGAAGCGCGACCATCATCGCGACGACCGCGATCGCCATGAACAGGACCTCGCCGACGTGGTGGTCGAGTTGCCCGACCGTCGAGCGGACGAAGAACTGGCCGGGCGCGAGCGCGAGGACGATCACGGAGACGATGCCGCCGATCGTGCCGCCGAGTCGCCGGCCCGCGTAGAAGACGGGGACGGCGACGAGGGCGGCCATAGCCGGAATGGCGAGCAGGGAGACCGTGTAGAGGGTCTCGGGCGACGGATCGCCGAGGCCGACGATCATCGCGACGGTGACGATGAGTTGATCGAACAGCGTCCCGAACTGCCCGACGTACTGGCCCGTCGGGAACCCGGTCCAGACCTCGTACGGCATCGTTCGCGGGTAGTTCTCCGCGGTCCACTGGATCGTTCGCCAGTGGTACCACGAGTCGACACCCGCGAGGGCGGGCGTCCCGTCGTCGGTCACGAACTCGCTGTAAGATTGGGTCCGTACCCAGAACATGAACAGCATCACGGCCCCGACGACGGGGATGTGATACCAGTCTCGCCACGTCTCGAGGAAGGACGTTTCCGTCCCCTCCTCGACGCGTTCGGTGTCCGTACTCATTGCCTTTCACGAGACCCAAGTCAAGAATAAGTCTTGTTATATACTTGTGGTCGTTTGATATCTGGTTCTATAATTGAGAACGTTTCTTTAATTTTTAGTTTTCTAATCATCAGTACATGGTCAGCCAAGTTTCCCCTCTGTGAGGCCTGAAACTACTAACTGACGATTATCAGCATCGAGGTGACTATGATGTCACTGAATCGTCAACCACGATTCTGCCTGTCCATTATTTGTACTGAACACGGCAACTAATACGGTTCCGGAACTGTAAGTAGGTCAAAGAAAATTGAGATGATGAAGAGATAAATGTGTATTAGTCAGCGGTGATGTCACAGTTGAGGAATCGATTGTAGACCAGTTTCCCGTGCTCCGTGATCGTAATCATCACTAGAGTGGCGGCACTGTCTAGTTAAGCGCTTTTGGCGTTGACCGACGATTTAGCGGCTGTCGCGGCACCGTTGGTGAAGGATGAAAGATCCACTCCTCGTGAGAAGTGTGTTGAAATAGTCGAATTTTCGCTGTTCGTCGATCGGGCCCTACTTATATCAGAGATTAGATGGTGGTGTCACAGGTTTCGTCACGCTTCACCGTTTCCACGTCTTGCGGTTTTCCTTATATAGACAGTGCCAGAGTGGCGCGATTATAGGAAGTCTAGTTGTTCAAAGCATCTGAGAGGATACCTTTGGCGGTGATGCGGAACGACTCGCTAATTACTGTAAGACTCCCGAAATAGATGAGTCCGCCAAGACCGACGAGGATCAACAGGTCTCCCCACCACGAAACCCCGGTGGTAGTGTGGAGGTGGTCGACAAGAACAAACATTACGGAGCCAGCGAACAGTTGAAAGCGCAAGGGTTGGGAAAACAGGGGCACGTCTGGAAGGTACTGTTTGATCATGTACGCAAGTGCCGTATACCGAACGACTTCGGAGATAATCGTTGCTCCCACGACGCCAAGGATCCCGTATTTGAGGAGCAAGAGGTAACCAAGACCGACATTCAGAATTAAAACAATTATTCCAATTCGCATGTTAATGTCTGGCCGATCTAGACCGGCCATTGTCGATTGAAGCTGAGCTGATTGCACTTTTAACACTCGGAAGAAGGCTAACCCAACGAGAACCAATCCAATACCAGTGTACTGTGACCCGAATATTGTCTCTACCAGAGTGTTCGGCATCGCAGCAGCACCGAAGAAAATCGGTATTGCGAGAACGCTCGCATAGCCGAGCGAATTCGTAACATCGGTAACCACCGCTGACTTGTCGTTTCTGCTCCAGTGTTCGCTTACTCGAGCCATCAACCCTTTTGACGTAACAGCACCGATAAACGTTCCTGCTAAAGTGAGTTGCATTGCAACTTGGTAGTCGCCAACTGCCGACGATGTGAGAAGTGCGCCGAGAAGAAGTATGTCGAAGCGCGACTGAGCAGTTCCGATAAAACCATTCGGAATACTATACTTGGCATAGGATGCAATACTAAATAACGATTCTCTGGTAGGAAGTACTGGTTTGACGTGAATACGGTAGATGACGTAAGGGACAGTCAACGCAGTCGCAAGAGTTAGCCCGTATACCATTCCAGCGGTTCCGAACCCAAGAGTGATAAATACTAGTTGCAGGGGAGTTGTGAAGAGTGATCGAAGTGTGTCGGACCATTCAGCGGCAGAAAAATTCGAACGTGCCGAGAGAATTCTATTTGTAACTGCAAAAAAACAAATAATGGTGAAGAGTGTGGAGAACGGAATAAATAACCCAGTGAGATCGTAAATGTCCGTAAAATAGTGAAATGTATACACAATAGGCAACATGATGAGTGGGAGCAACACTGCACCGAATAGCCCTGAACCAAGTGCCTCTGCCGTCGGAAAACCCGTTTCGGAAATTCGTTTTTTACAGGCTCCTCCCCATCCAGTTACGGGGTTATCGAGGACATGGACGAGCGTTAGGACGACGTAGAACGTTCCGTAGCCACTCGGTCCTAGTACTCGAGCAAAGATCACGGAACCAGCAAAGCCGATGGCGGCCATAGCGAACTTTGCGAGGACGCCTCGTGAGATTTCGAGCCCGAAGTCTGCCTCACCGACGTTCATATGTAACCGAGATTTTTGAGATGCTCTTCGTCGATATCGATTTGTTCATCAGCTATTGTTCCGTTCTTTACGTGCTCATCAATCCAGTCGACGACATCAAAGACGTCGGCCGGAACATCGGTAGTGGTTGAACTCGCGTATGCACGCCAAGAATGCGAGCCTGGACTCCCGTCTCTGTCGGTTGGCCTATAGAAAGAGGTACACATTCCGTGGTCGCTCAATAGAAGGAGATTGTCATCCGGATTGAGAATTTGTACAAGTTCGTCTACAAAACCAGCGACTCGTTGGTAGATCCGTTGGAGCGATTCCTCGTCCTCGGCGTATGCGTGACCTGCAGCATCAAGGGTATGGATATGAACGCCTGCAAGCGCAACATTGTGGTGAAGCATTTCTCGAACCCACCCAAACTGCTGGGCAGCAAGTCCGAGGAGCTCCTGTTCGAATTCGTGTTTCGGCTTGCCTTCAGCAACTGCGTTCATCAGGTCCCATGCCCGTTGTAGATCACTGCCATCGTGGACACCCGGCCAATTGTGCACGACTGCTCCATCACGATCGAATATCGATTCGACGTCAGTCTCCCCGATCTGTTCGCGCTCGCCGGTCTTCTCGCGAACGAATCGGCCGAGCGTCCCGCGTGTCGATTCGTCCAGTCTCCCAGTAAACCGCGAAGCGAACTCAAAAATCGAATTGTTCCACTCGCTCGTGCCAGAACCAGTTATGCCGTGTTCATCCGGTCCAAGCCCTGTAGCTACCGTTGCCCATACTTCAGGGGTATAGGGATTGTCTTTACTGTGGGCAAATGTTTGAATTTGCTTACTCGACTCGAGTTCAAACTCAGTCGCATCAAAGTACTCTACGAGACCCGCATCTAGTGCGTCGAGGGCGAGAACTACGACAGTCATGCGTATCCGAGGTCCTCCAAGTCCTCCTTAAGCGCATCCTCCTTGACCACGCTACCGGGTTCGAACCGATCGAGTGCCCGCTCCAAACTCGGATCTTCGGTGGGCTCGTTGCTGTCGAATGATATAACTCCCTTATCAGTTGCTATGTTGTTGGCATTCATTGCCGCTTTCTTCACCCCATAGGTTGCGAAGGCAACGTCACGGTCCAATTCTCCCAGTCCGTATTCAGATCCCAGTAGTATTGACGGTACATCAAGGAGCGATACGACGCCACCGATTTCTGGAGCATTTTTCGTTCCAAACGGAACGCGAAGAAGTTCAGGCCGCATTTCTCCCGGATGCCCCCACATTCCGTCTTCACCTAGAAGTTCTCCGTGATCGGCACAGAACACGACTCGCGTGTCGTCTGGAATCGCTTTCCAGAGCATATCCAGCTTCTTGTCAAGTTCAGCTACTTCCAATCGATAGAGTTCGCGAACGCGCTCTTGATCTGACTCGCCGCCGCTCCCAGCAAGAACCTTACGTGTGAGTCTCTGCGCCTGAGCACGGCTCATTTCGCTACCGTCTGGGTCGTACGGATGGTGTGGTTCCATAAAATGCAACCAACCGAACCACTCTTCTCGGTTGTCGATCTCTGAGTCAAACTGAGAGATAATCTTCTCAGCAGACCGAAAGGATTTCTCGACGTCACCAGATAGGTTCGTAAGTCGCTGGTAGTGGCTCCAGCCCCAAGAGGCAAGCCGGTACGCAAACGAGCCGCGAGTAAGGTAGATAGCGGCTTTGTCCTTGATCGAGTCACCACCGCCTTTCGGCGAGTTGAACACATCGAACCCCTCGTCGTAGCCGTACTCCTCTGAGAGAAGATGATTGGTCGTTAAGCCTACGCTGTACTCGTCAAAACGAGTTGCAATGCTTGTTCCAGTGAGCCCAGCCCCATTTGCGAACTCCCCGCCAATAATCCCTGGAAAACTGCCGATCGTCGCCGTCGAGGGGGCGAATGCACGGTTGTGGTTCATGTCAAGAAAGGTTAATGTGTTCGGCATATACTCGAAGTGGTCGTGACGAAGCGAGTCCACAGTAACCAGGAGGGTCTTCATCAGTAATCCCTTTTTGAGCCAAGGGATTTGAAGATGTCTCTTTTATCTTCTCGGATGTTTTCACAACATATAATCAACCAATTTTCACAGCCTATTTGGGGGGTATCGATACTTAATCGCTGTATTATGCCCCTTACAAGTATCCGAGCTCTTTGAGGGGTTCACGAGCCATGCCGAGAGATGTAGTATCACGATTACCATCGTGATCGGATTTCTGCTCCTCTAACCATTCTCGAACATCATAGATATCTTTTGGTAACGGTTTGCTCTCGGTTGTTCCGAACATAGCTTGCCAACCGTGTGAACCCGGCCCTTTGTCGCCATCTATCCATCCAACCACCATTCCGCGATCAGAGAACACCACAAGCCGATTAACGTAGTCACAATCCTTACCTAGCATCTCGTCAACGTTCTCTCCGACCCGCGATTCGAAGTAGTGGATTGTTCCACTCTTGTCGCTCTCCTGTTAACCTCATTCCATGGTCGCGGGGATGACACCAGTCGCAACGGAAGTCCAGACTTCCAAGGTCACTACACCCCTTTTTCGAGTACGAGAACGTTTTTAATTATCGGTGCTTGTCAAGAAGAACGTTCTTGCAGTTCTATTTACCGGCTATAGTAGCCACTGAAACGATTTACACACTGATCGCAAAGCTGTCCTGCGATCAGGTGTGCATTGACTTTCAGTGGCTACTATAGTTGGTAGTCGACAGCATCAAGCGCTATGACGCATAATGTTTCCTCAGGCATATCCCAGATCTTCTAAGTGGTCCAATACGGCGTCGTCTATATCATCTTCCTCATCAATGTAATGCTTCTCCAAACTCGAAACGAGGTCAGATAAATGGCTGCCAGGATCGTCGTAGGGCGACTCGCCGTATTCTCTGTACCCGTCGAACGTTTCGTGGTAGTAGTACTTGTGGCACGCGAACCCCGAGAGTTCCTGACGGAGGTGTTCAATATTGACGATGTCCTTGTTTAACAGCGACTGGTAGTGTCGTTCTGAGATGCCGTGATATTCGGTAAGACACTTCGCATCATCAAGTTCGGTCCTGAGGTCACGGCCTCGCGTGTCTGCTGGATCGATATCGGCGATTTCAAGAACGGTACGGTAGATATCGAGCAAGTTTACGCTCTCGCTCCGGCGTTCGGCATCATTTTCGCCGGTCCAGACAACGAGAGGAATGTGAGTCAACTCAGGATATATGCCGTACATATGCTCCCATGCATCGTGTTCACCTAGGAGTTCGCCGTGATCTGACACGGTAATGATAATATCGAAGGCTTCACGTAGTTCTGTAAACATCTTTTGATACATGTCCGAAAGGTAGCGCACTTCGTCATGGTATGCCTGCCTGATGTGATCTGGGTTTGAATTAACCTCAGTGAAAGTAGCTTCAAGACCTCGTATTTCTGGTGGCTCGACAGTCTGATACTCCGCTGGGGCGGAGTACGGAGAGTGCGCTTCCATCAGGTTTGCGAAGAAGAACTCTTCATCACCAAAGTCCGTGTTCTCAATAAGTTCCAGCGCCGACTGTGCACCATCATCGACAGTTGACTTTCCGTAACCCAGATCGCGCAGTTTGAGCAACCCGCCACGCTTCAGTGATGGGATAGTTTTGCAGTCGCCCATGACGCACTCCCAGATTGCTTTCAGGTAGCGTGACGCGCCGTCCTCACGATGTTTCTCGATAAACACGTCCCAGTCAAACAGGTTATCGTCCATGGCGTTCAACCGCCAACTCCCCTTGAACTGATCAAATCCGCGGTCAAATGAGAACTGCGAAGAGATATTTGGATTGGCACTGAATGCGCGGGTAGTATATCCCGCTCGAGAAAATCGTTCGGGGAGCACTTCTTCGTCCACATCAAGCATCTGTGCGCCGCGGTAGACCCCTGCTTCGCTCGCATACTTGCCTGTAAACAGCGACGCGTGTGCAGGCACCGTCCAGTGACTCGTTGACCACGCATTCTCGAACTGCTGGCCGGGTAACCAGTCAAAGTGTTCATCAAACGTATCTTTCCGAAGCGTGTCCAATACAATAAGTGCAATATTAGTCATGATCAGGTACGGATGCGGTCAACGGCGTCCCAGAAACCCCATCGCCACAACCAGTCATTAAAACGACCAAGGAGGGTATTGGGTAAAATAATTTTGTTATACTTGCCCGGATACCCGGCTTGCAGCCGATTTTCATTCCCCTTATCAATCCTTGCGCGTGGTTTGTTTGGGTGGATCATTTCTACATTAGCAAGGAACATACAGTGTCCCTCAGCATCTCGCTCCATCCGCCAGCCGAACTCAGTGTCATCCCGCCATCCGGCGTAATCGCTATCGAATCCACCGACAGCTAATGCTTCCTTTCGGTTGAACGCAAGGTTGCATCCTACGTACTTCCGCTTACCGTCATATGTGCGACCACCACGAACGCTCCCCTCCAGACATACCAGTTGGGGATTGGCCTCAAAGGCTGCAACGATGCGCTCTACCCACACTGCTGGTGGCCGACAATCGTCATCAGTTAGCGCGACGATCGGTGCTGACGCTGCCTCAATGCCGGCATTGCGCGCCTCACAGATGTCTTTCTCCGGGTCGTTCACTACGATGACCTCAACAGCGTCGTGTGTCTGATTGTGAAGATCGTCAACCACCTGGTCGTGACTGTTCACAGGGAGCGTCGGGATCACGATTGTGATGTCGGGGTCGTCGTGAGTAATCGGACGCTCGACATTCATTCGTTTGTCACCTTTGAAACGATGTGCCGCAATCCCGTCTCGAACTCCTTGTACCGATATCGTCTGGCACGATCTTGGATCTCGTCTCCGTCATAAATGCTCGCGTCGAACTCTTGGACCGCTTCTCGTATCGACTCGGCAGTTGGCTCAAATAGTTCTCCGGTGATCCTCTGTTCGACCTGATACTTTGTGAACCCCTCATCTACACCTAACAACGGTTTTCCTGCCATCATGGCTTCTGCTCCAACCATGCCAAAGTCCTCATTCTTTGGCGCATACACGACTGCAGTCGCCTTCGCGACCAGCGATTCGATGTCCTCGACGAACCCTCGGATTTCGATGTTATCGTAGCCACGTGCCATGCGTTCGAGCTTTTCGCGCTGTTCACCATCGCCAGCCACAACGAGTTTTTCATCCAGTTCGGTAAACGCCTCTACGATCAGATCAATTCGCTTCTCAGGCGCGAGGCGCGACCATGTGACGAAGTAACCGTCGTCACCCTCGTTACGCCACTCCCCTGTTATAGGTGGATAGACAACCTCTGCATCCCGATCGTAGTAGCGTCGAATGCGATCCCGGATAAGTTCGCTGTTGGCGACGAACGTGTCCACGTAGTCGTTCGCCTCCTTGTCGAGCGCACGCCACCACTTTGCGTAGGCTTTCAATATGAACCGAATCCCAGAGTAGTCGAACGACGACATACGGTCGCGGAATAGGTCATACAACCAGCGCGGCGGGCTATGAGGATAGTGGACGACTCGTTGGTCAGTGGTCGGGACGTAATTCTTACTGAGCGGTGCACTGGAGAGAACCACATCATAATCTACGAGCTCAGGGTGAGCGTCTGTCATGTCCATCGCGACGCTCAATGTCTCGAGTGGATTCGAACCTTCGTTCCGCCACGCGAGAATCCGCTGAGAGAGACCGCCTGTGTACTTCTTCTGTCGTATTGGAATGACCTCCACGTTGTCTGGAATCTCTGTTCCTGGGTAAACATACATTGTGTATACCGGCGCATTTAGCACTCGAGCTGCCTCGATAGCGAACTTTTCCCCACCACCGATTCCTGGGAATCGATCGTGGAGAATTGCTACTGAAACGTCCTGATCCTTGAGATCATCCGTCATTGTAGTTGCCTCCTTGTTCCAACGTGAATTCGGTTCTTCATTCGAACGCCTCCCGCAACTCCGAATCGACATCCCACGTTCCGTCCGAGTCGCCAATTAACAGTTCTACGCTGGCCCGTAGCAGCGACACTTGTGTGTCGAATATTGAGTACAGCGTCTGTACAGGCCCGAGTAAGTCACGCTGTCCGAGAAATACGAATACACTGATTGCCACCGGAACCGCCAGCCCGCCGATCCCAAACAGGGAAAGGGCCGCGCCGGTCCAAATCACGATCGTCACCGCGAGCAGCCACGGCGAGACGATCATGAACCACCAGTTGAACGGCAACACCACGCGTCCGTACTTGCCGTACCTGCCGATCGCGTCTCGGTGCTGCACTAGCAACCGAATCAATCCCATTCCGCGGCGATCCTTCTGCTTTCGCCGCTTGACGAACTCAGAGTGACTGGCCTCCATGTACTGGACGGCGGGATCGAAGAGCACGCGATCGCCCTGGCGCCGAATCTTCAGCGCGAGTTCGGTGTCGTCGGCCAGCGAGTTCGGATCGATCGGAAGCAGTGCGTCGTTCTCAAACGCAGAGAAGGGGCCATGAAAGATGAGCGTAGAATCGAGGTGTGACTCTAACTGCTGGATGTGACTCTGGACGCCACGGTAGCCGGATTCGACCTCACTCCCGCCTAACACCTCCACGTTCCGGCCAGTCACCGCCGCGACGTCGTCGTCCGCGAGATTCGCGGCGGCTTCCCGGAGCACGTCCGGCGAGAGTTTGGAATCGCAGTCGGTCTTCACGACCATCTCGTTCGATGCAGCCTCGTAGGCGTCGTTGAGCGCCGGCGCGAGCCCGCGACGCTCGTCCTCTTCCAGCAGCACCAGTTCCGGGGCATCCATGTCCGCGAAGTAGTTGCGGATGAGTTCTCGGGTGTCGTCGGTCGACGAGTCGACGACGACGAGTTCGACCTTTTCCATCGGATAGTCGAGTTCGAGCAGATCGTCGAGTTTCGTTTCCACAATCTGTGCTTCATTATACGTCGGGAGAACGATACTCACCGTTGGTTCTGCGGGTTCTTTGTCAGCGGGTGAGCCCTGCGGTCGAATCCACGCATATAGTCCGAGGTAGCAGATATAGGGGACGGCTGTCACGAAAAGAAGCGAGACGGCAGCCACCGCAAGCAGGTTCATGGTCGGCATTGATAGCGTTCGATAAAAACCTCTTCGGCATCCGGCCAGCCTCGGGCGTGGATCGATCCAGGCGCTACCAGAAAGACCGACTCACAGACTGGCTCGGCCATCATTCGATCGAGACCGAACGAAACAACTGACGCAGAATCGATGGTGGTCACTTCACGTCCCAGACTTGCATCGCTGGCGTCTCGCAGTTGTTGCAGACCACGGCGTCGTTTCCCTTGTACTGATTACGAACGAGCAATCCACTATCGCAGAACGTGCAGGCCGTATCTTCGAGCTGGTCGAGAGGGGAAGGTTCTGCGGCGTCGACGGCATGATCGGAAACGGATTCCATCTGAGTGAGCGACTGTCTGCATAGAACAAATATCTTCTGTCCGAGGGAATCAATCACATTCCGATCCGGATGGACGGCTGGCGGATCGACGTAGGGTATCCGGAGGATCGCGATCGGGCGGAAGAACGTCTCACCGAACCCGCCATCGCACAGGCGGAGTGAGGAGTCGATCGCGGGGACCGTCGAGAAGACGGAGTTGCCGCGATCGCGCGGCTGGACGGCCACGGGACCGATCGAACTACTCGAGAAACCGCTCCTGAACGTCTCCAGTCGGCATCAGACACTGCTCTTTCTTGCCGAACATGCGGTAGCGGTTGGCGGCGACGAAATCGTACAGTCCGTCCCGAATCGATCGCGGCACGACTCGAAACGGTGCCAGGAGTGCGTAGATGCCGCCGAGGATCGTGGCGATCCGGATGACCGCATCGGACTTGACGTAGCAGTCGTCGCCCTCGATCAGCACGATCGATTCGAGTTCGTCGGTCGGGAGGCCGTGGTCGGCCAGTAACTGCGTTCCGACCTCGGACTGGAGCGACGCGAAGTAGAACTGCTCCTCCGTGTCCCGCGGCACGAGGAACTGCACGAACCCGTTACAGAGGTTGCAGACGCCGTCGAAGAGCACGATCGGGTCCTCGTCCGGAATCTCGTCGCCCATCGGCTTGCAGTTGGCAGCCTCGATAGTTCAGTATTCCGATCGTGCAGTTCGAGCGAGGTGGCCCAGTGTCGAACGCCCCGATCGCACACGCCGACGCGGTCGTCAGCCGTGACCGTCGGTTCGCTCGGCCGTGACCCGGGGTCCCAAGGTGAAACGATCTCTTTACTGTTCAACAAGCTTATACCGGTCTGCTCGAGAGTCGTGACAGACGGACGACCATCACAATGACACCGGATCGGCAGCGCCGCTCTTCAGCGCGGAATCGCGTCGCAGATATCGTGGATCGAATCGCAGCGGGCATCCAGCGGCGGTTCGAGATCGATCGCAGAGCCCTGGCCGCATTCCGAATCGCGCTCGGCACGCTACTGATCGTCGATCTCCTCCGACGGGCGCGAAAGCTCGAGGACTTCTACACGGATTCCGGCGTGCTCCCCCGGGAAGCGCTGTTCGCGGACTACTCGGCACCCTACACGTATTCCCTGCACGCAGTCTCTGGCGAGGTATGGGCCCAGGCCCTCCTGTTCTGCGTTGCGGGAGTCGTCGCTCTCGCGTTGCTCGTCGGCTATCGAACGCGGACCGCGACGATCGTCTCGTGGCTCCTCCTGGTATCGCTTCACCTCCGAAATCCGATGGTGCTCAACTCCGGCGACGTCCTGTTGCGAATGCTCCTGTTCTGGGGGATCTTTCTGCCCCTCGGCTCGCGGTGGGCTGTCGACACCTGTCGGATCGATCGGGATGCACTGCGTCCGACCGTGGTCTCAGTGGGAACGATGGCGGTCCTCCTCCAGGTCCTTCTCATGTACGTGACCAACGCCATCCACAAGACCCAGAGCGACCTGTGGATGAGCGGCGAGGCGGTCGTCCACATTTTTCAGGCGGATCACCTCACGTATCTGCTGGGCAACGTCCTCGCGGGACAGAACCTCCTGTTGCAGGCGTTCACGTACGCGTGGATGATCCTCATCGTTCTGTCTCCGCTACTCGTTCTCTCGACAGGGCTCAAGCGCGCGTCGATCGCGTCGCTGTTCGTCGGGATGCACCTCGGGATGCTCGTCACGCTCCGGATCGACCTGTTTCCCCTGATCGTCGTTGCAGGGCTGGTGCTGTTTTACCCGCCCCGCGTCTGGAATGGGGCCACCGCGGTGGCCGCGCGAATCGGAGTCGACGTCCCACTTCGTCGGAGTCTGGACCGACTTCAGGCCACAGTCCCCGTTCTCCCGGTTCCTGGTCCCAGCGAGCTGGACGTGACTCGACCGGACGTGCCGTCGTTTTCGGCCGTCGCCACTCGGGGCCGCGTCCTGTTCGCGACGGTGATCCCGTGGGTCCTGCTCGTCCTCGTCGTGCTCTCGAACGCGGAGGCAGTCGGCTACACCGAGGTCCCCGAGACGGGCGAGGACGTCCTCGACACGGTACGGGCCGATCAGAGCTGGCGGATGTTCGCACCCAATCCGACCTCGACGGCACGGTGGCTCGTCGTCCCGGGTGAACTGGAAGACGGGTCGAAAGCCGACGTCCTGCACGACTCGGACGTCGACTGGGACCGGCCCCCGTCGGTCGATGCGACCTACGACACTGCACGCGAGCGAAAGTACGTGTCGAACATGCGGTACGCCGGCAACGAAAAGCACCGATCGTACTTCGCGAACTACCTCTGTGAGCGCTGGAACGCCTCACACGAGACGAACGTCGAGTCGCTCACCGTCTACGGACTGACGGATCGATCCGGCCCGTACGAGGAATCCCCGGACGTCGCCAGATACGAACTGCTCGAGTACGACTGTTCGGGCGAGTTCGTCCAGAACGGGAACACCTGACTCCGCCGATCACTCGACAACTGTAACCGCACCATCCGGTACGTACGCTTTCAGATCGTCGATCGCGTCCCGGGCAGCCGTGCGCGTCCCGTAGGTCTGCGTGCTCTCTAACAGCACCGTGTCGTGCTCGGCGACCAGTCGCCAGGCCCACTCCTCGTCGTCCGCGTACAGTTCGAACGAGGGGCTGTCGATCGTGAACACGCTCGCCCGATCGACCAGCCGTCGAACGTCCGAAACGGCGTCGCGAGCGGTCGCCTTCGTCGCGTACCGTTCCGAGCCGGTCGCCACGACCTGGCCGTCCTCGTCGCGAAGCTGCCACTGCCAGCGATCGTCCGCGGTCGCGACGAGGTCGAACGACGCGTCCCCAAACGTGACTGGGTCGGCAAGCGGCGCAAGCCGGCGAACGTCGTCGATGGCCGCCACGAGCGCCGACCGGCTGTCGGCGCTGTCGGCCGCGGTGGCGAGGATCTCGCGATCCCGGTCGACGAGGTCCCAGTGCCAGCCATCGCCGTCCCCGCCGTCATCATCGTGGCCGCCCGCGCCGTCCCCACCGCCCACGCGGATCGCGGCGTCCTCGATCGTGAAGATCGGTCCCTCCTCGGCGTGGGCCGTGAGCGTCTCGACCGCCTCCAGTGCCGTCTCCCGATCGGGGTACGTCCCCCGCCCGTCGGCGAGTTCTTCCCGGTCGCGATCGAGCAGGCGCCAGTGCCAGTCGCCGCCGTCGTAGAGCTGGATCGCGACCTCGTCGATCGTCGCGTCGTCGGCGGCCGCCGCGGTCTCGCGAACGGTCGACAGCCGTTCGACGAGGGCGTCCCGGGTCGGGTGGGACGTGGCGGCGATCGCGACGGGCTCGCCCGTCGGGAGGACGAACCGCCAGTGCCAGTCGTCGGCCCCGGAGACCTGGAAGATCGGCCGATCCATCGTGCGGACGTCGGCCTCGAGGTGGTCGAGCAGCCGGGTCATCGCGCGGCGGGCGGCCTCCCGGGTGGGATGGGTGTCGGGATCCTCGGCGACGAGTCTGCCGGCGCCGTCGATCAGCCGCCAGCCCCACTCGTCGTCCGGGGTGACGAACAGTTCGAACGCGGGCGTCTCGATCTCCAGGACGTCGGCGTCGGGGGCCTGCTCTTTCAGCGTCAGCATCGCCTCCGCGGCCTCGCCCCGGGAGGCGTGTTCCGCGCCGCTGTCGGCGAGGACCGTTCCGTCCTCGTCGAGCAGCCGCCAGCGCCACTCGCCGGCGTCGCTCTCGTAGACGCGAAACGCCGCGTTTTCGAACTCGATGAACTCGGCGTCGCGGGCCTGCTCGCGCACCCGCTCGATCGCCTCCTGGGCAGCCTCGGCGTCGGCGCAGGGGTCGGAACTCGCCGCGATCACGTCGCGGTCGCCGGTCACGAGCCGCCAGTGCCAGGCGGACCCGGAGTCGGACGTCTCGACGGCGTCGTCAGACGTCACCGTGGCCGTTTCTGGAGTCGCCGTGCCCGCCCCGTCCGCGACGGCGGTGGATCGACTGTCGGTCCCGGCTACCGGTGCGGTTCGCCCCTCGTCACCGTCGGCGGCGACGGGGTACACCTCGTACTCCGCGGCCTCGATCTCGACGATATCGGCGTCCCGGGCGGTCCCTTCGAACCGTTCGATGGCCCGGTCCGTCCCGCTCCGTGCGGACGTGCCGGCCGCCGATCGGGCGACCACCCGATCGGTGCCGTCGACGAGTCGCCAGTGCCACTGCCCGCCGGTCCGGTACCGCTCGAAGGCGGGTTCGCCCGCGTCGATCACCGCGGCGGATTCGAGCGCCGGGAGCACCGCGTCCGCGGCGCGCTCGGCGTCGCGGCGGGTGTCGAACGTCCCGGTCGAGTCGGCGACGACGGCGTCCGCGTCGTCGACCAGCCGCCACGCCCAGCCGTCCTCGCGATCGTACAGTTCGGCGCCGACGTGGTCGATATCGAGGAGGTCTGCCTGGGCGACCAGGTCCGAGACCGTCTCGGCGGCCTCGTCGGCGCGGTCGCGACTCTCGTAGCCGGTGGCGCTCTCGGCGAGCGGGGTTCGATCGCTGGCGGCCAGTTGCCAGTGCCAGCCGTCGTGACGCTCATCGAACGTGAACGCGCCGCCCTCGATGTCGACGAGGTCCGCGTCGGGGCCGTGATCTCGCAGGAAATGTACCGCCGATTCGGCGGCCTCGCGCTCGTCGAACGCCTGGGGGGCGACACCGACGCGACTGCCGCCGGCGCGGTCCAGCGTCCACCGCCAGGTGTCGTCCCGATCGGCGGACAGTCGGAACGCCGCCTCGGGGACCTCGTGGCAGTCGGCGGCCTCGATCGCCGCCTGCAACCGCTCGACCTGCTCCGTCGCCGCCGACCGCGACGCGGCCCGGTCCGTGCTCTCCGCGCGTCTCTCGAGGTGCAGGACGGACCACGTCCAGTCGCCGGTTTCGTCCTGGACCACCGCGACCTGGGCGCTCTCGGTGGCGTCTCCGGTCGGGGTCGCTGGCGCTACGGACGTCTCGTCCGCTGGTCCGACGACCGTCCGTTTCGCGGCCAGGAGGAGCGCGAACGTGAGAATGCCCAGAACGATCGCGATGCCGATCACGATGGCGATCACCTCGGTGTCCAACTCCGTCACCTGGGCCAGCCAGCCGGTAGAGAGCACCCCGATCGACGCGATCCCGAACCCGCAGAGCAGGCGGCCCAGCCTGTCGCTCGTGGGCTGGAGGTGAGGCGTGCGCTCCCGACGGGCACGTTCGGCGAGTCGCCAGCGATGTACGGAACGCGCGAAACCCATTCGTACCAGCCCGGATCACTGACTGACCCATAATAATGAGCGACGTACAGAACGCCGCGTCCGGATCCCGAATCGTCGCCGGCCCATTACCGCTCGTCCCCGGTTCACTACCGATGGTATTCGAATCGTACGATCGCCACCGATCGCCGAAAACGAGCCACTATCTCGACTAGTCGTCCGCTGACTCTCGCTCGTCGGTGTACGGCGCACACACGCGCCGAACCCCCTCCTCGAAGTCGATCCGTGGCTCCCAGCCGGTTTCCTCGCGAATCTTCGACGAATCAGCGCAGGTATCGTGCACGTACACCGACTCGGGGATCGGGTTCTCGACGTACTCGGGGTCGACGTCGGTGCCGAGTTCCTCGTTGATCAGGTCGACGACCGTATCGAAGGCGTAGGCCTCGCCCGTCCCCAGGTTGTAGATGCCGGTGAGTTCGTGGTCGGCGGCCAGTTCGAGCCCGCGGACGATATCGGAGACGTGCGTGAAGTCCCGCGTCTGCGTGCCGTCGCCGTACAGTTTCGGCGATCGGCCGCTGGCGACGTCGTCGGCGAACTGCGCGATCACGTTGGCGTACTCCCCCTTGTGCTCCTCGGCGCCGTCGTAGCCCTGGTAGACCGAGAAGAACCGCATGCCGGCCATCGACATGTCGTAGTGGTTCGCGAAGTACTCGCCGTAGCGCTCGCGGGCGAGTTTGGAGGCCTCGTAGCCGGTGTTGACCGAGACCGGCATGTCCTCGGGCGAGGGTTCGGTGCGACTTCCGTAGATCGACGACGTCGACGCGTAGACGACGGTGTCACAGCCGTCCTGTCGGGCCTGCTCGACGACGTTGACGAACCCCTCGACGTTGACCCGCGCCCCCGTCGTCGGATCCTCCTCGTGCATCGCGTACGACGAGAGCGCCGCCAGGTGAAACACGACGTCCACGTCGGTCGGGAGGTCGTCCTCCAGGACGCTTCGCTCGGCGAAATCGACCCCCTCAGCGAGGTTCGCTGGGGTCCCGAGGTAGCAGTCGTCGATCGCGATCACGTCGTTGTCCGTCGCGAGGTGGTTCGCGAGATTCGAGCCGATGAATCCCGCACCGCCCGTGACGAGGACGCGGTGGTCTTGCATACGGAGGCCCTTTCGTCACCCGAGTAAAAAGTGTTCGAGATCGGTCCGATCGACGCGCCCGGTTTGCGGTCCGCGTCGACCGGCTGGCCGACACGTATACGGATTGCTGTACCGAGTTACCGGCGCAACCGCCGCCCGGATCGCGGTTGCGCCGGAAATGACGTACAGTAAACCGTATTACTCGCCGTCGATCTCGGCGGCCAGTTCCTCGGCGGCCCGTCGTACCGCGGCGTCGCTCTCGAGCGCCGGTTCCCAGCCGATCGCCGCGAGTTTCTCGATCGAGAGGCGCATCCGCGGGACGTCGCCGGTCCAGCCGCGATCGCCGCCCGTGTACTCGTAGTCGGGATCCAGATCGAGGACGTCGCTGACGATGTCGGCGATCCGATCGACCGAGGTGGTCGTCCGGGTGCCGAGGTTGTACGTGTACATTGCGCCCTCCGCCGCAGCGTCGCCCTCCTCGGCCGCGTCGGCGCCGGCGGTCTCGATCACGTGGCACATCGCGTCGACGCAGTCCTCGACGTGGAGGTAGGACTTCTCCTGGCGGCCGTCGCCGAGGATCGTGAGCGCGTCCGGGTTCGCCCGCAGTTTCTCGACGAAGTCGGGAATGACGGCCCCGCGGAGGCGCGGGCCGACGACGTTCGCGAAGCGGAACGTCCACGCGGTGAGGCCGTGGGAGTGCGCGTAAGTCGAGACCAGCCCCTCCTCGCCGAGTTTGCTCGCCCCGTAGACGCTGATCGGTTCGAGCGGGGCGAAGTCTTCGGGGGTCGGGCGCGGCGCTTCGCCGTAGACGGTCGAGGACGATGCGAACGCGAATCCCTCGACGCCCGCGTCGCGACACGCCTCGAGCAGGCGGTGGGTCATCGTCGTGTTCTCGGCGAACTGCCCGCGCGGATCGTCGTCGTTCGGGTCTTTCCGGGCGGCGAAGTGGAAGACGAGATCGAGGTCGGCGTCGACGACCTCGTTCACGGCGGCGGGGTCGGTCAGATCGGCCTCGAAGAGGTCCGCGTCGGCGGGAACCCACTCCGCGCGGCCGTTCGAGAGGTCGTCGACGACGACGACCTCGTTACCGTCGGCGAGGAGGCGATCGACGAGTTGCGATCCGACGAATCCCGCACCGCCGGTGACGAGAATCCGAGCGTCGGTGAGATCCATACGGGACGGTCGGCAGTCGTGGAAAAAGGTCTTTCCGATCGGTGCAGTCAGCGGACCGGCTCGAACTCACTCCGGGTCCCAGAGTTGCATCGCTGGCGTTCCACACTGGTCGCAGACGACGGCGTCGTTGTCCCGGTACCGCTCTCTGACGAGCGTTCCATCGGCACAGAACGCGCAGTCGTTCCGTTCGAGTAGCGCGAGCGCGTCAGTTCCCGAGACCGTCCGCGATCGACCGGTAGCAGAACTCATCGTTCGTAGGTTCGAACATCGGTATCAAGAACTTTCTGGCTGAGAGATACGTTCGAAACGAACGACCGGCGGCCGAACGTCTCACGGGGACCGAAGCTGGAACGACGACCACCGCTCCATCATCAGCAACCTTTTGCGGTCCGACACGGGAGTACCTGGCAATGGAGCATGACGGGGCACGCGTGGACCCGGTCGACCGAACGCAGGAGGTCCTCGGGATGACCGAGGAGACGCGCGATATCGCGCCCGAGGAGGTCTGCGTGCTCATTCCGACGCTCGACGAGGCCGCGACGATCGGCGACGTAATCGACGGCTTTCGCGAGCAGGGGTATACGAACGTGGTTGTCGTCGACGGTGGTTCGAGCGACGAGACGCAGGCGATCGCGCGCGACCGCGGTGCCGAGGTCATCGTCCAGTCCGGCGACGGGAAGGGCCAGGCCGTCCGGGAGGCGCTGGAGTACGTTACCGTCCCGTACGTGTTGATGCTCGACGGGGACGGGACCTACGACCCTGCCGACGCCGACCGGATGATCGAACCGCTCTCGCGGGGGTACGACCACGTGATCGGGAACCGGTTCGCCGACATGGACGACGACGCGATGCGCGCGCTGAACGGGTTCGGGAACCGGCTGATCAACCGATCGTTCCGGTTCATCCACGGGGCCAGCTACGAGGACATCCTCTCGGGCTACCGGGCGTTTACCGTCGACTCGTTCGATCGCCTCTCGCTCGACTCGGACGGGTTCACGATCGAGACCGAACTCGCCGTCGAGTGCGTGAAACACGGGATCGAGACGACCGTCGTGCCGGTCAGCTACAGCGCCCGGCCCGACGAATCCGAAACGAACCTCCACCCGATCAAAGACGGCGGGACGATCCTGCTGGCGCTGTACACGCTCGCCAAGACGAACAACCCGCTGTTTTACTTCGGGAGCCTCGGCGTCGCCGGCGTCCTCTCCGGCGGCGTCATCGCGGCGTACGTCCTCTGGCAGTGGATCCAGTACCAGCAGGGCCACGAGATCATGGCGCTCGTCTCCGCGGCCGCGATCTTGCTCGGCGTCCAGTTGATCATGTTCGGCGTCCTCTCGGACATGCTGGTCACGTTACACCGCGAACAGCGCCGCCGGCTCGAACAGATCGCGCGGGATTCGAGGCAGAGAGACGACGACTAACCCGTTCCCCGAACCGGCCCGAACCGTCTCCGGGCGCTCCTCGAATCGGGACGAGAACCGATCAGAACGGCAGGAGCGATCGGACCTGCTGGACGACGCCGCCGGAGTGTCGTCGCCGGTACTCCTCGAAGGGTTCGTGCAGGGCGTTCAGCAGTTCCTGGCGGGATCGAAACTCGTCGGCGTCGACCTCCGCGAGCATTTCGCCCAGGGCGACGTCGTTGCCGTGGACGTCGTAGGGGATGCGTTCGTGACCGAGTTCCGCCGCGACGTCGTCTCTCGTCGCCGGGAACGTGAGATCAGCGTCTTTGAGCCGAACGTCGACGGCGGCGATACCGAACTCGACGCTCTCGGGTTCGTCGTCGTCTCCACTCGATGGTGGCCGGACTCCCATACGTAGCGCTAGTCAGGGAGGTATAAAAACCGCTACGGAGACGATCCGTCGGTCCGACGCCCGTGGACCGCGCCGACACGCCTTTGACCTCGGCGACGGAGTATCGGGTATGACCGAATACACGACGGTGTCGATCCCGAAGGAACTCGCCGATCGGGTCGACGAGACGATCGAGGGGACGAGTTTCCAGAGCACGAGCGACCTCGTTCGGTTTCTCCTGCGCAGTATCGTCATCCAGCACCAGAAGGAGGGACAGTTGACGGAAGCCGAGTTCGAGGAGATCGCCGAACAGCTCCAGGGTCTCGGCTATCTCGACTGAGGGTCGGGCTTCGTCGTCGACCGATCGCCGGCCGCGGATCTCCGTCGCGGCGGAGCGGGATGCCCGTTACCGTCGGCCGAACGCTTTTGAGCGTCTAGCGATCCAGCATCGGGCGGAGGTCGTTTCGAGACCGACGGTATCACGGTCCCGTTTTCCACTCGACGTCGGACAGCGACTGGTCCGGCGCCGTGGCCTCCAGCATCGGGCGGAGGTCGTTTCGAGACCGACGGTATCACGGTCCCGTTTTCCACTCGACGTCGGACAGCGACTGGTCCGGCGCCGTGGCCTCGATGATCTCGAGGGGGTGACGGTCGCCGGATCGATCGAACGCGGCGAACGATCGTTTGCCGATCTCCCAGGGCGGGACGGCGACAAAGATCACTTCCGCGAGGTCGTCCCGTTTCGTCACTTCGAGTTCCCGGAGCGGGTGGGAGACGAACTGCCCCTGGGCCTGTCGGGCGGGGGTCGTGAGGTCGACGCCGAAGACGGCGTTGACGGAATTGCCGGGGTCGGGCAGGTAGAAGTCGGTGAATACCGGCGTCTCGTCGGGAATCGCGACTGCGTCCTCGCCCTCGAGTTCGCCGGCGGGCGTCACGGAGACGCCGGTCGTCACCCGATCGGGATCGGCGTCGCTGGCCAGGTCGAGCAACACGTCGACGAGGGCCCGCGTGACGTAGACCACGGTGGATAACACGGGCGGCGCGCAGTTAGGTGTATCCCCGGCCTACCGATCGGGAGTTCTCCGCGGCCGCCGATCGGCGAGGGGTATTCGTGGCCGCTACTGCGAGGGGTGTTCGTGGCCGCTACTGCGAGTGTGTACCTGCCTGGACGTTTGCGAGCGGAGGCGCGTGCGGCGACTGCGAGCGCGTCCGATCGGGAGACGGTGGAGGAGCGCTAGAACGGCAGCACGTCCCGCCCGACCTCGGCGTACAGCCTGGGGGTCCGTTTCCGGGAACCGCTGAGGGCGTCCGCGAGCGCGGCCGCCGCGTCGTCCATCACGCCGGCCCCGTGGGCGACGAGCACCCGCTCGGGACTGAGGTCGCCCAGCGCGTCCCGCGGGGGAACGAACCGCCGCATCGGATGGACGCCGAGTCGTTCGCCGCCGGCGCGGAAGTAGTCGGCCGTCCCGACGGATTCGGGAACGACGAGGGTCCCGTCGTCGGGGTTGTAGAGCGACACCTCCTGCCAGAACCGGTTGTCGACGACCGTCCGGGCCTCGAGGCCGGTATCCGCGAGCTCGCCGCCGAAGCGAACGATCGGCGCGTCGAGGTCCTCGGCGACGCCCTCGAAGAAGTCGGGCAGGTAGACGTGGACGCCGTATCGGTCGGCGATCGCGGCGGCGTCGCGTCTGTGCCGATCGAGCATGACGACGACGCCGGCGACGTCGCCGAACTCGGCGACGAGGTCGTCCAGTCCCTCGGCGTCGACGGGGTCGAGGATCCAGACCTCGCCGTCGATCTCGAGGGCGTGACTCGCCCGTTGCATCCGCTCGTCCGGATGGGCGATCCAGCCGACGCCGCCGTCGAACCGGTCGATCTCCCTGAAGTCGGTCGCGCGCTCGTCGACGCGGAAGCTCATACCACACCGTAGGACCGTCGCGTGCATAAACGCGGGAGAACCGGCCGATTTCGCTCGAATACACGTTTGCAAACCGCGTTCCGGTTTCCACAGGGTTCGTTCGTGGTCCGGACCCGCCCTTCGATCGGCGACGCTTCTTTGCTCCCGGACGGAGTACGATCGGATATGCTGGGTCGGCTGTCGTGGCTCGCACTCGAGGTCAAGTACCTCGATCGAGCACGCACGTTCTACGAGGAGCGGCTGGGACTGACCGTCCGCGAGGACCGCGACGGGGAACTCGCGCTCGGGGCCGGCGAGACCGACCTCGTGCTCCGCCGTCCCGAGGGATACCCGCGCGGGGGGCTCCACACTCACTTCGCGTTCTCGATCCCCGAGGCCGAGTACGACGACTGGTGGGATCGCCTGGGCGAGGCGTACGACCTCGAGGAAGCCAGGTTCGGGCCGGCCCGATCGCTGTACCTGTACGATCCCGACGGGAACTGCGTCGAACTCGGCCAGCAGGACGTCGCGGGGCCGGGCATCGACGGCATCTTCGAGGTCGTCCTCGAGGTGGAGGACCTCGATCGGGCCCGATCCTTCTACGAGGACCTCGGGTTCGAGACCGTCGACGAGGGCGCGGACCGCAAGCGCGTCCGGCTGCAGGGGCCGATGGCGCTCGAACTCTGGGAGCCGCACCTCGGGATCGCCGACGCTCGCGGCGGCGTCCACGTCGACCTGGGGTTCGAGACGGACGACCCGGGCGCGGCGCTCGACGCGGTGCGCGATCGGGTCAGGTCGATCGATCGGGAGGACGAGGAGTCGGTCGTGGTTCGCGATCCGGACGGGCACGTCCTGACGTTCCGGTCCGGATGACCGACTGGTCCGCCGCTCAGCGTCGCCAGATGGTGTGATTCCGCAACGAGAGCACGAGTTCGTCGTCGACCGTCGCGGTTCGGCGCGCGGTGACGACGCCGCGTTCGTCGTTGGTCTCCGAGACCCGCTTGTCCTCGATTTCGAGGGTCACGTGGAGGGTGTCGCCCGGCCGAACCGGGGCGGGGAACCAGAGCTCCTCCATCCGGCCCGCGGCGATCAGGTCCGAGTCGCCGTAGAAGTGATCGACGACGGGCGGCTGGGTGAGTCCGAAGGTGTGGATGCCGCTCGCGATCAGTCCGCCGAACGGCGACGCCGTGGCGGCCTCCGCGTCGACGTGGATCGCCAGCGGGTCGTACTCCCCGGCGAACGACGTGATCTCCGCGCGCGTGACCGCGTTCGTTCCGCAATCGATCGTCTCGCCGACGATCACGTCGTCGAACGTGCGGTGACTCATTGCGCGAAGCGAGGACACAACGGAGAATAGGGGTTACGCTCGCCGCGCGGGAGTCGCCGAGACCGAGCTAGAGCCGATCGGTGCTCACGTCGACGCCCGGCGGCGTCACGATCAGGAACCCGCGGAAGTGAACGAGGTTCCCGCCCGATTCCTTGACGTCGCGGGCGAATCCCGCGGCGAGTTCGTTGACGTCCCCGTCGACACAGAGGACGAGGACGTTCCCGTCCGCGATCGTTTCGAGCCACTCCTCGGCTGGTGTCGATCCGTCGAGGACGCCGAGGACGAGCTCGCCCTCGAGTTCGAGTTCCTCGTCGATGTGTTCCTCGACGGCCCGCAGGTCGAGGTCGAAATCGCTCATGTGGGTCCGGTCGAACCCCGACGAGAAAAACGTTCGCCTCCGATCGTTCGCCTTCGCGCGGCGCTATGCGCCGCGCACCCGCTCACTCGCGGAGACTGCGAGCATCTCTCCGGCCGTTGGGTGTTCGGGGCGATCAGTCCATGGGGAACTCCTTCTGGAACCCGCGGAACTCGGTCCGGTGGGCCTCCTCGTCGGTGAGGATCGTCACCGCCACGTCCTCCGTGACGGGGTCGTTCGCGTCGTCGGCGGCGTCGATCAGCGAGCGGTAGGTCTCGATCGCGTCCTCCTCGGCCTCGAGGACGCCCTCGATGACCGACTGAACGTCGGTGGTGTCTTCGGGGGGCTGGAGGCTGTGCTGGTTGGCCTCGAACCCCTCCGATCCCGGCGGCGACTCGTCGAGTTGCTTCAGGCGCTCGCCGAGCATCCGCGCGTGGTCGAGTTCCTCCTGGATGTCCTCCTCCAGGCTCTCCTTGACTTCCTCGGCGTGGATGCCGTCCAGCACGATCGCGTTCGAGAGGTAGTTCATCACGGTTTCGAGTTCGTCGACGTAGGCCCCCGTCAGGAGGTCCGTGATCTCGTCTGTCGTCATTGCCGGCGTGGCTACCACGCCCGGGGGTAAAGTTCTCACACTGGCCGGCGCGCGAGACGTGGCGTACACTCATTGTCGTCCCGGCCCAAGAATCGCGCATGCGCGACCTCGACGACACCGACCTCGAGATCCTCCAGTTGCTCACCGAGGACGCCCGCCGGCCCTACAGCGAGATCGCCGATCACGTCGACCTGACGCCGCCGGCGGTCTCCGATCGGATCGCCCGCCTCGAAGACCAGGGGATCATCCGGGGCTTCACCGTCGACATCGATCGGGCGAAACTCCGCCGGGACGTGGCCGTCCTGGCCGAACTGGACGCGAACCCGGGTGCCGTCGACGACGTCTACGCGGCGGCCACCGACCTCGACGGCGTCGACCACGTCTTCGAGGGGATGGACGGGCGCGTGATCGTCCACGCGACGCTGCCCGACGCCAACGTCCGATCGTGGCTCGAATCGGGACTCGACTTCGAGACGCTGTCCGGGTACGACGTCACGCTGCTGGCCCGATCGGACCGACTCACCGGCGTCTCGGCCACCGATTTCTCGCTCGAGTGCGTCGTCTGTGGCCAGCAAGTGACCGACGGCGGCGTGACGGCGACCGTCGACGGCGAGATCAAGACGTTCTGCTGTCCCTCCTGCGAAGACCGGTACCTGACGGAGTACGAGTCCCACCGGGAGGCCCTGGAGTAGCCGGTCGATCGCGCCGGGCCAGTGCCGGGGAGGGACCGATCCAGCGTCGAATCGATGTCGGGGAGGGTCCGATCCGGCGTCGAACCGGACGACTATCGAACGGACTCGATCGTCGCCGGTATCACCTCCACCACGAGGAGTTCTATTTGAACGGATGGTCACTGATGGGCGCGATATCGGATCTGTTTCGAACACCGGGCGTATCAGCCCCGGTCTGGATGCCCGAACGTCCACTCAGGGAGCGCGCGCGAGCGATCGATCGTTTCGTCCACGCCGATCGCGGCCGATAGTATCGCGATCGACTCGGTCCCGGGTGCGTTCTCGCTCCTGCCTCTAGTATCGTAATAGGGTATTGGGCCCCATATTAGGGCGTTGATGTCTTGCGATTTTTGATCCCGATCTCTCTTGCATGTCACGAGTTCGCACGTACCAGCGGTCCGATCAGCGGTAGTTTTATATACCTCATCGAACGTCGGGTCCTGATACAATGTCTTCACACGACAACCCGTCCTCTGACACCAGTCAGGGGGGTCGAGTTCTTCCAGGGCACGTTAGATTCCACTGACGAAATTGAGTCAGCACGTGTCTTCGATACCACCCTCCGGGATGGTGAACAGTCGCCCGGAACTTCGTTCTCGTACGACGACAAACGGCAGATCGCCTCGATCCTGGACGACATGGGAACCCACGTCATCGAGGCCGGGTTCCCCGTCAACTCCGACGCGGAGTTCGAGGCCGTTCGTGACATCGCTTCCTCGACGTCGACGACCACCTGCGGGTTGGCCCGCGTCGTCGACAAAGATATCGACGCGGCGCTCGATTCCGGCGTCGAAATGGTACACACGTTCGTGTCCACCAGCGACGTCCAGATCGAGGACTCGATGCACGCTACGCGAGACGAGGTCGTACAGCGCGCAGTCGAATCGGTCGAACGCGTCGTCGAGACGGGAACGACCTGTATGTTCTCGCCGATGGACGCGACGCGAACCGACGAGGGGTTCCTGATCGACGTCATCGAGGCGGTCTCCGAGGCGGGCGTCGACTGGATCAACATTCCCGATACGTGTGGCGTCGCCACCCCGACGCGGTTCAAGGCCATGATCGAGAAGGTCCGGGCCCACACCGACGCACGGATCGACGTCCACACCCACGACGACTTCGGACTGGCCACCGCGAACGCGCTGGCCGGCATCGAAGCGGGGGCCGACCAGGCGCAGGTCTCGGTCAACTCGATCGGCGAGCGGGCCGGCAACGCCGCCTACGAGGAGTTCGTGATGGCCGTCGAGTCGCTCTACCAGACCGAGACAGGGATCGACACGACGCGCATCGCCGAACTCTCGAACGTCGTCGAGGAGAAAAGCGGCATGGAGACGCCGGGCAACAAGCCCGTCGTCGGTGCCAACGCCTTCTCCCACGAGAGCGGAATCCACGCCGCCGGCGTCATCGAGAACTCCGATACCTTCGAGCCCGGCGTGATGACCCCCGAGATGGTCGGCGCCGAGCGCCGACTGGTCATGGGGAAACACACCGGCACCCACTCGGTCCGGGAACGCCTGCACGAACTGGGTTTTTCGCCCACCGACGAGCAGGTACGCGCGGTCACCCGCCGGGTCAAGGACTACGGTGCGGAGAAGCGCCAGATCACGGTCGACGATCTGGAACGCTTCGCCGAGGAAGCCGACGTCGAACGGCAGGGGGACCAGGAGGAGGTGCGCGTCTAACCGATGCCCGCCCCGTTTGCTACCGGTCGCGAGCACCGGCTATCGGACGCGATCGGATCGCGAGCGAGACTGACTCGCAACAGTTATGACCATCGAGTCACGTACGTGGAGGATAATGAGGTTCCGCGCGTCAACGTCGGCTCGCACGGTCGACAGCAGCGCGCTCGCTCTTATTCGTATTGTAGGGGCGTAACCGCCCCTCATCACACTCGCCACCGATCCGTACTCGCACCGATTCCACAGCGACCAGCAATCCACCAGATGACACCATACCCAACACCCGGATCCACGACTCGCCGCCCACCGGCGGGAGATACTCGATGAGCGAACGCGCAGCATCGATCACGCCGACCGAGGAACAGGACGACGAACAGCGCGCCGACGCCGAAATCACGGACGGCGCGACGCCGGAGACGGACGACGTCACCGAGTCGGAGACGACGACCGACCCCGTCACCAGCGGGGCCGAGGCCGTCGTCCGCGCGCTCGAGAACGCGGGCGTCGAGTATGCCTTCGGCGTCCAGGGCGGGGCGATCATGCCCGTTTACGACGCGCTCTACGACTCCGACATCACTCACGTGACGATGGCCCACGAGCAGGGCGCGGCCCACGCGGCCGACGCCTACGGCATCGTCTCCGGCGAGCCGGGCATCTGTCTCGCCACGTCGGGCCCGGGCGCGACCAACCTCGTCACGGGCATCGCGGACGCCGACATGGACTCGGACCCGATGGTCGCCCTGACGGGCCAGGTCCCGACGGAGTTCGTCGGCAACGACGCCTTCCAGGAGACGGACACCACCGGCGTCACGACCCCGATCACGAAGGACAACACCTTCGCGGCCGACCCCGATCGGGTCGGGAGCGACGTCAGCGAGGCGTTCGCCCTCGCAAGCGAGGGCCGACCGGGACCGACCCTGGTCGACCTGCCGAAAGACGTCACCAAGTCCGAGACCGATCGCGAACCGGACGCGCCGACGACGCCCGATACCTACGAGGTCCAGGAACGGGCCGACGAGGATCTCGTCGACGCCGCGGCCGAGCGGATCGAGAACTCGAGCCGACCGGTCATGCTGCTCGGCGGCGGCGTCATCAAGGGCGAGGCCAGCGAGGCCTGTCGCGAGTTCGCCATGGAACACGAGATCCCGGTCATCACCACGATGCCCGGCCTCGGGGCGTTCCCCGAGGATCACGAACTCTCCCTCGAGATGGCGGGGATGCACGGCACGGGCTACGCCAACATGGCGATCACCCACTGTGACACCCTGATCGGGATCGGCACCCGGTTCGACGACCGACTGACGGGTGGGATCGAGACCTTCGCGCCCGACGCGGAACTGATCCACGTCGACATCGACCCGGCGGAGATCTCGAAGAACATCCACGCGGACTATCCGCTGGTCGGCGACGCCGAAACCGTCGTCGAGCAGCTGGCGGCGGCCGTCGACGCCTCACCGGAGGCGAAGAAGTGGCGCGCCCAGTGCCAGCAGTGGAAGTCCGACTACTCGATGGCCTACGACGCGCCGGAAGACGAACCCGTCCAGCCGGAGTTCGTCGTCGAGGCCCTGGACGAGGCCACGAGCGACAGCGCGATCGTCACCACCGGCGTCGGGCAACACCAGATGTGGGCCTGCCAGTACTGGACCTTCACCGAGCCCCAGACGTGGGTCTCGAGCCACGGACTCGGGACGATGGGGTACGGACTGCCCGCGGCGATCGGGGCGCGCCTCGCGGCCGACGACGACCAGGAGGTCGTCTGCGTCGACGGCGACGGCTCCTTCCTGATGACGTTGCAGGGCCTGTCCGTGGCCGTTCGCGAGAACTTAGACATCACGGTCGCCGTGCTCAACAACGAGTACATCGGCATGGTCCGGCAGTGGCAGGACGCCTTCTTCGAGGGCCGCCACGCCGCGTCGGAGTACAACTGGATGCCCGAGTTCGACAAGCTCGCCGAAGCCTTCGGCGCGTGCGGGTTCCGAATCGACGACTACGACGACGTCGCCGAGACGATCGAGGCGGCGATCGCCTACGACGGGCCGTCGGTGATCGACGTCCACATCGACCCGCAGGCGAACGTCTACCCGATGGTTCCGAGCGGCGGCGACAACGGTCAGTTCGCACTGACGGAGGACCAGCTATGAAGCGCGGACTCGACGGCCCGGCCCCGGAGGAGCGACCGACGCCCGCGGGTCGGCGCAACAAGCAGGGGATCCGCATCGACCCCGAGGTCGAGGCGACCCACGAGCCGCGACGGACCGTGATCTCGGCGCTCGTCGAACACGAACCCGGCGTGCTTTCGGACGTCTCGGGGCTGTTCTCGAGGCGGCAGTTCAACATCGAGAGCCTCACCGTCGGACCGACCGACGACGACGATCGGGCCCGAATCACGCTGGTGGTCGAAGAACCCGACCCCGGCATCGAACAGGTCAAGAAGCAACTGCGCAAACTGGTGCCGGTCATCTCCGTGCGCGAGCTCGCGCCCGACGCGATGCGCCGGGAACTGGCGCTCGTGAAGGTCGACGCCGCCGATCCGGCCCAGGTCAACGCCGTCGCGGACATGTACGACGCCAAGACCGTCGACTCGAGTCCCGAGACGGCGACCTTCGAGATCACCGGGGCCCGCCAGAAGATCGAGGCGGCGATCGAGACCTTCAGCCAGTTCGGGATCCGCGAAATCTCTCGGACCGGGACGACGGCGCTCGCCCGCGGCACCGACGATACCGCAGCACCCATGAGCGCGACCGAATCGGCCGCCGAGACGGCGAACCAGCAGGACCAATCATACACAGCAGACGATGACTGACGAATTCACTACCGACATTTACTACGACGACGACGCAGACGTATCGACGCTCGACGACGACACCGTGGCCGTGCTCGGCTACGGCAGCCAGGGCCACGCCCACGCGCTGAACCTCCACGAAAGCGGGGTCGACGTGGTCGTCGGTCTGCGCGAACGTTCCTCGTCACGATCGGCAGCCGAAGCCGACGGCCTGACGGTCGAGACGCCGGCGGAGGCGGTCGCGCAGGCGAACTACGTCTCCATCCTCGTGCCCGACGAGGTCCAGGCGGACGTCTACGAGAACGCGATCGAGCCGAACCTCGAGGCCGGCGACACGCTACAGTTCGCCCACGGGCTGAACATCCACTACAACCAGATCCAGCCGCCGGAGGACGTCGACGTGACGATGGTCGCCCCGAAGAGTCCGGGCCACCTCGTCCGTCGCAACTACGAGAACGACGAGGGGACCCCCGGTCTGCTGGCGATCTACCAGGACACGACGGGTGACGCACACGAGCGTGGCCTCGCGTACGCGAAGGCGATCGGGTGCACCCGCGCGGGCGTCATCGAAACGACGTTCCAGGAGGAGGTCGAGTCCGACCTCTTCGGCGAGCAGGCCGTCCTCTGTGGCGGCGTCACGGCGCTGGTCAAGCACGGCTACGAGACGCTGGTCGACGCGGGCTACTCGCCCGAGATTGCCTACTTCGAGTGCCTGAACGAGCTCAAACTCATCGTCGATCTGATGTACGAGGGTGGGAACATGGAGATGTGGAACTCCGTCTCCGACACCGCCGAGTACGGCGGGCTCACCCGCGGCGATCGGATCGTCGACGAGACGGTACGCGAGAACATGGAGGAGGTCCTCGAGGAGGTCCAGAACGGCGAGTTCGCCCGCGAGTGGATCCTCGAGAACCAGGCCGGCCGCCCGAGCTACACCCAGCTTCGCCAGGCCGAGCAGAACCACGATATCGAGGACGTCGGCGGGCGACTGCGCGACCTGTTCGCGTGGGCCGACGAGGACGCGACCGAATCCGCCGAGGAAGTTCCGGCAGACGACTGACCCCGCGACCGCAGACCCAACCAATGAGCGAACACGAGCACGACACCACGGACACGATGGGCGAGGTCAGCCACACTAACCCCTACACCGGGGAGACGGCTGGCCGCCTGTTCAGCCGCGGACCGACCGTCGTCGCGGCCGACGGCGGGCAACCGGCTGCGACGGATCCCGACGGGAGCACAGCTAGCGAACCGACCGAGACGGCGACTGACCGGATGGCGGACGTCGATCACACGCCGCCGAAGGACGCCGACGACGCCAATCGCGTCTTCGAACGCGGCCGCGAACACGTAGAGGACGCAGAATGAGCGAGGGAACGCTGTACGACAAGGTGTGGGATCGGCACAAGGTGACGACCCTGCCGACCGGCCAGGACCAGCTGTTCGTCGGCCTCCACCTCATCCACGAGGTGACCAGTCCGCAGGCATTCGGGATGCTCCGCGAGCGCGACCTCGAGGTCGCCTTCCCCGAACTCACCCACGCGACGGTCGACCACATCGTCCCGACGGCCGACCAGTCCCGCCCCTACGAGGAGGACGCCGCCGAGGAGATGATGAGCGAACTCGAGGAGAACGTCCGCGAGGCCGGCATCGACTTCTCGGATCCGACGACCGGCGACCAGGGGATCGTCCACGTCATCGGCCCGGAGCAGGGGCTCACGCAACCGGGGAAGACGATCGTCTGTGGCGACAGCCACACCTCGACCCACGGCGCGTTCGGCGCGCTCGCGTTCGGGATCGGCACCTCCCAGATCCGCGACGTGCTCGCGACGGGCACCGTCGCGATGGAGAAACAGAAAGTCCGCAAGATCCAGATCGACGGCGAACTCGGCGAGGGCGTCGAGGCCAAGGACGTCATCCTCGAGATCATCCGCCGACTCGGAACGGAGGGCGGCGTCGGCTACGTCTACGAGTACGCCGGGGAGGCGATCGAGAACCTCGGCATGGAGGGTCGGATGTCGATCTGCAACATGTCGATCGAGGGCGGCGCCCGCGCGGGCTACGTCAACCCCGACGAGACCACCTACGAGTGGCTGAAAGAGACCGACTACTTCCAGGAGAATCCCGAACGGTTCGACGAGTTGGTGCCCTATTGGGAGTCGATCCGCTCGGACGAGGATGCGGAGTACGACGACGTCGTCCACATCGACGCGGACGAACTCGAACCGGTCGTCACCTGGGGCACCACGCCCGGGCAGGGGATCGGCATCACCGAACCGATCCCGGCACCCGAGGACCTGCCCGCGGAGAAGCAGGACACCGCCAGACGCGCCCAGGAGCACATGCGCGTCGAACCCGGCGAGACGATGGAAGGGTACGACATCGACGTGGCGTTCCTCGGATCCTGCACGAACGCCCGCCTGCCCGACCTGCGACGTGCGGCGGCGATCGTCGAGGGCCGCCAGGTCCACGACGACGTCCGCGCGATGGTCGTCCCCGGCAGCCAACGAGTACAGGAGGCAGCCGAGGAGGAGGGCCTGAAAGCGATCTTCGAGGAGGCCGGATTCGACTGGCGCAACGCCGGCTGTTCGATGTGTCTGGGCATGAACGACGACCAGCTAGAGGGCGACGAGGCCTCCGCCTCGTCGTCGAACCGGAACTTCGTCGGTCGCCAGGGTTCGAAGGAGGGGCGGACCGTCCTGATGAACCCGCAGATGGTCGCGGCCGCGGCCGTCACCGGCGAAGTCACGGACGTGCGCGACCTGGCCGAGTCGGAGGTGACCGCCGATGTCTGAGGAACTCGAGATCCCGTCGGTCGACGCGGTGTCGGGGACGGGCGTTCCCATCCGGGGCAACGACATCGACACCGACCAGATCATCCCCGCGCGGTTCATGAAGGTCGTCACCTTCGACGGCCTCGGGGAGTTCGCGTTCTTCGACCAGCGGTTCGACGAGAACGACGATCAGAAGGACCACCCGATGAACGAGGAGCGCTTCCAGGACTCCTCGGTGATGGTGGTCAACAGCAACTTCGGCTGTGGCTCCTCGCGCGAGCACGCCCCGCAGGCGCTGATGCGCTGGGGGATCGACGCGATCATCGGCGAGAGCTTCGCCGAGATCTTCGCGGGTAACTGCCTCGCGCTCGGCATCCCGACCGTCACCGCCGACAGCGAGACGATCGAAGAACTGCAGGACTGGGTCGACGCGAACCCCGACGGCGAGATCGAGATCGACGTCGCGGCCGAAGAAGTGACGTACGGGGGCGAGACGATCGACGTCACCGTCGACGACGCCCAGCGCAAGGCGCTCGTCGAGGGCGTCTGGGACACGACGGCGCTGATGAAGTCCAACGCGGGCGAAGTTGCGAAGTTGGCACAGGACCTGCCGTACGTCGAGGACCGCGCGACCCCCGACGCGGAGTAACGGGACTCGCCGCGGAGACGCGTTTTTCGATCGGTCGTACGGTCTGCCGTCCCGCGTTTCAGGTGTAATCGCGATCGGTCTGTGGTTCACCGAAACTGACCCACGGGAGGCCGTATCAGGAGAGCTGTGCAGTGACGTCCGTCGAGGAGACCATCCCGACGTACTCGTCGTCCTCGTCGACGACCGGCAGGTGTTTGATCCCGAAGGAGGTCATCATCGCGGCGATCTCCTCGAGGTAGATGTCCTGCGGGACGGTCTCGACTGACTCCGTCATCACGTCGGTCACGGGCACCTCGCCGGGGTCGCGACCGTCGGCGGCGACCGAAACCACGTCCGTGCTGGTGACGATCGAGGGCGGGTGGGTCGTCACGACCAGTGCGCTGATTTCCTCGTCGCGCATCCGTCTCGCGGCGTCCTGAACCGTCGCGTCCTTCGATATCGTCTCGAGCGGCGTGGACATCACTTCGTCGACTCGGGTTCGGTCATTCGAACTCATACAACGTGCTACGGAGGTCGACTATTTTGAGGTATGGAATGCCCGGTCCGCTGATAGTCACGAACTTCGATGGGAAATTCATCGGGGGACCGACAGTCCGTCGATCGCGATCCCGTGGCGCGATCGATGACGGTATCGATACGCTCTTTGCAGCGCCGCATCGAGGTAGGGTATGACTCACGAAATCGCCGTCGTTCCGGGCGATGGGATCGGACAGGAAGTGACACCCGCCGCGGTCGAGGTCCTCGAGTCGCTCGACATCGACTTCGAGTTCGTCGAGGCCGAGGCCGGCGACGCGGTGAAAGAAGCGACGGGCGAGGCGCTACCGCAGGAGACCTACGACCTCGCGGCGTCGGCCGACGCGACGCTGTTCGGCGCGGCCGGCGAGACGGCCGCGGACGTGATCCTGCCGCTCCGCGAGGCGGTCGACTCGTTCGTCAACGTCCGGCCGGCGAAGGCGTACCCGGGCATCGACGCCGTCCGTCCCGAGACGGATCTGGTCTTCCTCCGGGAGAACACCGAGGGCGTCTACGCGGGGATCGAGGACCGACTCACCGAGGACGTCGCGACGCTGACCCGGGTCACGACGCAGTCCGCGTCCCGGCGTCTCGCCGAGTTCGCCTGCGACTACGTCGAAGACAGTGAGCACGACGGGTTCACGATCGCCCACAAGGCGAACGTGATGCGCGAGACGGACGGCCTCTTCCGCGACACCGTCGCCGAGGTGGCCGAGGAGCGCGGCGTCGAGACCGACGAGGTGCTGATGGACGCCTTCGCGACCCACGTCTGTCTCGACCCGGCGCAGTTCGACGTCGTCGTCTGCCCGAACCTCGCGGGCGACGTGCTCTCGGACCTCGCCGCCGGCCTCGTCGGCGGACTCGGCCTGTTGCCCAGCGCCAACGTCGGCCCCGATCGGGCCCTGTTCGAACCCGTCCACGGCACCGCTCCGGACATCGCCGGCGACGAGGTCGCGAACCCGGCCGCGAAGATCATCTCCGCCGCGATGATGCTCGACTACCTCGGTCACGAGGAGGAGAGCGAGGCCGTTCAGGCGGCGGTCGAGACCACGCTCGCAGAGGGGCCGCGGACGCCCGACCTCGGCGGTGACGCCTCGACCAGCGACGTGACGAACGCGATCATCGATCGGTTGTAACGCGGCCTGTTCGAATTTGACTGCCCGTGATCGTTTCTGTTGACCGCGCGTCGCGATCGGGACGCGTTCCCGACTGAACCGTTCGGTGGATCGGTTCGCGTCGCCGTTTCTCGTTCGACCCGCTAATCGCCCTAGAACCAGCGGTCGTTCCCGGATTTCGACCCTTCTGCAGGCTCGCCCGATCGTAGTTCGTCGATCGAACAGCCATATACGCGCAGGAGGTTTTTGATTTTATGTGTGCTTGATCGTAAATGATTGAAATTGCGCAAGTTTTATTACTACCTCTTTGAATGTGTGATGGTATGCCATCCAAACGGCACTCACGGCGGACGGTCATGAAGACGACAGGTGCGCTGAGCGCCACCAGTATCGTGGGCCTCACGGGTTGTCTGGGGGACGATTCGGAGACGGACGACGGCGAAATGGCCGACGAGATCACGTTCTACAACGCGGGGAGCCTCGAGTTCGACCAGGGGACCGAAGCCAACATCGAGCGGTTCGAGGAGGAAACCGGCATCACCGTCAACGTCAACGAGGTGCCCTGGGCGAACCTGAAAACCAGCCTGACGACGATTTTCAACAGCCAGAGCCCGAAGGTCGACGCGTTCAACGGGCCGACCTGGTGGCTCGCCGATTTCGTCAACGCCGGCTGGCTCGAACCGATCGACCTCTCGGACGAACACATGGACAAGTTCCCGGACAGTCTCGTCGACCTCGTCACCTTCGACGGCGACCCGTACATGGCGCCCGAGTTCGGGAAGTGGGGCTCGTTCCTCTACGACACGGAGGTCGTGGAGACCGCGCCGGACACCTGGGACGAGGTGCTGGAAATGGGGGGCGACCTGAGCGACGGCAGTCGTGCCGGGTTCGGGCTCACGTGGGCCGACAAGTCCGTGTTCACGTTCAAACAGCTGATCTACCAGGCTGGCGGGTCGCTGTTCAACGACGACAACGAACCGGTGTTCGCGGGCGACGAGGGCCAGCAGGCGATGGAGTTCGTCATAGACCTCCGTGACGAGGGAATCCTCCCCGACGGCATCTCGAGCATGGGCGAAGGACCCGTCGGCGATGCGTTCATCGCTGGCGAGTTCGCGACCGTCGAATCGTGGACGCCGCTGGGTTCGCGAGCGATCGAGGAGTGGGGCGAGGAGCGTGTCGGGAGCGCGAAGCCCCCGGAGGGGCCGGGTGGCCGCGCCACCTTCCAGGACACCAACGGGATCAGTATCTCGGCGTTCTCGGAGAACAAGGCCGCGGCCCGGAAGTTTGCCGAGTTCATGACGACCCGGGAGTCCTGTAAGAACAACATGCTCGTCGAGGGCAACCCCTGCGTCGTCCCCGACGTCTACGATGACGACGAGATCCAGGACGAGTACCCGTCCTGGCTCCTCGAGGACATGAAGTACAACCTCGAGCACGCGAAGAGCGAGACCTACATCCAGCAGCCGCAGGTCGACGACTACATCGACGAGCAGATCACGCCGGCCCTGCTCGGCGAGAAAGACCCGCAGACGGCGCTGGAGGACGCCCAGTCGAACGTCACCCGTCTCTACCAGGACATCGGCCTCCTGTAAGGCACAGTCGACGACTATCCCCGCCAGAGTAACACAAACATCATGGAAACGACAGAGAAGTCGCTACGACGAACGCTCGACCGGTTGTTCGTTCCGTTGACGGTCGGTCCGACGCTGATCTGGATCGCCGCGATCATCGTCTATCCGACGCTCAAGCTCCTGTGGTCGAGCCTGTTCTGGGAGAATCCGCTCACCCGAGAGTCGGAGTTCGTGGGCCTGCGGAACTTCAAACGACTGCTACTCGACCCCAGCGGCACGCTGGGCATGTTGAACCCGAGTTTCATCGCGTTCACGAAGAACACCATCATCTACGTCGGCTGCAGCGTCACGTTTTCGTTCCTGCTCGGCCTCGGCATCGCGATCCTGCTCAACAAGGACCTCAAGGGACGCGGGTGGTTCCGGACGGCCGTGATCGTCCCGTGGATCCTCCCCTACGTGATGAGCGGGCTCATGTGGCGCTGGATGTTCGAGGCGAAAAACGGCGCGATAAACGGCCTCCTCGTCCAGACGGGCCTGCTTTCGGAGAAGATCGCGTTCCTGTCGGACGGAACGCTCGCGATGATGGCGTTGATTATTGCCGACATCTGGGTGTTCACGCCGTTCATCGTGATCATCCTGCTCGCGGGCCTCCAGAACGTCCCTGAGCAACTGTACGACGCCGCCGAAGTGGACGGCGCGAGCCGCTGGTCGCGGTTCCGGAACGTCACGTATCCGTTCCTGAAACCGTCGATCCTGGTCGCACTGACGATCCGCATCATCTTCGACATCAGGGCGCTCGATCTGGTCTGGGTGATGACGAAGGGCGGCCCCGGGAAGTCCACCGAGGTGTGGGCCTCCTGGCTCTACCGCACGTCGATGGAGTTCCAGCGAACCGGTGAGGGAGCCGCGCTGGGCGTCATCATGCTGGCGGTCACGTTCGCCATCGTGGCGATCCTCTACTCGGTCTTCGGAGGGACACCCTACGATTCATGAGCACGAAAGATTCAAACTTCAGTCGAGTCGCTACGCGCCTCGGTCTCAACACGGACGACGTGTGGCCGAGCGTCGTCAGGGAACGCCTGCTCGCGTACGGGTTGTTGCTCCTGTACGTGGTCGTCATCTGGTTCCCGATATACTACATCTTCATCACCAGCCTGAAGACCCAGAGCGAGGTTCTCACGCTCCCGATCACGTTCTTCCCGCAGGAGCCGACGGCACAGAACTACGTCGACATCTTCCGGAATCGGCCGTTCGAGGCGTACACGATCAACAGCCTGATCGTCGCGACGACCACGACCGTCATCTGCGTCACGCTGGGCACGATGACCGGGTACACGTTCTCGCGACACGATTTCCTCGGGAACAAGGCGCTGTTGCTCTCGATCGTCGCGGCGCGGATGATTCCGCCGATCGCGCTGATCGTGCCGTTCTTCCAGATCATGTCGAGTCCGCCGCTGATCGGCGGGCTGACGGGCAACTTGACCGACACGCGAGTGGCGCTCATCCTGACGTACACGTTCTTCAACCTGCCGTTCGCGGTCTGGATCATGAAGAACTACTTCGACGGGGTGCCGACGTCGCTCGACGAACAGGCGAAGGTCGACGGCTGTTCCACCTGGGAGGCGTTCGTGAAAATCATCCTCCCAGTTGCCAAACCCGGGATCGCCGCCACGGCGATCCTCGCGTTCATCTTCTCGTGGAACGAGTTCATCTTCGCACTGGTGCTCACCCGGAGCGAAGCCTCCCAGACGTTACCGATCGCCGTCTCCCTGTTCGTCGCCGACGACTTCGTCGACTGGTCACACCTCGCCGCTGGCGGCATGATCGCCGCGCTACCCGGCATCCTGTTCGGGTTGTTCTTCCAGCGGTACATCGTGAGCGGCCTGACGCAGGGCGCGGTGAAAGAATGAGTTCGAAATCAATGCACCTACGACACACGACTACGGGCGGTGGTATAGATGGCTGAAGTACGTCTCGACGATCTGGTAAAGCGGTTCGACGACATCGTCGCCGTCGACGGCGTCTCGCTCGAGATTCCCGACGAGAGTTTTACCGTGCTGGTGGGCCCGTCGGGCTGTGGCAAGACGACGACGCTGCGGCTGGTCGCCGGCCTGGAGCGTGCGAGCGGCGGGACGATCGAGATCGGCGACGAGGTCGTCAACGACCGACGCGCGTACGAGCGCGACATCGCCATGGTGTTCCAGAACTACGCGCTCTACCCGCACAAGACGGTCCGCGGGAACATGCGCTTCGGGCTGGAACAGCAGGGCGTCGACGAGGAGACGATCCAGGAGCGCGTCGCGGAGGCCGCGAACTTGCTCCAGATCGACGACCTGCTGGATCGGAAGCCGGCCGAACTCTCCGGCGGGCAGCAACAGCGGGTCGCGCTCGGGCGCGCGATCGTCCGCAAACCGGACGTCTTCCTGATGGACGAACCGCTGTCCAACCTCGACGCGAAGCTCCGCGTCCAGATGCGCGCCGAGTTGAACAAACTCCACGACAAACTCTCGACGACGACGGTGTACGTCACCCACGACCAGGTCGAGGCGATGACGCTGGGCGACCAGATCGCCGTCATGAACGACGGCCAGATCCAGCAGGTCGGTCCGCCGACGTTCGTCTATTCCAACCCGCGGAACCTGTTCGTCGCGGACTTCCTGGGGTCGCCGAGCATGAACTTCCTCGAGGGAACGGTTCGCCGCCACGAGGACGGCCTCGCCGTCGACCTCGACTCGTTCCAGCACGAGGTGCCCGACGAGTACCACTGGGCGCTCGAGGACTCGATCGGCGACGACGTCGTCCTCGGGGTCCGCCCCGAGGACGTAACCCTGCGGCCGGACGGACTGCCGGCGACGGTCAACGTCGTCGAACCGCAGGGCGAAAAGACCGTGCTCGAACTCGGCCTGGGCAACGGGACGACGATGAAGGCGTCGATCGAACCGGGGGGACCGGTCGAGGTCGACGACCGCGTCAGCGTCGAGTTCGATCGCCGCTCGCTCCACTATTTCGACTCCGAGTCCGGCGAGTCGCTCACGTTCGATCGCGAGCACGAGACCGAGGCGGAAAGCGGAGAACAACTCGCGTGACGGCGATCGACACGGAGACGCTCGCGGAGTTCGCCCCGCTGGCCCTCGGTGTCGCGCTCGTCCTGATCGCGACGTACAACTACCTGCAGGGGATCTACGGCGGTGCGATCGTCGCCGGCGTCGGCGCGATCGTCACGTTCGCTCTCACCGTCCTCTCCAGCAGGCAGAGTCGGTCAGAAACGTTCAAGAACACATAAGGTCACGGGGTCGAAACTCCTAGCCTAACGAACAGCTCTCTCCCCGCTCAGGTATGCTACCCAAACAACGGAAACGCGAGATCGTCGAGGTCGTCTCGGCAGAGAACGGACGGACCGTCACCGAACTCGCCGAGGAACTCGGCGTCTCCGAGGCGACGATCCGCCGCGATCTGCAGGATCTCGAGTCGGACGGACTGATCGAGCGCTCTCACGGCGGTGCGCTCCCGACGTCGAGCGTCGCCGAGGAACGAACGTACAGCCAGAAACAGGTCCAGAACCTCGAGGCGAAACGCGCCATCGGCGACCGCGCGGCCGGGGAAATCCACGCGGGACAGGTCGTCTTCTTCGACTCCGGCACGACGACCATCGAGGTCGCGAAGGCCGCCCCTGACGTCGAGTTCATCGCGGCGACGAACTCCCCACTGATCGCGATGGAACTGGGCGAACGCGGCGACGTGAAGCTGACCGGCGGAACGCTTCGCGAACAGACCTGGGCGCTGGTGGGGCCCACCGGCGAGCAGTTCCTCGAGCGGACGAACTTCGACACCGTCTTCCTCGGGACGAACGCCATCCACCCCGATGCGGGCCTGACGACGCCGAACGAGGACGAAGCGCGGATGAAGTCGCTGATGGTGGAGAAATCTCAGCGAGTCGTCCTCGTCTCGGACGGCTCCAAACTCGGCCGGCGGAGTTTCGTCCACTTCGCCGACCTCGCGGACATCGACGTGTTCGTGACCGACGCGACGCTACCCGACGAGCAGCGCGAACCGTTCGAGGCGGCCGGCGTCGACGTCGTCGACGGGGTGGTCCGGTGATCCTGACCGTCACCCTCAATCCCGCCGTCGATCACACGATCACCGTCGAGGGGGACCTCGATGCCGACGTGGTCAAGCGGGCGAGCATGTCCCAGTACGACCCCGGCGGCAAGGGGATCAACGTCTCGAAGTACCTCCACGGCCTCGGCGTCGAGACGGTGGCGACCGGTCTCACCGGCGGCTTCCTGGGGTCGTACATCGAGGAGCAACTCGCCCGCCAGAAGATCCCGAACGACTTCGTCGAGATGGGCGGGTGTACGCGCCTCAACACGACGATCCTCAGCGACGAGGAGGAGTACAAGATCAACCAGTCGGGCCACAACGTCAAGAAGGAGACCATTCGGGAGGTCGTCGCGAAGGTCAGCGAGCACGACCCCGAGATGGTCGTCGTCGCGGGAAGCCTCCCGCCGAACCTGGGTCCGGCGACGATCGATCGCATCGCCAGCGCCGGTTCGTGGCGGACCGTCGTGGACGTTCAGGGGGATCTGCTGAAGGGACTTCGAAGCGAGTACTTCGCGTGCAAGCCCAACCGTCGCGAACTCGGGACGGCGACGGGAATGCCGGTTCACTCCGTCGAGGAGTGCGTAGAGGCGGCCCAGTCGCTCCGCGAGGAGGGGTTCGAACACGTCGTCGCGTCGCTTGGCGAGGATGGCGCGTTGCTGGCCTCACCGGAGGGCGTCTACCGGGCGGACTCCCGGAACGTCGAGGTCGTCGACACCGTCGGCGCGGGCGACGCGCTACTCGCGGGCGTCCTCTCGACGTTCGCGCGCGGCCAGTCCGGAACCGCCGCCCTTCGCATGGGCGTGACCGTCGCCGCCGAGGTCGTTTCGGTTCCGGGAACGACCGTTCCCGAGATGTCCGGCGTCCGTTCGGAGTCGACCGACGTTCCCCTCTTCACGAGGTGACCCGTGACAGAGAAGCCCACGTCCGTTACGACTGCGATCTCCACCCACCTCAGGTCGGTGCGGAGGGATCTCATGACCGGGGTGAGCTTCATGATTCCCTTCGTCACTATCGGCGGCGTCTTCCTCGCCGTCGCCCGCGTCGTCGGCGGGGACGGTGCGCTCGAGCAGCCGGGTACTCTCGCGTGGTTCCTCGCCGAAATCGGCCGCGCGGGTCTCGCGCTCGTGGTTCCCGTGTTCGGCGCGTACGTCGCCTACGGAATCGCCGATCGACCCGGTCTCGCGCCGGGGTTCGTCCTCACCGCGATCGTCCAGGAGGGTGCGGTCGTCGAGCAAGCGGGACGGATCGTCGGCATCGAGACCGGCGGGACGGGGGTCGGCTTTCTCGGCGCGCTCGGCGTTGGCCTGCTTGCGGGGGCGCTCGTCGACCGTTTCGCTCGTGTCGACGTGCCGGACACCGTCGAACCGCTCGTACCCGTGCTCTTGCTTCCGGTCCTCGTAACCGGGCTGCTCGCTCCCGTCGTCATCTTTCTGCTCGCGCCACCGCTCGCACTCGCGACCGAGTGGCTCACCGCCCTCTCCCGGGACGCGGCCGGTCTGGAGGCGCTCGCGTACGGGGGCATCCTTGGCGCGATGATCGCGATCGATAGTGGCGGTCCCGTCAACAAGGTCGCGTACGTATTCGCCGTGACGCTGATCACCGAGCAGATCTACGGGCCGATGGCAGCGGTGATGATCGCCGGGATGGTGCCACCGCTCGGACTCGCACTGTCGACCGTCGTCGCTCCGCACAAGTACCCCGAGGAGCGCTACGAAACCGCCAGGGCCGCCGTGCCGATGGGACTGTCGTTCGTCACCGAGGGCGTGCTCCCCTACGCAACGGCCGATCCGGGACGGGTCGTTCCGAGCATCGTGATGGGGAGCGCGACCGCGGCCGCCACTGCGATGTGGCTCGGGGTCACGATGCCCGCGCCCCACGGCGGCATCCTCGTCGTCTTCCTCGCGAACAGCTGGCTCCTGTTCCTGGCGTGTCTCGCCCTCGGGACGGCCGTCACGGCCGCGATAGTGACGGTCGTCAAACCCGAGTACGAGGAAAACGCGGCCGCGATCGAGGCGGTCCGGAAGAGCGACTAACTAAACCACAGTACCAGTATACTACGCCCATGGACGACATCGACGCCGTACTCGCGCCGGAGCTACTCACGCTCCAGGAACCGCCGACGAGCAAGGACGCGTGCATCGAGTACCTCCTCGATCGCGCCGTCGAGGCCGATCGGGTCGCGGACCGGAGCGCCGCGCTCGAGGCCCTGCTCGCGCGGGAAGCGGAGACGGCGGCCGGGATCGGGAAGGGAATCGGCCTGTTCCACGCAAAGACCGACGCCGTCGTCCAGCCGACCATCGTGTTCGCCCGCTCAGACGAGGGCATCGACATCGACACGATGGACGGAGCGCCGGCGACGCTGCTGTTCCTGTTGCTCGTCCCGTCCGACAGCACCGAGGCCCACCTCTCGATACTCAGTTCGCTCTCGCGTGCGCTCATGCACGACGACGTGCGCGCGGGTCTGCACGACGCGGCGTCCCCCGCGGAGGTCCGGGCCACCCTCGTGGAGGCGGTCGCGTGATGGAGCGAATCGTCACCGTCGTCCCGGCGGACGGACTCCACGCGCGCCCGGCGGCGACGTTCGTCGAGACCGCGACCCGGTTCGACGCGGACGTGCAGGTCGCGCCCGTCGACGGCGACCCGGTGAACGCGGCGAGCGTGCTCGCCGTCACGAGTCTCGGCGTCGCGAGCGGGGCCGACGTTCGAATCGTCGCCGAAGGAGACGACGCCGAGGCGGCGCTCGACGCGCTCGAGGCGGTCCTCTCGTCCCCCGAAGCGGAATCCGAAACTTGAGGCCGCGTCCGGAGACGAGCACGCGAACCGGGCGATCGAGACGACCACGAAGACTACGGTTCGTGAGTACGTAGCGGAGCGGTAACACATGAAGTTCGTCGCAGTTACGTCCTGTCCGACCGGGATCGCGCACTGTCAGATGGCAGCCGAGAACCTGGAGCAGGTCGCGGCGGCGAACGATCACGCGATCGACGTCGAGGTGCAGGGGGCCATGGGCCAGGAGAACGAACTCTCGAGCGAGGCGATCGCGGCGGCCGACGCCGTCATCGTCGCCACCGACACGTCGATCACGCGCGACCGCTTCGAGGGAAAACCGCTCGTCGAGGGGTCGGTGAAAGACGCTATCGCCGACGCCGAGGGGCTTCTCGAACGGGCGATCGCGGAAGCCGACAGTCACGCGACCGCGGCGACCGACGACGCGGAGTCGACCGAAGCGACCGACGATAGCGACTCGGATACTGCTTCCGATGGCAGGCCTGCCGCCGATCCGGTTGGCCTGTCTGCCACCTCACGCCGTGGCGAGGATCGATCGAGCGGACTGTTCGCGCGCCTCAAGCGGCTGTTTTCCTGATCCGGTTCCGTCTCCGAGGGGTAGACGCGACGGTCGTTTCCGATCGTTCCGGCCGGAGACTTAACACGGGGAACGTGGTAGCGCCGGCCATGACCCGAGACGACACCCGTGCCGGCGTCGACTCCCGCGTCGTCGAGACCGATCGCCTCGAGACCCACGTCCTCGAGGCGGGCGATCCTGACGGGCCGTCGGTCGTCTTCCTGCACGGGAACGTCTCCTCGTCGCGATTCTTCGAGGACACGCTCGTCGACCTGCCGGCGACGTATCACGGGATCGCGCCCGACATGCGAGGGTACGGCGATTCGGAGACGAAGCCGGTCGACGCGACGAACGGTCTCGGCGATTTTGCGGGCGACCTGCGTGCCGTTCTCACTGCCCTCGAAATCGACGGGCCGGTGACCCTCGTCGGGTGGTCGATCGGCGGCGGCGTCGCGATGCGGTACGCGATCGACCACCCCGACGTGGTCGACGCGCTCGTACTCGTCAACCCGGTCTCGCCGTACGGGTTCGGCGGGACGAAAGACGTCGAGGGGACGCCGTGTTTCGACGACTACGCCGGGTCGGGCGGCGGCATCGGCAACGACGAGTTCGTCTCGGCGCTCGCCGATCGCGTGCGGGACCCGTCGGGCGAGGCCTCGCCGCGGAAGATCCTGCGGACCTACTACGTCGATCCGACCCACGAGTTCGACCCCGATCGCGAGGAGTCGTACCTGACCGGGATGCTCGATACGGTCACGGGCGACGAGAACTACCCGGGGTCGGCGATCGAGAGCGAGAACTGGCCGGGGGTCGCCCCGGGCGACACCGGGGTGAACAACGCCGTCTCGCCGAAGTACTGCACGCTCGACGAGATCGCCGACGTCGAGGACCACGAGAAACCGCCCGTGCTCTGGATTCGCGGCGACTCCGACCAGATCGTCTCCAACGAATCCATGTTCGACCTCGGGACGCTCGGCCGGATGGGACAGGTCCCCGGGTGGCCCGGCGAGGACGTCTTCCCGCCGCAACCCATGGTCGACCAGACCAGGGCCGTCCTCGACACCTACGCCGATCGCGGCGGCGAGTACGAGGAGGTCGTCTTCGGCAACACCGGCCACACGCCGCACGTCGAGGTACCGGGGGACTTCATGGACCGTCTGGTGGAATTTCTCGAGTAACTGCCGTCGACTCGGCGCTCCGCAGTCGGTTCATACGGACCGCTGTACTCAGTTCCGGCACAACCGCGACCCGTCCGGTTGCGCCGGTACATCGGTACAGGAATCCGTATCAGACTACGTCGAGCGTCTCCCTGTCGGCCCCGGCGAGTTCGACCAGCGCGTCGGCCTCCAGCAGGTGACAGTCGCCGGGGATCACGAGCAGGTGGAGCGGGTCGCCGAACTCCCGGTCGGCGAGGTCGGTCATCGTGCCAGCCTCGACAAGCGGGTCGGGACTGCCCGCCCGGGCGACGACGACGCCGACGAGGTCGGGATACTCCTCGTCGAGCAGGTCGGCGCCGACGTCGGCCGTCATGTACTCCTCGCGGTCCTCGCGATCGGCCTTTATATCCAGGTAGACGACCGTGTGGAGTCCGTCGGCCCGATTCTCGTCGATCGTGTTCGTCACGCTCGCGGGCAGCCCGTCGGCCCCGTGAGCGTAGGGAAACGGCAGGGTGGTCGCCTTGCCGAAGCGGTAGTTCTGGAGGCCGGTCAGCGCGCTGGTCGCCGTCTGGGCCGTCACGCCGTGGATCACGCGCGTGTCGATCCCCCGCTCGTGTGCCCGGAGTCGGAGGTCGACGTGGGTCGTCGAGATCATCGTGTCGCCGGCCGTCAGGAAGGCCACGTCCTCGCTCTCGGCCGCCGCGAGGATGTCCTCGGGGTGCTGTTCGACGCCGGCGCGGTCCCGGACTTCGATCGACACGTCGTGGTACGCCTCGAGGTCGTCGATCGACGTCCCGATCAGCCGGCTAGTGTAGAACTCGGCGTAGGCGTGATCGGCGCTCCGGAGCGCCTCCTGGCCCTCGACGGTGATCGATCGCTCGTCGTAGAGTCCGAGGCCGATGAAGGTGAGCATGGGGACACGTACTGCGAGCGGCGGGAATACCCTTTCGAGACGGGTCGTGGCCGGGTGATCGCGATCCGACCGCTCGTCCGTCGTCGACGATCGCGACCGCCTCGATCTCACGGGCTAGAACGAGAGGTGCGACGTCGAGGCGGGTCCGTCGTCGTCATCGTCCTCGTCCGCGCCGATCGCGCCCGCGTGGGCGAACGACACTTCGTCGTCGGTGAGGTAGACGGTGCCGTCCTCGACCGCGATGTCGATCGGCGGGAGGGTCGTGTCGGCGGCCTTGCCGTTGTCGCAGTAGCCCGTACAGGCGTCGAACAGCGAGCCGTGTTTCGGACAGATGATCCGGCCGTCGCGCATCGCGACGCCGCGGCCGGTATCGAACCGCTGGGCCTCGTGCGTACAGCGGTTGATCCACGCCTCGACGCCCTCGTCGGTCGCAGGCCGACTGCTAGTCGAGTTCTGTTCGGCGCTGTCGTCAGCGGAGTTCCCGCGCTGACTGGCTATCGAGTTCTGCTCGACGCCGTCCTCGCACGGAACGAGGATTACCTCGTCCTGGTTTCCGTACCGATCCCAGATCGTGAACAGCCACGATCCCTCCTCGTGGACCGTTTCGACGGTCGTCAGCTCCGTCCGATCGGCCATGCTACCGCCCACGTAGGGACGGGGTCCTGAAAATTCTTCACGATCCGACGGCTCGATCGGCGTCGCCGACCGCGACGCGGCGTCGATCGATCGACGGCCCGATCGTCTCGAAGCGTCACCGTTACGGCGACCCGTCTCCGACTCCGGGTATGGAGGTGCCGTGCGTCCGCGTCACGCGCGAGGAGGGCGAAGCGACGCGATCGCGACTCGCCGACGCGGACCTGATCGACGACGACTACGAGATCGACGTCGAGGATGGGGAGCTCTACATTCCGGTTTCCGATCCCGACGCGGTCCCGGCGGAGTTTACGGTCGTCTCGCGGGCGGTCCCGGAACGCCGGTCCCAGACGATGCCCGCCGATCTGCTCGGGTTCGAACCGTCCTACGAGCGCCTCGGCGACGTGGTCCTGCTCGACGAGGACAGCCAGGAACGCGCCCTCGAGATCGCCCAGGCGATCGTCGACTCGGACCTGCCGGTCGAGACGGTCGTCAACAAGCGATCGAAGGTGAAAGGCGAGACGCGGGTCCGCGACTGGGAGGTGCTCGCGGGCGAGGGGACCGAGACGGTCCACCGGGAGTACGGCTGCGAGTTCGCGCTGGACCTCGACGCGGTGTACTTCTCGCCGCGGCTGGCGACCGAGCGCCACCGCGTCGCCGAGCAGGTCTCGGCCGACGATCGGGCGGTCGACATGTTCGCGGGCGTCGGTCCGTTCGTCGTCCCGTTCGCGAAACGCGGCGCGGAGTGCGTCGGCGTGGACATCAACGAGGACGCGATCGAGTACCTGCGGAAGAACGCGCGCCGGAACGGCGTCGCGGATCGCCTCACGGCCATCCACGGCGACGTCCGCGAGGTCGCCGGCGAGTACGCGGACTGGGCGACGCGACTCGTGATGAACCTGCCTCACAGCGCCGACGAGTTCCTCGACACCGCCGTCGAACTCGCGGGCGACGAGTGCGTGGTCCACTACTACGACATCCAGCACGAGGACGACCCGTTCGGGCCGGGCGAACGCGCGATCCGCGCGGCCGCACGACCCGAGTACGAGGTCACCGTCGAGAACCGCCGCGTCGTCCGCTCGTACGCACCCCACGAGGAGAACGTCTGTCTGGACGTCCGTCTGGAGCGATCGACCACGCAATAGCCTCACACGACCGGTCCGATTCGCAACCCTTATGGCTGGTATCGATCCTACGAATAAACGCGTACCGCGCCGGTGTAGCTCAGACTGGCAGAGCGAATCCTTCGTAAGGATTAGGTCGAGGGTTCAAATCCCTCCACCGGCTCTTTCTGCCGAACGAAGTGAGGCTGAAAAGCCGCAGGGAGGGATTTGAATCAGGGAGGAGCTTCGCTCCGACCGTGGTTCACAATCCCCTCCACCGGCTTATTTTTCGGCGACCAAACCCGTGAGCCGGTACTACGTTCTGGAGGGATTTGGACAAACGAAGTCGAATCGCGAGCGTCGCGGCCGATCGGCGTCGGACACCACGGATCGAGTTCGAGACCTGATGATTCCCTCGAACGGCTACAGGAACGCCGAGAGCGCGAGCACGATGGCGATCGCGATCGCGGGGTAATCGAGCCGCCCGAACGACAGCGCCGGGAGCGTCGGATTCCACGCGAAACAGCGTGCCTGGAGCGCGAGCGAGAGTCGATCGGCGCGGTCGAACGCGCGTTCGAGGCCGAGGACGCCGATCGTGCTGGCGCGCTCGACGGCGCTCCGTTCGGTGCCGAGGCGTGCGGCCATGGCGTCCTGGATCGTCCGGAGGTCGGCCCGGAGCACCGGGAGGAACCGGAAGACGAGCGCGACGCCGATCCCGAGTAGCTGACCGGGTTTGCCGGGGATCGTCCGCTGGATCGCGGCGCGGGAGTGGCGAACCGGCGTCGATCGGACGTAGGCGGCGCTGACGAGCAGGACGAGCAGGACGCGATAGCTTGCGCGAGCCGACGCGAGGCCGTCGCCGACGTCGATCCAGGGCGCGCCGAGGGTCACCGCTGCGACAATGGGGGCGATCGCGAGAATCACCAGCGCGAAGCGGTAGGCGACGAGCGTCCGCCACAGCGGGACCCGCGCGGCCGCGAGGAGGAGCGCGGCCACGACCGAGAGCGCAAGGAGGGCGCGCGGACTCGTGTGGGCCAGCGCCGTCGCGGCGAACCCCATCTGGACCGCGAGCTTGGAGCGGGGATCGAGCCGGTGCGCGATCGTCTCGTCGGGTTCGTAGGTGAGCATCGCTTACTCGTGGGGTCGTCGCGAGCGTGGCACCCGTACCGGGAGGTCGGCGAGTTCGTCGAGCGCGCCGGGGGACGTCCCGTCGACGACGACGCGGCCGTCCCGCATGGCGATCACGCGATCGGCCAGCGGGATCACGTCGCGGAGGTCGTGGGTCGCGAGGACGACGCCCGTCCCGTCGTTCGAGAGCGACGCGAGCCGATCGAGGACGGACCGGCGTGCGGGGTCGTCGAGCCCGGTGAACGGTTCGTCGAGGACGAGGTGGGACGGGTCCATCGCGAGCGCGCCCGCGATGGCCACGCGGGACTGCTCGCCGCCCGAGAGGGCGTCGATCAGATCGGTCTCGCGGCCGGTCATGTTGACGGCGGCGAGCGCCGACTCGACGCGGCGATCGATCTCCGCGCGCGGGAGGCCGAGGTTCTCGGGGCCGAAGGCGACGTCGGAGCCGACGGTCGCCGCGACGAACTGGTCGCGCGGGTGCTGGAAGACCATCCCGACGGTCGAGCGAGCACCCACCAGGTCGTCCCGGACGGGCGTGCCGTCGACGCGGACCGTTCCCGAATCGGGTTCGAGGAGGCCGTTACAGTGACGGCACAGGGTGGTCTTCCCGCTCCCGTTCGCGCCCGCGAGCACGACGAATTCGCCGTCGTCGATCGTCAGGGAGACGTCATCGAGGACGGGGACGTCCTCGAACCCGAACGAGACGGCGTCGAACTCGATCATCCGCCGATCCCTCGCCGCCCGCTCATACCGGATCGAGTCGACCGCTCCGAACGATCGCGAGCGCGGCGGCGAGTTTGAGGAGGTCGGCCGGCACGAACGGCACCGCGACCGCGGCCGCGGCCTCCGGGAGACTCGTCGAGGCGATCCAGGCGAACCAGCCGACGCCGCCAGCGTAGATGACGAGGAGTCCGGCGAGCAGGCTCCCGACCACGAGCGGGACGGGGACGTCGGCAGGGTCTCGTGGTGAGACTTCCCGGTGGACGAGAAGGCCGATCACCAGGGCGCCGATCGGGAACGCCCAGAGGAACCCGGCGGTCGGCTCCGACAGGAGGACGCCGGGGCCGCCGGTCGCACCGGAGAACACCGGCGCACCCATCGCGCCGGCGGCGAGGTAGAGGCCGATCGAGAACGTTCCCCACAGCGGCCCGAGGTAGAGGCCGGCGAGAAAGACCACGAGTACCTGGAGCGTGACCGGTGCCGGCGACAGCGGGTACGGGATCGTGACGATGGCGGCCGCGCCCATCAACGCCGCCAGTAACGCGGCTCGAGCGACGGCTCTGACGGTTTCGCCTCCCACGAGATCGACGTCGGACTGTTCCGTTTCCATACCGCCGGATCGTTCGTATACCCGGATCAATACTTCGGTTTACGACACCGGTCTCGGTAGCGGGCGTCGCGCTCCCGCGTTCGAACGGGTCCGTGCACGAGCCGCGATCGGCGCGAAACACCGGGCTACCTGTCGGCTCCTGTGACTGTCCGGTAGCGTCGCGCGACGTGACTGCCCCCTCTTCGGACGGGACTTTCTCGGTCGGAGGAATGCGTTTCACACCGTAACGTCCGATTGTGTCCGCGATGCAACCGAAACGGACGGCGTCCTTATGCGCTCGTTCGATCCCTCGTGAGGGAGCCATGGGTTCGAGTAGTACGGCGGTACGGCGTGGGGGAGATCGGTGGACAGGATCGACGTTTCGATCGCGGACCGGGACTGCGGCCCGGGGCGAAGGGACGGGTTCGACGCGGATCGGGGTCGGTTCCACGACCTCGATCGGGGTCCAGACCGCGACCCGGAGGCGAGATGTATGAGACGATCGTCCGCGACGGCGGCGGTGGTGGTCCTCGTCACCGTCGGAATGGCCACGAGCATGCTCGCTCTGCCGCTCCTCGGTGGTGGGACCGGAAACGTCGGTGACGCGGGGGCCGACACGGACGGTGTCGTTTCGGCCGCTGACGGCCAACCGCAGTTCGATCACGGGGCGGCAGCCAGTGGGTCCGATGACGGTGCGGCGGTCACCCCGCTCGATCGCGGGGCGACGAACTCGCGACTGGTTTCGATGGAACCGACGACCGCGTCGGCGAGCGACGGCGGTCCCGCCGTCGCGTCGCTCTCGCAAGCACAGGAAGACGCCGTCGAGACCGGCGTCCAGGAGGGGATCGACCTCGTCCAGTCCCAGGGCGTCGAGGTGACCCAGGAGCAGGAGGCCGCCGCGATCGAGGGGGCGCGCGAGTCGGTCGCCCAGCACCAGGAGGCCTCCGTCGAGCAGGTCCAGGAGGCGACGAAAGGGGCGGTCCACGGCACGCTGATCCAGCAACAGCGCGTCGAAGTCGAGCAGGTCCAGTCGGCGGTCGGCGGGGCTACCGACGGCGCGCTGGCCCAGTACCAGACGGTCGAAGCGAGCCAGATGCAGAGCGCGACCTGGGGCGCGACACACGGCGCGATCGCCCAGAAACAGCGCGCGACCGTCGAGCAGATCCAGGTGGCGACCCGCGGTGCCGCCGCCGGGGCCGCGAGCGAGGCCGGCGACAAAGACGTCCGGGAACAGCCGAAGATCCAGGAGGCGGCCCAGGGGGCGGCCTACGGCGTGCTCGAGCAATATCAGAAGATCACGGTCGAACAGCGCCAGCGAACCACCCTGGAGCACGTCCAGAACGCCGCGGCCGGCGCATCTGCGGGCGCGCTCGACGGGAGTACGAGGGCGGCACTCGAAGGGGAGCAAGACGTCGACGTCGAACAGCGCCAGCGGGTAACGATCAAACAGGTCCAGAAGGCCGCCGCGGGCGCGGCGGCCGGCGCGATCGTCCAGAAACAGGCGGTTTCGGTCGAGCAGACACAGGCGGCGGCACGCGGTGCCGGGAGCGGGCCGCTGAAACAGGTCCAGCGGGTCACCGTCCGGCAGGTCCAGCGGATCTCCATCACGCAGATCCAGGAGGCGTCCTTCGGCGCGGCGAAGGGGTCGATCACCCAGAGCCAGGAGGCGACGGTCGAGCAGATCCAGGCGGCGGCCGACGGGGCCTCGCAGGGTGTGCTCGTCCAGCAACAGGAGGTTTCGATCACGCAGATCCAGTACGCCGCCCTCGGGGCCGCGAAGGGGTCGATCGAGTCGGCGGTCCAGCGCCAGATCGTCGAGGTCGAGCAGATCCAGGCCGCGGCACGCGGCGCCGGCGAAGGGGCCGTGATCCAGAAACAGATCGTCGACGTGGTCCAGGTACAGAAACTCGCCGAGGGAACCGCGGGCGGCGTGCTCGTCCAGCACCAGGAGGCGACGATCGAGCAGATCCAGATCGCGGCCCGCGGGGCGAGCCAAGAGACGGCCCGCGTGGTCCAGTTCCAGCGGATCAGCGTGACACAGCTACAGATCCTGAGCCAGGAGACGGCGTCCGACACGGCCGCCTTCGCCGTCGACGAGGGGGTCGACGGGGAGGCCGAACTCCGGCAGTTCGCGAGGACCGACTCCGAACAGCGACTCGAGGAGGTCGACGAACTCGAGGGCGAGGCGTCGATCGCGTTCGAGGACAGGGAGAGCGCCGGCGATCGCGTCGTGATCGACGAGGTCTCCCTCTCGGAGGGCGGCTTCGTGGCCCTCTACGCGGGAGACGACGTCGGTCTCGAACCCGACGCCGTCCTCGGCGTCTCGGAGTTCCTCGGGGCCGGCACGCACGAGAACGTCGAGATCCAACTCGACGACGCGATCGCCGAGGAGCAGCCGCTGGTCGCCGCTGTCCACCTCGACACGGACGACGACGGGGCGTTCGACTACGCCGACACCGGTGGCGAGGACGATCCGCCGTACGTGACGCCGGGCGGGTCGCCCGTCCTCGACACGGCAGTCGTAGCGGTCGGCGACGAGGGAGAAGTCGAAGACGGCGATGCGGAAGACGAGGCGGCCGAACCCGAGGGGACGCTGTCGGTCGCCAATCAGACGGGCGACGGCACGAACCTGACGATCGCGGAAGCGAACGCCTCGGTCGAGTACGTGCTCACGGCCGCGTACGATGGCGAGACCGTCGAGAGCGAGACGTTCGACGCGAACGAGTCGATCGAGAACGAGTCCCTCGACCTCGATCCGCCGATCGAGGAGAACACGACCGTCGACGTCGCGCTCGTCGGCCCGGACAGCGAGGAACTGACAAACGAGACGATCGAGTACGCGATCGCGGACGAGGCCGACGGAGACGACGAAGCGCCGGAGGCGTCGCTGACCGTCGAAGATCAGGACGGCGACGGTGGGAGCCTCGTCGTGGACGAGGCGACCGCCTCGGTTGAGTACGTCCTCACTGTGACCGACGAGGACGGTGAGCAACTGGGCGAGAGCGACGCGTTTGGCCCGGACGAAACGATCGAAAACGAATCCCTCGATCTGGAACCACCGCTCGAAGACGACGCGGCGCTCGAGGTCGCCGTCGTCGCGGCCGGCGAGGACGGTGACGACGCGACGCTCGCGAACGAGACGATCGAGTACACGGTCGAGGACGAAGCGCCGGAGGCGTCGCTGTCGGTCGAGAATCAGACGGGCGATGGCACGAACCTGACGGTCGAAGCGGCGAACGCCTCGGTCGAGTACGCGCTCACGGTGACCGACGAGGACGGCCAGGAGATCGGCGAAACGGGCCCGTTCGCTCCCGGGGACCCAATCCAGAACGAGACGATCGATCTCGACCCGCCGCTCGAAGACGATGCGACGCTCGAGGTCGCTGTCGTGTCCGCTGTCGATCCCGAGGCGGACCCCCTCGCGACCGAGACGATCGAGTACACCGTCGCCGAGGAGTTCGCCGTCGAGTACCTCGACTGTTCGAACGCCGAGGTGACCGGGACGTTCGAGGAGGGCGACGAGATTATCGTCACAACTGGCTTCTACGAGTCGGGCGCGGACGGCAACTCGATCGGCGAGTACGCGATTACCGTCGGCGAGGACGTGTCGGCCCCGTTCGACGGGACGTTCACCTACGAGACCGGCGAGGAGTTCGCCGTCACCGAGACGGAAGACGGGGCAACTGTCGAGGTTCCGTCGGGCGACTTCGGTGCTGCGATCACCGGCTTCGCCTCGCCCGACGCGACCCCCGGTGAAATCGATTATCCGAACCCGGACGCCGAGCAGTGCATCCTCGAGGTCCGGCCGGAACTGCCCGCGATCGGCGTCGTGGAGACGACGCCGACCGACGACGGAATCGACGTGACCTTCGGCTACGACAACTCCAACGACGCGCCCCTGATCGTCGGAAGCGAGTTCGTCGAGGGGACGACGGTCCAGGAGCCGATCGAGGAACTCCAGCCTGGAGAGAACACGTTCACCGTCGAGTGGACGCCCGAGTCCGACGACGAACGGCTCGTCTGGGAGGTCGACATGACCGGCTACGATTACGAGGAGGTGCTTACGGCTGAGACTGCCACTGCGGGCGAGATAGCGCCGTCAGACGCCGAAACTGGAGAAACAGGACCGGCCGACGAACCGGGAGAAGACGAACCGCCCGGATCGAACGATGAACCTGATGGGGAGACCGGTCCCGGCGACGGGGCCGACGGACCGGGCGCGGGTGACGGGCCGCCCGACGAGACACCTGGCGATGGGCCGCCTGACGAGACACCTGGCGATGGGCCGCCCGACGAACCTCCCGGCGGAGGTCCGGACGACTCTCCGGGTGAGGGACCGGGCGGTGATCCGTTCGGCAACCCCTTCGACGGAATTTCCGGCCTCGGGGCGACGTAACCGCCCATTCCGGCTACCGGTCTCGAATCGACGATCGATCGGAAAACGAGTGTTGCGCGTGATCGTCGTTCGATCCCGCCGGCCCTCAGTGCTGGTGGCCGGTCGCTTCGCCGAAGGTGACGCCGAACCGGTCCTCGAACAGGTCCATCACGCGTTCCTCCTGGGCCTCGAGTTCCGGGTCTGCCTCCTCGCCGTGGTGGACGAGGTGGTGAGCGCGGCTGGCGAACGACAGCAGCGTCACGTCGCCGATCGTCTCGGCGGTGCTCTGGTCGCCTTCCGCGACGAGGTCGACGAGTCCGCTCGGGATCGTCACGTCGTCGCTGGAGCCGTCGTCGGAACTGATCGAGATCGTCGTCGTGTCTACTTCGTCGGTCATACCACTACGCTCGTGAAGCGTGCCTAAAGGTGCTGTGGCTTGGGGCGACGTCGCCGGTATTCGGCCGTCGTGGCTTCCCGGTGACGTAACCCCCGTGTGTTTTTGCGCCTCGGCAACGAACGAAGGGGTATGCCGTCAGTCGAACTCGAGGAAGAGACGATCGAACGGCTGGACACGCTGCGCGTCGAGGACGAGTCCTACGACGAACTCGTGACCGAACTCATCAACATCTACGAGGCCAGCGAGTACACGATGTTCCGCGCCGGCGATTGAGCCGGTTCGTGCCTGTAGGGAAGGCGATTAAAGCGCGAGTGTCGTTCTTACTGGTCCTCGGCCGCGGTGCGTCGCACCGACTCCCACCGCCCGTTCGTCTCGAGGTGTGACTGCAGTTCGTCGGCGTACTCCTGGGTGAGCTGTTCGGCGGCCCGGCGTTGCTCCTCGTGTGACCCGCCGTCGTCGCCGCCGTCGAGTCCGAGCGCCCCCTTGATCGAGTCGAGGACGCCGCCGGACGATCGCGAGCCCGAACTGCCGGCCTGGCCCCCCATCGCACCCATCCCCGCCTGGATGTTGTCGAGTTCGGGGATGACCTGCTCGACCTTCTCCGTGTTGGCGACGATCCGCGCCCGATCCGGATCGTCCGGGTGTTCGATCTCGAACTCGGTCGCGGTCATGATCAGGCTCCACTGCTGGCTCGAGAACTGCGAGCCCTGGATCCGCGAGGAGAACTCCTGATCGACGGTCATCCGCGCCCCGACGATCCGGTCGGTCCACTGCGTGTCGCTCATGGCCCTCGATTGGGCCGGTGCCGGTATCAGCGTTTCCCTCGTCGGCGGGGCTGGCGGGACGCGGCCGGTCGATCGTGGATCGGTCCAGCCGTTTCGAAGTCGCCTCGCACTGGAACGCGGTTCGATCGAGTCGCCGACACTGATGGTCCGGATTCCCAATGTATGTTGGCACCATGGATAATGCCGGCAGTGTAAAACCGCCGACGTGCAACGGGGTCAGCGCCCCTGCGCGACCGGGACGACCCCGTTGCTGTGTCATCGCAGGCATCCCGACCCACTGGGGTTCGGCTTCCCCTCCGTTCCACCTTCTCCCCGCGGTTGCCGGTCGCCAGTCGGTAGACTGGATGCGAGTGAGACCTGCCCCGCGATCGGTCAGGAGTCGTCGTCAGGCGGGCGTTCCGAGAGGCGATCGAACCGGTCCTGGAGTCGCTCCCGTCTGTCGCGTTCCGCGTCGGGGCGGTGGGTCACCGCCCGGAGCGATCCGTCCGCGAGTTCGACGTCGAAGACGGCCCCGTCGTGGCGGCCGTCCAGCGGGAGTCGCTCCACGTCGACGGTGCGTTCGTCGACCACGGAACCCTCGTCCTCGAGCAGGAGCACCGCGGTGGTCTCGTCGACGATCCGGTCGAGCGTCGCAGTGTAGTGGTCGGTCATGGCGCTGTCAGTACGGTTCCGCGTCGAGGCTCGGTCGGTACGGTCGTCGATCGATCGATCGTCGGCTGGTCGGCCGTCGGCAGGTCGTTCGAGTCGCTCTCGGTCGTCGACGAGTCGTTCCCCCGGTGGTCGGTCCGGGGCGCGTGTTTCGCCTCGAGCAGATCCAGCGGATCCGTCGACGCGTCTCGTTCGGTCGTCATCGAAACGGTCCGGCCATCGGTCTCGAGTACGACGTCGCCGTGGACACCGGTCCAGTAGGTCCGGACGTTCCGATCGGCGAGCGACTCGAGCACCTCGTCGTGGGGGTGGCCGTACTGGGAGTCGGCGGCGCTCGAGACGATCGCGACCTGGGGGTCGACGGCGTCGAGGAACGGCTCCGTCGACGAACTCGAGGAGCCGTGGTGGCCGACCTGATAGGCGTCGGCGTCGATCTCGTGGCTCCGCTGTTCGACGAGTCGTTGCTCCGCGTCTCCGCCCGCGTCACCGGTTGTCAGGTAGGTGAACTCGCCGAACTCGATCGCGAGGACGAGACTGCTGTAATCGAGGTCGTCCGTCCGATCGGCAGTGTCCGCCGGCGGATGCACTACGCTCGCCTCGACGGCGTCGTTCTCGAGGGAGAGGTCGTAGCCGTCCCCGACTTCGAACAGGGTGACGTCGTAGCCCTCGACCGCGTCGAGGTACTCCTCGTAGGTCTGGCTCGTGTGGACGACTCCCGTGTCGTAGACGGCTCCGACGCCGTCGCCGTGCTCCTCGAAGTGCTCGATAACGGCGGCGTGCCCGCCGATGTGATCGGCGTGGCCGTGTGTCGCGATCAGGTGATCGACCCGATCGATCCCCTGGGACTCGAGATAGTCGATGACGTCTCGCCCGTCGTCCCGCCAGTCGCCCGAATCGATCAGGATCGTCTCGCCGTGTGGGGTGACGATCAGCGTCGCGTCGCCCTGCCCGACGTCGACGTGGTGTACCTCGAGTTCGCCGTCGAGATCTGCGTTCTCGGACTCGTACTCGTCGCTCGCGCCGAACCCGACGGCGTAGCCGGCGGAGACGACCAGTCCGGCGACGAGCACGACCACCAGTCCACGGCGCATATCCGGACGTGGGGGCGGACGAATATGTGGGTTGTGACTAGTTCACACTGGATGACAGTAGTCGCCTCGTCGCGACCGGCGGGCACGGATCGTCCCCCGTCGCGACTGCAGACGGGAACCGATCCCTCGCGTCTGTGGAACGTCGTCGCGACGGCGCTAGAACGCGTCGCCTTCGAGCGTCATCTCCGCGTGCAGGTCGGGCTTGACCGCGTCGTGGACCTTGCAGAGGTCGTTGGCTCGATCGAGGATCTTCTCGGCGGTCTCGTCGTCGACCTCGGCCTCGACCTGGATGTCGAACGCGATCGACTCGAGTTTGTCGTCGTCGTTGAGTTCGCCCGTCGACTCGATCGCCACGCGGCCGAGGTCGTCGACGCCGCGCTGTTCGCCGCCCACCCGGAGTGCGGGGACGTAACAGGACGCGTAGGCGGCCAGCAGTGCTTCGAGCGTGTCCGGCGCGTCCTCGCCGGTCGCGTCGATCGTCGTCTCGAAGTCACGAATCTCGTTCGTCGCGCTGAACCCCTCTTCGGAGACAGTAGTTACCTGTTTCGCCATGGCAGTCGAGACGACTACAGCCGACGGTGTAAACGTTGTTCTCGATTGCGGGACGGTTCGCCCCGGGTGAGAGCGAAGCGGTCCGATCGCAGCCGCTCATACGGACTGCTGTAGTCGGTACCGGAGCGACCGCAGGACCGCTCGCGGTCGCTCCGGAACACAGGTACAGCGGACCGTCTCACCCGAGGTCGAACGATTCGTCGCCCTCGAGTGCGACGACTTCGGCGTCGCTGCCGGTCGCGCGGAGCTCGCGAGCGAAGTCGTCGGGATCCTGCTCGATCGGCGGGAAGGTGTCGTAGTGCTGCGGGAAGGCGTAGTCGACGTCGAGCCAGTCGACGGCGACCGCGGCCTGCCACGGGCCCATGGTGAAGTGGTCGCCGATCGGGACGGCCGCCGCGTCGGGTTCGAGGTACGGGCCGACGACCTCGCGCATCTCGGTCATGAGGCTCGTGTCGCCGGCGTGGTAGAACGTCGTCGAGTCCTCGTCGGCCACCTGCGTGGGCTTCGTATCGGAGACGACGAAACCGGCGGGCATCCCCCCGCTCGCGTCGTTTTCGGTCATGATCCCGTTCGTGTGGTCCGCACGGACCATGGTCACGAAGGCGTCCCCGCACTCGACGGTGCCACCGAGGTTCATCCCCATCCCGCCGACGGCGTCTTCGAAGCCGAACTCCGCCTCGCAGTAGGAGACGAGTTCGGGCGTCGCCACCAGTGTCGCATCGGAAAACTCGCCGGCATGGGCGATGTGGTCGGCGTGGCCGTGGGTCAACAACACGTAATCGGGCGCCTCGACGTCCGACGGGTCCAGGTCGGTCTTCGGATTGTCGAAGAACGGATCGATCAACAACTCGGTGTCGCCAACGGTGACGTGCCACGTCGAGTGGCCATGCCAGGTGACTTGCATAGCATTCGACCGTTGGTCCGACGTAAACTTAAAATTGAGCGGGCCTGGTCCGGAACCCAGTCGGCCGACCGCCGTCCGTCGTCGACACGGGCGGGATCGACCGGAAATCGGCCCCTGAGATGGGTCGTGTACGATCACCAATGTTTATACGGGTGCCTTTGCTACGATAGCATGCCGCACGCGAACTGACACACCACGCATGCGGTCCGGTCGCGCACCCTGCGATCGTGCTACCAACGCGTCGAGCCAAGCGATCCGGGCGAGTTCACGACGGGAGCGATCCGCATCGATGCTCGACGAGGACGGCGACGGCGGGTGCCGGTCCCGCGATCGATCGGTACCCGCCGTCGATGCCGTACCGTTTTTTGTACGGGGTTCCTACGGGGACCATGCTCGCACTGACGCTCGAGGAGTTCATGGTGGAGTTGAACGACGGATCGATCAAGAACGTCGGCCCGAAGAACAAGTCTGCGACGGTCAAACTGTTCGACGTCGAGTCCGCCGAGGCGCGGGAGTTCGGCGACAAGCGCGTCAAACTCGTCTTCGAGGACGAGGACGACAACGAGATCCAGGTGTCGCTGTTTCCCGACGACGTTCGCAAAATCGCCGACGACATCGAGGCGCTCGAGGACGACTCCCCGGTATTCGAGTGAGGGTTCTACACGAACGTTCGTGAACGATCGGCGCGTTCGTCCCGAACGCATTCCGACAACCGTTTTAGGGCGAAACTGCTTGGTCCGGGTAGATGGGTAACTGTATCATCTGCGGCACACCCGTCGACGGCGAGATCTGCGAGAGCCACGAAGAGGATGCCGTCTTCGAATTCGACGGCAATTCTCCCTCGCAGCTGACTCCCGGTCGCTACTACCGGGGGACCGTCGACGGTTACGCCGATTTCGGGGTCTTCGTCGATATCGGAGACCACGTCACTGGCCTGTTGCACAGAAGCGAACTCGACAAACGACTCGAGAGCCTCGACTGGGAGCCCGGGGACGACGTCTTCGTCCAGGTGCTCGACGTCCGGGACAACGGGAACGTCGACCTCGGCTGGTCGATCCGCCAGCGCGAACGCGAGTTCCGAGGGAAGTTGATCGACACTGGGTCCGACGAAGTACGCCCCGAGGAGTTCGAGGACGACACGGACGAGACGGCGACTCACGCCGGCGCGACCGACGACGCGGTGGACGCGGACGACGTCGCGGCCGGCGACCTCCAGGCGGCCGCCGACGACGGCGGTCCGACCGAGACGGAGACGCCCGCCCCGGACGCGAGCGAAACCGTCACGGGCGGGAGCGGTTCCGTCGCGACCGAGAGCGCCGCCGCGTCGACGCCAGCGACCGACGACGCGGCCGACGCCGAGCCGGAGACCGAACCCGCACTCAACCGCACGACGATCGATTCGATCGACGCCCAGGTCGGCAGCGTCGTTCGCCTCGAGGGCGAGATCACCGGCGTCCGCCAGACCAGCGGGCCGACGGTCTTCGAACTCCGTGACGAGACCGCGACCGTCGAGTGTGCGGCGTTCGAGGAGGCCGGCGTTCGCGCCTACCCCGACGTCGAGATCGACGACGTCGTCGCCCTCGAGGGCGAGGTCGAACGCCACCACGGCGAGTTACAGATCGAGACCGAATCCCTCGAGATTCTCGCGGGCGAAGAACGCGAGACCGTTCACGACCGACTCGAGGACGCGATCGAGAGCGAGGCCCGACCGGCCGCCGTCGACCTGCTGGCCGACCACGACGCCGTCACGGCCGTCGAAGACGGCCTCGTCGACGCCGCGACCGCGATCCGCCGGGCCGTCATGGAGGCCCGACCGATCGTCGTCCGCCACGGCGCGACCGCCGACGGCTACGTCGCCGGGGCGGCCATCGAACGCGCCGTCCTCCCGCTGATTCGCGAGAAACACACCCGCGAGGACGCGGAGTACCACTACTTCGAGCGCCGGCCCCTCGACGGCCGCGTCTACGACATGGACGCCGCGACCAACGACGTCACGTCGATGCTCGAGGCCCGCGATCGTCACGGCGAGCAACTTCCGCTCGTCGTGCTGGTCGACGCCGGGTCGACCGTCGAGTCGGTCGACGGCTACGACCTCCTCTCGATGTACGACGCCAACGCGCTCGTGATCGACGACAGTCGCGCCGACGAGGCGATCGTCGACGCCGTCTCCGTCGCCGTGACGCCCTCGCTCGAGGGCGTCGACGTGTCGGACGTGACGTCGACGGCGCTCGCGGCCAACGTCGCCGCTCACGTCAGCGACGACGTGCGATCGGACCTCGAACACCTCCCCGCCGTCAGCTACTGGGAGGACGCACCCGCCGACTACGTCGATCTCGCGGCCGAGGCCGGCTACGACGAGACGGACATCGCGAACCGGCGCGAAGCCGTCGCGCTCGAGGCGTACTACCAGTCGTACAAGGACAAGCGCGAACTCATCATCGACCTGCTGTTCGAGGACAGCGACGCCTCGACGCCGCGAAACGACGGCCTCGCCGCCCACGTCTCCGAACAGTTCCGCGCCAAACTCGAGTCCGAACTCGAGACGGCCCAGGAGAACTGTACGGTTCGCGGGGTCGACGGCGTCACCGTCACGCTCCTGGATACGGACGCGTTCACCCACCGGTACGACTTCCCGACCACCGTCCTGTTGCTGGACGAACTCCACCGCCGCGAACGCGATCGGGCCGACGCTCCGTTCGTGACGCTCGGCGTCGGGTCGGACGAACTCCACGTCCGCGCGACGGAGTCGCTGAACGTCCGCGACCTCGGCGACGCGATCGCCGAGCAGGCATCCGACGCGGGCGTCAGCGTCGTGGGCGGTGCGGACGGTCACGTCGAGTTCCTGCCGGGCGAACGCGATGCGGTCCGTGAGGCTGCGATCGACGCACTCGCCGAGACGCTCGCGTAACACGCGCCCTTCTCCGCTGTCCGCGACGTTCCGAGCAGCGCTAGCCGCGGCTATCGGGGTAGAAGTGACGGCTCCGGCGACCGCCGGGCGGTCTCGAGAACCGTCTCAGGATGAGACCGGTCTGGCGTCGGCGCGGATCGACTCGAACACGCTGGCGGCCCACTCGCGTGCGATCCTCGCGTCGGTGTCGACGAACACGCGCATCGCGCCGGTGTCCTCGTCGTAGCCGCCGACGCCTACCCGATCGTCGAACAGCGCGAGGCCGTAGGGGAGGGCGTCCCGCGTGTGGACCGTGACGTGTCCCTCGTCGATGGCCGTCCCGAGCGCGGCGTCCGATTCGTCTCGAAGCGTCTCGACGGCGTCGGGGACGTAGACGAGTTCGACGGTCCGCTCCTCGAAGAGCCGATCGCCGCCGTCGTCGATCCCGGGCGGGATCATGTGCGTCGTGTTGAACCCGCGGAACGTCTCGCTCTCGCGCAGGAGCGACAGGAAGCGCTCGATCGGCGCGTACGGGTCCGACGGCGTAGCGACTGTGACCGTCGCGTCGGTGAACGGTTCGACGACGAACTCCTCGTGGTCCTCGCAGATGTACTCGAACAGCGGCTCGAGTCGACGTGCCGTCCGCAGGTACGTTTCAAACTTACAGACGCCGTACGCGACAGTTTCGCCGTACCCGGTCAGCCGGTACCGGCCGTCGACGCGTTCGCCGTACCCTTCGTCCTCGAGCCAGCGAACGAACCGGTGGCTCGTCGCCCGCGAGACGCCCAGCGCCGCCTGGATCTCGGGCCGATCGAGGGGCTCTGCGAGCAGGAGCCGTAATAGGTCGCCGTGGCGGACGACGTCGACCAGCGTCTCGGTCTCGGGGTAGCGGTCACCGTCGCGCCGCCGTGTGTCTCGCTGGAGGTTTCGATCGTAGCTGATGAGTTCGTCGAGGAGATCGTGCGTCACGAGGTACTCACTCTCACGGGGTCGATACTGCTAGTACACCGTTCGCCTGCTTAACCCTGTCTCACGGCGTGAGACGGATTTCATTGTCAGAATCCAATCTCGGAAATTAAGTATGGGTCGTCCAGGCGCCTCGAGAGAATCATGGGAACGACGACAGCGCAGATCGACCCCGAACGGACCGACGCCTTCCTCGAGAGCCTCCTCGAGCGAGCCGCGAACACGATGTCGCTGTTCGGCATCTACGTCGGCGATCGACTGGGATACTACGACGCACTGGCGTCGGCGGGGCCGCTCACCGCGCCGGCGCTCGCCGCGGCGACGGACACCCACGAGCGGTACGCCCGCGAGTGGCTCGAACACCAGACCGTCACCGGCGTCCTGACCGTCGAGAACCCCGGCGACGACCCGACCGACCGGCGGTACGCACTCCCCGGGAGTTACGTCGAGGTCCTCTGTGAGCCCGATAGCCTGAACTACCTCGCGCCGCTCGCGGGGCTCGTCGCAGGGCTGGGTGCCCCGCTGGAGGACGTCATCGAGGCGTTCCGGACCGGCGGTGGCGTCCCGTTCGCGGCCTACGGCGACGCCTGCCACGAGGGGATCGCGGCGATGAACCGACCCGCGTTCGTCAGCCAGCTCGGCCCCGAGTGGCTCGCGTCGATTTCCGACGTCGACGCGGCGCTCCGGGACGGCGGTCGCGTCGCGGACCTCGGCTGTGGCCACGGCTGGTCCAGCATCGGCGTCGCCGAACACTACCCCGAGGCGATCGTCGACGGCTACGACCTCGACGCGGCCTCGGTCGAGCGGGCGACGGAAAACGTCGCCGAACGCGGGGTCGACGACCGGGTCACGGTTCACAACCGCGACGCGGGCGATCCTGGCATCGACGGCGACTACGACCTCGTGATGGCGTTCGAGTGCGTTCACGACCTCTCGGACCCGATCGCCGTCCTCGAGACGATGCGACGGCTGGCGGGCGACGACGGCGCCGTCCTGGTCGTGGACGAACGCGCCGGCGAGTCGTTCTCCCCGGAGGGCAACGAGATCGAGCCGCTGCTGTACGGGTTCAGCGTCCTGCACTGCCTGCCCGTCGGCATGGTCGACGAGCCGGCGACGGGCACCGGGACCGTGATGCGCCCGGACACGCTCGCCGAGTACGCGACCAGCGCCGGGTTCTCGACCGTCGACGTGCTGCCGATCGAGAATTTCTTCTTCCGGTTCTACAGGCTCCGCCAATGACCGCGACTGCCCCCACCACCGATCCGGCCTCCTCGGGCGCGGCGTCCGCCGACGCGCGCATCCCCTGGGACTCGCCGACGGTCCGCATCGTCCTCCTGAGTACGCTACTGGCGCCGCTGGGAGTGCCGCTGGTCAGTCCGACCCTGCCGATCGTTCGCGACACGTTCGGGGTCAGCGAGGCGACGGCCAGCCTGGTGATCAGCGCGTACTTCGTCGCCGGGATCGTCCTCTCGCCGTTCATCGGGGCGCTGGCCGATCGGCTCGGCCGGCGGTTCGTGCTCGCCGCGAGCCTCGTGGTCTTCGGGCTCGCGGGCGGCGTGATCGTCGTCGCCCCGTCGTTCACGACGGTCCTGCTGGTGCGGGTCGTCCAGGGAACGGCGTCCGCGGGCATCTTCGTCGCGACGGTCACCATCATCGGCGACACCTTCGAGGACGCACAGCGCAACGCGGTGCTCGGGGTCAATACGGCCGTCCTCTCGGCCGGGGCGGCGATCTTCCCGGTCGTCGGCGGCGTGCTCGTCGCCGTCTCGTGGGACGCCCCGTACCTGCTGTACCTGCTCGCGGTGCCGCTCGGTGCGCTCGCCTGGTACGTGCTCGAAGAACCCGATCGGGACGGGGAGTCTGGTCGCGACGGCGGGACCGCTCACGGGAGTGCCGAACGAGAACCGGCCACCGACGGCGGCACGGCCGCGAGGGGCGTGACGCTCGACGCGAACTACGTTCGCGGCGTGCTCGCCGCGGTCGGCACGGCGAGCGTGCTGTCGATGTTCCTCGCCACGTTCGCGGCCGAACTCCTGCTGTTCGGCTCCGTCCTGACGGCGGTGCCGTTCCTGTTGACCGGCTCGTACGGCCTCACGCCCGCTATCGTCGGCGGCGTCCTGATGCTCTCGGAGGGCGTCTCGGTCGTCGTCTCGGCCGCGAACGGCCGGTTCGCAAAGCGAGTGACGAACGCGACGCTCGTCGCCGGTGGGTTCGTCTGTCTGGCGATCGGGCTCGCCGTCGCCGGCCTCGCGGACTCGGTCCTCGCGATCGCCGCGGCCACGGCGATCATCGGCGCGGGCGTCGGCCTCGTGTTGCCGTCGGTCGACGCGGAGGTGAGCGATCGGGTCGCGGGCCGCTACCGGGCCGGGGCACTGAGTCTGCGCAACAGCACGACGTTCCTCGGTCGAACGGCCGGTCCCGTCGCGTTCGCCGGCGTCGCCGCGACGACCGGCTACGCGCCGTTGTTGCTCGTCGGCGCGATCGGCGCGGTCGCCGTCGCCGGGTTCGTCGTCGCGGGCGGGCGATCGATCGACGACGGCGGGGTGTTCACGACGCGGAGCGCGTGATCGTCCGGGTCACTCCTCCTCGGGTTCCTTCTCGGCGCGTTCACGCCGCTCTTTCGCCACGACGGAGGCGTCGGGCCAGGTGACGCTCCCCTCGAACGGGATCCCAATCCGTTCGGCGGCGCGGGCGATCATGTGCGCGCCGGTCGGCACGGTCAGGAACAGGAAGAGGATCCCCACGAGCGCCGTTAGCCCCTCGTTGCCGGGCCCGAAGTGGACGAAGCCGGCCACGAAGATGGCCGCGGTCCCGAGGGTCGTGGGCTTGCTCGTCGCGTGCATCCGGTTGTAGACGTTCGGCAGGCGGAGCATCCCGATCGTCCCGACCGACAGGAAGAACACGCCGATCGCGATCAGCGCGATCACGAGGCCGGTCCGGATCATTCGATCACCTCCCCTTCGGTGACGAACTTGGCGACGGCGACCGTCGCGATGAAGCCGATGATCGCGAGCACGAGTCCCACGGTCACGAACAGGCCGCGATCGGTTTGAATGGCGAAGAGGACGGCGATGGCGACGACGTTCGTCGCGATCGCGTCCAGCGCGACCACCCGATCGGGGTTGGTCGGCCCCCGGATCACGCGGTAGCTACAGAGCACGCACAGTCCGCTAACGAGTATCAACGCCGCCCCCACCGCCGCATCGAGCACGGCTGGATCGAACACCTCACTCATCGTCGACACCTCGGCGTTCGCGGCCCCTGTCTCTTTCCCCGCCCGAGACGACGATCTCCGGCGGCCGATCGTCGGGCGAGGCCTCCTCGTCGAACATCACGAGGGCGGCGTCCTCCCACTCCCGGATCGGTTCGACCACTGCCTCCGGGTGGCGGCCGTCGACCGCGTGAACGTAGAGCGCGTTCGTCTCCTCGTCGTGGTCCAGCGTGACGGTCCCCGGGGTGAGCGTGATGCTGTTGGCGATGGTCGTGACCGCGAGGTCGGTCTCGACCCGGAGCGGAACCAGGATCACCTCTGGCTCGATCGGCATCTCGGGCGAGAGCACCCGGTAGGCGACGTCCAAGTTCGCTCGAACGATCTCCCACGAGAAGGCCACGAAGTAGCGAACGGCGGCCGGGAGCGCACGTGTACCGCGGTCGAGATCGATCCGCTTGACGAACAGTCGGCGGAAGCCGAACGCGACCGGGAGGCCGACGGCGAGCCCGATGAGGAACTGTCCGACCACCGCCGACGGGGTGAGTTCGACGCCGCGGACGAGGATCCACAGCAGGGCGAAGACGACGCCCGCGACGGGCCAGGTCCGGACCCTCATTCGTGCCCACCTCCAGCCTCGTCCTCGTGGACGAACTCGCCGACGGCCTCCTGGTATCCCTCGCTGTCCAGCGCGGCCGTCGCGGCGGCGTCGGCGAACTCGTAGACTGGTTCGAACCCGGCCCCGACCGCGACGATCGCCGCCGCGAGGACGACGAGGACGCCGACCTGGACCGCGTCGACGCTCGCGGTCTCGACCGGGCCCGTCCGCACGCCCCAGAAGCTCCGGTTCCACGTCCGCGTCACGTACGCGATCGTCAGCAACGACCCGACGAGCAGGAGGACGAGCACGGTCGTCGACTCCGCCCGGGCCGCCGCGTCGAAGACGAGGAACTTGCCGAAAAAGCCCGACAGCGGCGGGATACCGACGAGCGCGAGCGATCCGACGAAGAACGCGATCGCCAGCGGCGGCGATCGGCCCGCAAGCCCGCCGAGATCGGCCAGTCGACTCGTTCCCGTCGCCGACCTGACGGTACCGACGGCGAGAAAGAGCAGTCCCTTCGCCAGCGTGTGGTTGAGCGCGTACACCAGCGCGGCGACGATCCCGACGTGGCGAAGCGTCGGGTTCGCCGTCGTCGCCGCGATCGCGACGGGGATCGCGATGAACCCGACCTGGCCGATGCTCGAGTACGCGAGCACGCCCTCCATGGAGGACCGGCCGACGGCCCCGATCCCGCCGACGAGGATGCTGGCGGCGGCCATGACGAACAGGGCGGCGCCGACGAACGCGAGCGGCGAGTCGCCCGCGACGGCGATCCCGGTTCCCGGCACGTCGAGACTGACCGCGACCTGCGCGTCGGCGAAGACGGTAAAGGAGAGGCGGATGATCGCGTAGATCCCGACCTTCTTCGTCGCCCCGGCGAGCAGGGCGGCGATCTGTGGCGGTGCGGACCGGTAGGCCGTCGGGATCCAGAACTGGAAGGGGACGAGACCGGCCTTGATCGCGAACACCGACAGGAGCATGGCCAGCAGGCCGACGATCGGACCGGGATCGATCCCGTAGGCCGCGGGGTCGGCGACTCGTCGGGCGAGTTCGGCCATGTTGAGCGTCCCGGTCGTGGCGTAGATGCCGCCGACGCCAAGCAGGAAAATGGCGCTCGCGAGCAGGTTCAGGGCGACGTACCAGAACGCGGCGCGGGTGTGCTGTGGGCCGCCGTAGTAGGCCACGAAGATGTAACTGGCCATCAGCATGACCTCGAACCAGACGAAGAGGTTGAACAGGTCGCCGGTGAGGAAGGCCCCGGTGACGCCCAGCGCGAGGAAGTGAAACAGCGGGAAGTAGTAGCTCCGCCGATCGATCTCGGGCAGTACGCGGGTCGAGAAGACAAGCGACGCGATCCCCAGGATCGCAACCATGGTCAGCATGAACGCCGAGAGGCCGTCGACGACGAGCGTGATGCCGAACGGGGCCGGCCAGTCGCCGACCTGGTAGGTCGCGATCCCGGGTGCGTCCGGCGCGAGGATGATGTACCAGTCGATCGCCGCGACGGCGATCGCGTAGGCCACCCCGCCGGCGACGCTCACGCCGATCCGCCCCCACGGCCGCCGGCCGAGCAACAGGCTCCCGACGGCCGCCAGGAGGACGATCAGCATCGGCGCGATCACGAGCTGGGACTCGGACCCGATCGGCATCGCGGTCAGCGGCGTCGTCGCGATCGTCGACAGATCCGTCGCCGTCGTCAGTGTCGTCGTCATTCTCGATCACCCAGTTCGGAGACGTCCAGCGTGTCGTGTTCCTCGTAGACCCGGTAGGAGAGCACGAGCGCGAACGCGGTCATGCCGAAGCCGATGACGATCGCGGTCAGGACCAGCGCCTGGACCAGCGGATCGGCCGTCTCCGGCACGTGCTCGCCGTGGCCGGCCAGCACTGGCACCGTGTCGGCGGTCCCCGGCGCGATGCCGCCCATCGCGAGCAGGTAGACGTTCGCCGCCTGGCCGATGATCGCCAGCCCCCAGACGACCCGGATCAGGTCCCGCCGGAGGATCAGGAACGTGCCCAGCGCGAACAGCGCGCCGATCACGGCCGCGAGGACGATCGCCGTCATTCTGCCCCCACCACCGAGAGGATCGTCAGCAGGCCGCCGACGACCACGCAGTAGACCCCGAAGTCGAACGCGAGCGCGCTCGCCACCTCGACGTGGTGGTAGATCGGCACGCCCTCGAACTCCCAGAACGTCTGCGTGAGGAAGGCCCGGCCGAACAGCAGCGGGACCAGTCCGCTGACGACGGCGATCGCCAGCCCGTACTCGAAGACGCGCCGGTAGGCCACGACGACCCGATCGCGCGAGGGCTCTTTTCCGGGGTCGACGTCGCGACCGAGCACCCCGCGCTCTAAGAAGTCCAGGCCGAACGCGAGGTAGACGATCGCGAACGCCGTCGTCGTGAGCACGCCGCCGATGAAGCCGCCGCCGGGGAGGTTGTGTCCCTCGACGAACAGGGAGATGGAGACGACCAGGATGATCGGGACGATCACCCGGGCGGTCGTCCGCATGATGACCGTCGTCGTCATCGGTCCGCACCTCCTGTGTCGTCGATCCCCGTCTCGTCAGCCCTCGTGTCGTCGGCCGTCACGTCGTCAGCCCTCGTGTCGTCGGTCCCCGTCTCGTCGCCGCCGCCGGATCGCATGACGATCAGCGTCAGGATCGAGATGGCGGCCAGCGCGACCACCACGAGTTCGCCGAGCGTGTCGAAGCCGCGGAAGTCGACCAGGATCACGTTGACGATGTTCGTACCGCCGCCCTCGGGAACCGCGTTCTCGGCGTAGTAGCGGGCGACGTCCGTGCTCCCCTCGGGGCTGGCGTCGGTCGTGAGCAGGACCGTGACGAACACTGTCGCGCCGACGGCCACCGAGAGGACGGCGTCGCGGGCGACCCTGCCGAGGTCGACCTCGTAGTACTCGGGAATCTCCTCGATCACGAGCAGGAAGATCACGAGCAGGAGCGTCTCGACGACCAGTTGCGTCAGCGCGAGGTCCGGCGCGCTGGCGAGGATGTAGAAGATGGCGATCATGAACCCGAGGATCGAGAGCGTGAGGATGCCGGCGACGTGCGAGTCGGACGTGACGACTGCGAGGGCGGCCACCACCGCCACCGCCAGCACGAGCGCGATCGCCGGCGTGGCGTCGACGCCCACGAGGTCGGCGGGGGCGACGGCCACCGTGGCGGCGAAGCCGACGAGCGCGAACGCGGAGGTGGCAGCCAGCGTCCACGTCGCGTACGTCCGGAGCAGCCCGTTGTGGACCCGCGAACCGAGCCACGAGCCCACACCCGTGAGGTTCCCGACGACGGCGTCGTACCACCAGTTCGCGCTCACCGGAGGTGACGCGGCCGGGACCGATCGGATCGCGTCGTGAATCCGATCGTAGAACGGGTAGGCGGCGAAGCCGACCCCGATCGCGATCGCGCTCATCCCGACGGGGGTCGAGTACGAGGTGGGGAGGCCGACGTGCATCGCCTCGGGGTCGGTCGCGGTCGCGTCGACGCCGGACTGGACGATGACCCGGACCGCGAGTTGGGGGTCGACGCTGACGACGGCGGCGAGCGCGGCCAGGACGGCGGGCGGAAGGATGAGCATGATCGAGGGTTCGTGCACGTCGCCGAGGCCGTCGGGACGGCTGCCGAAGAACAGGCCCAGGAACCGGAGCGAGTAGAGGACGGTGAAGATGCTCCCGAAGACGGCCACCGCGGGGTAGAGCCAGCCGAGCGCGCCGATGTCGTGGTAGTGGCTCGCCTCGACGGCCGCCTCGAACAGCAGTTCCTTCGAGTAGAAGCCGTTGAACGGGGGGATGCCGGCCATGCTGAGCGCGACGATCGTGGTGATCGCCGCCGTAACCGGAAGGTCGTGGCGGAGTCCGCCGAGGGCGTCGATCCGCCGGGTGCCGGCCTCGTGGGCGACGATCCCGGCGACGAGGAAGAGCGCGGCCTTGAACAGGGCGTGGTTGAGCAGGTGGAAGACGCCGGTTTCGGCCCCGTAGATCGACGTGAAGCCGAAGCCGGCGATCATCAGTCCGAGGTGGCTCGCCGTCGAGTACGCCAACAGTTCCTTGATGTCCGTGGCGGCGACCGCCAGGATCGCACAGACGGTCATCGTCGTCAACCCGAGCGTCGCGAACAGGATGAGCCACTCCTCCCCGACGAGAATCGGGCGCACGCGGCCGACGAAGTAGACGCCGACCTTCACCATCGTCGCGGAGTGGAGGAAAGCAGAGACTGGCGTGGGGGCTGCCATCGCGTTCGGGAGCCAGAAGTGAAGCGGGACCTGGGCGGACTTCGACCCCGCGCCGATCGCGAGCAGTCCGAGCACCGGTACGAACAGCCCCCGATCGCGGAGGGCAGACTGCATCGCGTCGGGGTTCTCGAGCATCGCGGCGAGGTTGTAGGCGGATTCGACCGCGGGGACGTCGACCGCGACGATCGAGAGCAGGATGAAGCCGACCAGCAGGAAGAGGCCGCCGCCGACGGTGACGAGCATGGCCATCCGGGCGGCGTACTGCGAGGAGTCGTCGTCGGTGTAGTGGCCGATCAGGACGAACGACGCGAGGCTGGTGAGTTCCCAGAAGAGGAAGATCGCGATCAGGTCGGCCGCCAGCGCGACGCCGATGATCGACCCCATGAACGCGAGCAACGCGGCGTAGAACCTGGCGAGGTGAGACTCGCCGTGCATGTACGCGGGGGAGTACAGGAAGATGAGCGTCCCGATACCGGAGGCGAGCAGGGCGAACAGCAGCCCCCAGCCGTCGACGTAGAACCGCAGCGCGACGTCGATCGACGGGATCCAGGCGAGGGCGACGGTCCCAGGACTCGTCGTCGCCACGCTGTATTGCGACGCGAGCAACGCGAACGACGTCATCGCGACGAGAGCGCCCGCGTAGCCGGTTCGCTCGTCGAGCAGCCGGAAAAGCAGGGGTGTGAGTCCGGCAGCGACGAACGGTAACGCGACCGCGGCGACGACCATCGCCAGGTCGGGTGACATTCAGTACGCCGGGATAGGGCGACCCCACTCTTAAACGATTACCTTTCCGACGTGGGATTCGTGACGGAAACCAACGGACGATCGATTTGCTGACCGCCGACCGACGACGCGGCGTTCGAGACGGAACCCGCGGTTCCGGAGTCCGACACGCTTATTCACGAACGGCGACGACCGTCCAGTAGTGAGTACCGAGACGCCCGATCCGACCGAAACCGACGCGTTCGAGCAGGTCTGTGAGACGCTCGTCGAGCGGATCCTCGCGGGCGAGATCGATCGCGACGAGGTCGAGAAAGCCAAACTCGAGGCCTGTTCGGAGTACTCGGCACCGAAGGTCCCCAAGAACTCCGAACTGGTGGACTACGCGCCGGACGAGCACCGCGAGGAACTCCAGTCGGTGCTCCAGCGCAAGCCGGTCCGGACGGCCTCCGGCGTCTCGCCGGTCGCGATCATGACCTCGCCCGAGCGCTGTCCCCACGGGAAGTGCCTCTACTGTCCCGGCGGGCCGGACTCGGAGTTCTCGAGTTCCCAGAGCTACACGGGCGAGGAACCCGCCGCGGCTCGCGGCGTCCAGAACGACTACGATCCGTACGGCCAGGTTCGACTGCGACTCGAGCAACTCCGGGAGATCGGTCACCCCGTCGACAAGGTCGAACTCATCCTGATGGGCGGGACGATGACCGCCCGGAGTCACGATTACCAGGAGTGGTTCGTCAAGCGTGCCCTCGAGGCGATGAACGACTACGACGTCGAGACGGAGCCCGAACCGGCCGAAGGCGAGAGCTTCGCGCAGGATCCCGAGGAGTACGAGTGGAAGTACCTCGAGGACGTCATCGCCGAGAACGAGACCGCGGACGTGCGCAACATCGGCACCACGTTCGAGACCAAACCCGACTGGTGCGATCCCGAACAGATCGATCGGATGCTCGATCTCGGCGGCACGAAAGTCGAGGTGGGCGTCCAGACCACCTACGAGCGGATCAACCGGGAGATGCACCGCGGCCACGGCGTCGCCGAGTCGATCGACGCCAACCAGCGCCTTCGCGACGCGGCGTTCAAGGTCGGGTTCCACATGATGCCCGGCCAGCCCGGGATGTCGACGGAGATGTGTCTCGAGGACTTCCGCCGACTTTTCGAACAGGAGCAGTGGAAACCCGACTACCTCAAGATCTACCCGACGCTCGTCGTCCGCGGGACGGCCACCTACGACTGGTGGCACCGGGACGAGTACGAACCGCTCGGCAACGAGGAGGCCGCCGACCTCGTCGCCGAGATCAAGGACATGATCCCCCGCTATACGCGACTCCAGCGCGTCCAGCGGGACATCCCGGCCGACTTCATCGACGCGGGCGTCTGGAAGTCGAACCTCCGACAACTCGCGCGCCAGCGCATGGACGAGCACGGCTGGGAGTGCGAGTGCATCCGCTGTCGCGAGGTCGGGATGAACGACGAAACGCCCGAGAACGTCGAACTCGACGTCACGACCTACGAGGCCTGCGGCGGGACGGAACACTTCATCTCGTTCGAGGACTTCGAGAAGGACCTCCTGATCGGGTTCTGCCGGCTTCGGTTCCCGGGAGATCCGGTCCGATCGGAACTCGAGAACGCGGCGCTGGTTCGCGAACTGCACGTGTACGGGAGCGAAGTCACGGTGGGGAGCGAGCCGCGCGGCTCGGAAAACGCGAGCGGGCAGGGCCCGCGAGCGGACGAGGGCCAGACCGATCAGCACCAGCACCAGGGATACGGACAGCGACTGATGGCCCGTGCCGAGGAACTCGCCGCCGACGCCGGCTACGACAAGGTGAGCGTCATCTCGGGAATCGGTGCCCGGGAGTACTACCGGACCAAACTCGGCTACCACCAGGACGGACCGTACGTGAGCAAGCGACTCTGACCGCCGGGCGTCGCATCACGATCGCGTCGAGCTCCGAGACCGGTCCGGCTACGATGGCTCGCGACGCGATCGGTCAGCGACACCGACTCCGCTCACCATCTTGTCTCCGTATTCATCGTTGATTGAAAACGTCCGAGGACGTGGAGAAATTTTATACTGGTGGCGGGAAAACTATCTTCTGCCGACTGTTGTCGGCACCGTTGTCGACTCCCCCCAGATCGACAACGACACACCGAACTGTATTTCGTCCGACCGCGCCGCCGGTACACTCCTCGCTCCCCCCACGGAGCGACCCCCGACGGAGCGTGTCTCGGTTCGCCGGTCGGCCGTCGGTCCTCTTCGATCGTCCGTCCGCGATTCCCGGTACCGATCGGAGTGCCGTCTGCCGGACGCACACGACGAGGTACCATCGATTTTTACGACCTAGTTATAATGCGACAGAGTGCGTCACAGTGTCCTGATGGCGTTCAGCGACACGCTCCTCGAGGCCGGGGCGGACATCTGGGAGGCACAGCTTGAGCACCCGTTCGTCCGGGAACTCGCCGCCGGAGCGCTCGACGAGGCCGCGTTCGAACACTGGGTGAAACAGGACTACCGGTATCTGCTGGATTACGCGCGTCTGTTCGCGATCGCGGGCGTGAAAGCGCGCGACGAGGAGACGATGACGCACCTGCTCGGCGTCGCTCACCAGGTGCTCGATCACGAGATGGACCTCCACCGCGAGTTCGCCGCCGACTACGGTATCTCGCGCGAGCAACTGGAAACCGTCGAGAAGGCTCCGACGTGCGTCGCGTACACGAACTTCCTCCTGCGGACCGCCTACGAGGGATCAGTCGCAGAGATTGCGGCTGCGCTGTACCCGTGTATGCAGGGCTACCTCGACGTCGCCGAGCACATGGCCGACCTTGCCGACGAGGACCACCGGTACACCCCGTTCATCGAGATGTACACGAGCGCGGAGTTCCGCGAGGCGACCGACTGGTGTCGCGCGTTCGTCGATCGCTGCGGCGAGCGCTACCCCGGCGAGCACGACGCGATGCGGGCGGCGTTTCTCACGAGCGCCAGGCTGGAGTACCGGTTCTGGGAGATGGCCTACACCGAGGAGGACTGGGACGTCTGACCGGGGCGGGTCCGCGCCGCGGTTACTACTTTAGTCGATCGTAACCTCCAGTTCGAGCACGCCGAGGTACGAGGGTGCGTTCCCGCCGGTCGTCCGGAACTCGGTGACCGTCGAGTCGACGACGTCGTAGAACTCCGCCTGCGTCTCCGGGAAGATCGGCTGGCCGTCGTCCTGCAGGAGGAACGCGGGCGCGTTCGTCGCCCGGAGGCGTTCGACCCGCTGGGTCCACGCCGCCTCGTCGTAGAGGAAGACGCCGAACGAGAACCGCCCGGCGGCGACCGCCTCCTGTTTGGACTGGAAGTGATCCGCGTCCTCGACCTTGTACTCCTCGTCGCTGAGCCACGCGATCGCGGCCAGATCGTCCGTCCGGACGAGGTAGACGTCCCACGAGAGCGTGTCGTCGAACTTCTCCCAGGTGTTTCGCGGACCCACGGTGTCAACTTCGACGCTGAACGCGGGTCGGCCCCGGGACCCGGTCGGTTCGTGGACGAACGTCGCGTCGTACCCCGGTGCCCGGATCCCTCGATCGTGGTAGACGATACCGTAGACGTCGATGTCGACCTGTCCGCTCGCGGTCAGTTCCTCGACCAGGTCCAGCACGGAGATGCCGCCCTCGTCTTCGAGCCGATCGAAGAACGAGGGGAGCTGGAAGACGTCCTCCCAGCGGCGATCGGGTGCCTGGCTCATGCGTCTCGCCCTCCGCCGAGGTGCGGTCGGGTCCGCTCACACCGCGTCGGCCGACCCCGATCGAGCGATCGAGCGCCACTGCCGTCGTTCATACGCGTTCAAAGCGGGTGGATTCGGATTATACTGTCGGAACGATCGACGAGCGGCGCGTGCGAAGCGGAGCGACACGTCTTTTTGACCGCGCCGGGGAGTGTGCGGTATGGATCCCAAGCGGGAACTCACGAGCGTCGACCTCGCCGCCCTCGTCCAGGAGCTGGGCACCTACGAGGGCGCGAAGGTCGACAAGGCCTATCTCTACGGCGACGACCTGGTCCGGCTCAAGATGCGGGACTTCGATCGGGGCCGGCTGGAACTGTTGCTCGAGGTGGGCGAGGTCAAACGCGCTCACACCGTCTCGCCCGAACGCGTGCCGGATGCCCCCGGTAGACCGCCGCAGTTCGCGATGATGCTCCGCAATCGCCTCTCCGGGGCGGACTTCGCGGGGGTCGAACAGTACGAGTTCGATCGCATCCTCGAGTTCGTCTTCGAGCGCGAGGACGGGACGACCCGCATCATCGTGGAACTGTTCGGCCAGGGCAACGTCGCCGTCACCGACGGCGAGTACGAGGTGATCGACTGCCTCGAGACCGTCCGGCTCAAGTCTCGCACCGTGGTCCCCGGCTCTCGCTACGAGTTCCCCGACACGCGGACGAACCCGCTGACGGTCTCTCGCGAGGCGTTCGATCGCGAGATGGACGACTCCGACACGGACGTCGTCCGGACGCTCGCGACCCAGTTGAACTTCGGCGGCCTCTACGCGGAGGAACTCTGTACCCGCGCCGGCGTCGAGAAAGGGCTCGACATCGCCGACGCGACCGAGGACGACTACCGGCGGGTGTACGAGGCGATCGAACGGCTCGCGCTCGACATCCGCAACGGGAACTTCGAGCCCCGGATTTACCGCGAAGAGGGCGACGAAGACGACGGGAACGAGGGGGCCGGCGACGCGGCCGACGGCCCGGTCGTCGACGTCACGCCGTTCCCGCTCGAAGAGCACGAGCGCCAGGACCTGCTCGCCGAGCCGACCGACAGCTTCCTCGCGGCGCTGGACGACTACTTCTTCGAACTCGCGCTCGAGGACGAGGAGGAGGTCGATCCGACCGACCAGAAACCCGACTTCGAGGCCGAGATCGCCAAACACAAGCGAATCATCGAGCAACAGGAGGGTGCGATCGAGGGGTTCGAACAGCAGGCCGAGGCCCAGCGGGAGAACGCCGAGTTGCTCTACGCCAACTACGGCCTCGTCGACGACATCCTCTCGACGATCCAGGAGGCCCGCGCCCAGGATCGATCGTGGGACGAGATCGAGGAGCGGTTCGCGGAGGGGGCCGAACGGGGCATCGAGGCCGCCGAGGCGGTCGTCGACGTCGACGGGAGCGAGGGGACGGTGACGGTCGAAATCGACGGCGAGCGGATCGACCTGTTCGCCCACGACGGCGTCGAGCAGAACGCCGATCGGCTCTACACCGAGGCCAAACGGATCGAGGAGAAAAAAGAGGGTGCGCTGGCGGCGATCGAGGACACCCGGGAGGACCTAAAGGCGGTCGAGCGCCGGAAGGAACGGTGGGAAGCCGAGGACGGCGCGCCCGACGAGGGCGAGGACGACGGCGAGGACGAGGACCGGGACTGGCTCGCCCTGTCGTCCGTCCCGATTCGGGAGAACGAGCCCTGGTACGATCGGTTCCGGTGGTTCCACACGAGCGACGACTTCCTCGTCATCGGCGGACGAAACGCCGACCAGAACGAGGAACTGGTGAAGAAGTACCTCGAACGCGGCGACAGAGTGCTTCACACGCAGGCCCACGGCGGTCCCGTCACGGTCGTCAAGGCGACGGACCCGAGCGAGGCCTCCTCGGGCGACATCGAGATTCCCGAGTCGAGCATCGAGGAGGCCGCCCAGTTCGCCGTCTCCTACTCGTCGGTCTGGAAGGACGGCCGCTACGCGGGCGACGTCTACGCCGTCGACTCGGATCAGGTCTCGAAGACGCCCGAGAGCGGTGAGTACCTCGAGAAGGGCGGCTTCGCGGTGCGCGGCGATCGGACCTACTACGACGACACGCCGGTCGGCGTCGCGGTCGGCATCCAGTGTGAGCCGTGGACGCGCGTGATCGGCGGCCCGCCGTCGGCGATCGAGGGACAGGCCGAGACGACGATCGAGATCGAACCGGGCCGGTACGCGCAGGGGGACGCCGCAAAACGAATTTACCGGCGCTTCCGCGAGCGGTTCGAGGACGAGTCGTTCGTCCGCAAGATCGCCAGCCCGGACCGGATCCAGCACTTCATGCCGCCGGGCGGGAGCCGGATCGCCGAGGAGTGAGCGGGCGAGGGACCGTATTTTCGTTCCCGCGCGGTCTCATACTACTGTAAGTCAGTTCCGGCGCAACCGCGATCCGGGCGGCGGTTGCGCCGGTACATCTGTACAGCAATCCGTATCAGTCGACCGTCTCCACGTCTACGTCCACGTCGGCGTCCGCGTTCGCCTCTTGCCTGTCGGCCCACCGCTGTTGACTCTCGTCGTAGGACGCGCCGAGCGCGATCAGGAAGCCGACGATCGCGGTCACGACGGCGATCGCCCCGACGGCGACGACGGCGATCGAGAGGATCGGCCCCGAGAGGACCTGCGCCGAGGTCAACAGCGCCACCGCGGTCACGGCCGCGATCAACCCGAGCAGGCGACCGAAGCGGCCGGTGTCGAGTCCGTCGTCCGGGTCGCCAGTCTCGGTGTCGAACAGTTCGTTCAGGACGCCGGCGTACTCGTCGTCGCCGCTGACGCCGTTCCCGAGCGAGTGGATCGAGTGTGCGACCCACAGCCCCGCAGTGAAGTTGAGCAGGGCGACGAACGAGACGAGTCCCACCTGACCCGAAACGAACAGTCCCGCCAGGATCGCGTTGGCGAACGCGAGGACCATGACGCCGTGAACGGCGAGCGATCGGTTTCCGAAGTCTTCGAGGAGCGTCACGTGTGCGAGCTTCATACAAGAAGTAGGGCCGCCACGGGGATACCACTGGACCCTTACTATGGTGGATATTCCCACCCATGCCGGCAGGCAGGCCGATGCGAACCGATCACCGGCAGGACGGTGGCTCCGGAAACGGGGTCGCCGGACCGATCGCGAGGGGATCGCAGACCACTTACCCGCACCCCGAGAACGCACGGGCATGCAGATCAAAGACCGGGAACAGGTCGAGGGCGGGCGCGAGCGGGTCACCGTCGTCCCCGAGAGCGTCGACGACCTCTGGCACCTCCAGTACGTCCTCGAGCCCGGCGATCGCGTCGCGGGCGATACGACCCGACGCATCCAGCGCAACGACGACCAGATGCGCGACACCGGCGGGGAGCGCGAACACATGTGGGTCGCGATCGCGGTCGAGGACGTCGAGTTCCACAAGTTCGCCAACCGCCTGCGGGTCGGCGGCGAGATCGTCGCCTGTTCCCGCGAGGATCAACTCGGCTTCCACCACACGCTGAACGTCGAGGAGCGTGACGAACTCTCGATCGAGAAGTACTTCAAACCGGATCAGGAGGCTCGCCTGGAGGAGGCCGAGGAGGCGACGGAGAACCCGGACGTCGCGATCGCGACCGTCGAGGAGGGGCAGGCCCACGTCCACACGGTCGCCCAGTACGGCACCGAGGAGCGGGCGACCATCACCGGTCCCACGGGCAAGGGCGAGTACGCCCGCGATCGATCGGAACTGTTCTCCGAACTCGGCGACGTCCTGAAGCGCCAGGACGCGGACGCGATCATCCTCGCCGGTCCGGGCTTTACGAAACAGGACGCGTACAAGTACCTCGAGGACAACGAACCGGAGGTCGCCGAGAACGTCACGATGGTCGACACGGCGGCCGTCGGCGATCGGGGCGTCCACGAGGTCCTCAAGCGCGGCGCGGTCGCGGACGTCCAGCAGGAGACCCGCATCGAGCGCGAGGCCGAGTACATCGACGAACTCACGGAGCGCATCGCCCAGGGCGCGAAGGCGGCCTACGGCCCGGAGGAGGTCGAGCAGGCCGCGGAGTTCGGCGCGATCGAGCGACTGTTGATCCTCGACGATCGGCTCCGGAAGGAACGCGGCCCGGACGGCGAGTGGGAGATCGACGTCGACGACGTCGTCCGCACGACTGAGCAGAAAGGCGGCGAGGTGACGGTCTTCTCGAGCGAGTTCCCGCCCGGCCAGCAGCTGTCGAACCTGGGGGGAATCGCGGCACTGTTGCGATACCGCCTCGATTGAGAGGCGGGATTCCGGGTCGATCGACTCGACTGATACGGATTGCTGTACCGATGTACCGGCGCAACCGCGATCCGGGCGGCGGTTGCGCCGGAACTGACGTACAGTAAACCGTATGAGAAGGAGGGTTCCTGATCGATGTCGAACCTGACTCGATCGGCAAGCACCGAATCCGGTCAACGCGACTCCAGCAGCGTCTTCTCGTCCACCTGGATGAGCTGGACCAACACCGACGCGAACAGCGATCCGGAACTCCAGATCGCGGTCTCGCACCCGTCGTCGTCGACGACCGAGAGCAGGACCGCGTCGTCGTCGACGATGGCGATCCGGCCCGATCGATCGTCGTCCTGGCGATGGGTGGGCGGCGCGAATGCGTCGACGCCCTCGAGTCGACCGAGCCGATCGCGGACCCCCTCGGTCCCGCTGACACCGACGACGTCGACGCCCGCCGCGGCGCGCTCTTCGAGCGTCGCCGCGATGTCGTCGGTGAGCAGTTCCGGCAGGCGCGTGCCGAAGACGATCCGCCGATCCGCACTGGAGAGGAGGTCGACGACGCGGTCGTCGACCCGGTCGCTCCCCCGGACCGTCCAGATGTCCTCCTGTTCTTCCTCGCCGTTTGGCTCCTCGCGGACGTTCTCGACGTACTCGAAGGCTCGCTCCTGTTCGGTCTCGAACCGATCGCGCAGGATCTCGCGGGCCTCGTCGACGCTCACCGGCCGGTAGCGGATGGGGTTCGATTGCTGGACCTCGAGCAATCCCCGCTCTTCGAGGGTTTCGGCGACGCCGTACACCTGCGATCGCGGGACGTCGACGACCCGGGCGACGTCGCGGGCCGTCCCCGAGCCGATTCGGTGCAGGCCGATGAAGACCTTGGCCTCGTAGCTCGTGAGGCCGAGGCGCTCGAAGGCTTCGAGAGCGTCTGACTCGTCGCCGCTCACTGCTCGTCACCTCCATCGTCGGGGCGGCCGCCGTCGCTTGCAGCCCGCGTACTCGCGGGCGAGGGCGCCTCGAACGGGACGTCGGGGCCGAAGTACCGTGTCCAGAGGACGAGCAGGGTCGGCAGGACGAGCACGCTCGCGACGAAGGCGTAAATAATCGTCAGCGCCGTGATGATTCCGAACTGCTCGAGCACGGGGAGGATGGCGAACGCGAGGACGCCGAACCCGCCGACGGTGGTCGCCGCGCTCCCGAGGAGCGCGCCGCCGGTGCCCGTCACCGTGGTGTGCATGGCGTCCCAGACCGAGTTCTGGCGCTCGAGTTCGAGCGTGTACCGGGCGCTGACGTGGATGCTGTAGGCGACGCCGAGCCCGATCGTCAGGCTGGTGATCATCCCCGTCAGGACGTTGAACGGCATCCCGATCAGGTACATCGTCCCGAGGATCCAGCTGACCGCGAGCGCGACCGGGAGCAGGGTCACGGCGCCCAGCATCGCACTGTTACCGGTCAGCCAGTACGCGGCCGTGAGGAAGACGAACACGGCCACGAGCGTGATCAACAGGCTCTCGAGCACCGTATCGAGGAGGTCCTGTTCGACGACGTAGTTCACGATCGGATCGCCGGTCGCCACCACGGACCAGCGCTCGTCGCCGTCGTCGAAGTCCGCCGCGATGGCGCGCATTCCCTCGGTCGTTTCCGCGCTCGAGGCGTCGCCCTGGATCGAGACGACCAGCCGGGCGGCCTCGTACTCGCCGTCGGAGCGGTAGAGCACGTCGCTCGCGGCCTCGTCGTCGATCTCGTAGAGTTCGTCGTACAGCGCCTCGAGGTTCTCGTCGGGGACGTCGTCGCCGTCCGTATCCGCCGCGTGGAACGATTCGTTGAACGATTCGTTCTCTGCCGCGACGTCCTCCATCACCGACAGCGGGCTGCGGACGTCGGCCTCGCCGCTCGCCAGTTCGTACGCCACGTCGCTGTCGGCGGCGTCGTCCTCGGCCGCCGCCACCCGTTCGAGCGTCTCGGCGTCGGTGACCGCACCCCTGACGAGCAGTTGTGCCTGGGAGTCCTGGCGCTGGAAGTTATCGTTGACGTACTCGAGGTCGGACTTCGCGCTGTACTCGCCGGGCTTGAACGGTTCCGGCAGGTCCTGGGTCCAGGCGGGCGGACTGTCCGCAAGGAAGTCCTCCTGGTCGAAGCTGGTGTCCACCTGGGTCGCGCCGTAGACGCCACCCGCGGTCACCACCAGGGTAACGACGAGGACCACGAGCGGGGCCTTCCGGGCGACGACCGCACCCACGGAGAGCACGTCGGCGAGTCGACCGCCGCCGGTGCCGAACGCCCGCTTGCGCCGATCGATCCCGCGCGCCTCGAGTCGGGAGTCGATCTCGACTTTCGCCGCGGGGATCATCGCGCCGAAGACGATCATCGCGGCGAGGATGCCGAACGCGCTCACGACGCCGAACTCGCGGATCGGTCCGATCGGACTGACGAGGTTCGAGAGGAAGCCGATGACGGTCGTCGCCGTCACCCAGACGAGCGCGACGCCGACGCCGGCGAGGGCGACGGACATCGAGCCGCGCACGTCGGTCGCTTCGCTCCCCGTTTGCTCGCCCGAGATGCGTGGCATCTCGCGTTGCTCACGGTTCCCTCCGGTCTCCGTTCGCCTATCCGAGACGCGTGGCGTCTCGCGTTGCTCCCGATGGCGCATGAAGACGTGGATCGCGTAGTCGATCGAGAGCCCGATCAGGAGCACGGGAATGGCGACGAACATCTGGTTGAACGCGATATCGGTCCAGCCCATGAAGCCGAACGTCCAGATCAGCACCGCCCCGATACCCGCGACCCCGAGGACGATGTCGAGCGGATCGCGGTAGGCGATCAGCAGCGCGACGACGACGAACAGCAGGGCGAGCGGCGAGACGATCGCCAGGCTGTCGCCCATCGATCGATCGATCTCGTCCGTGATGATTCCCGAGCCGAAGACGAGCATCTCCTGGTCGCGCTCGTCCGCGAGTTCACGAAGTTCGAGCTGGCTCTCGGTGGTCCGTTCGTCGACCGATCCCGGGCCCTGGAACTCGCCGCTCTCGGTCGACTGCGTCACGAACAGCATCCGGGCGTCCGCGTCAGTCGATCCCGGTTCGTAGGACGTCGGCATCAGGCGCAGGGCCAGGTCGCCGCCCTGGTCGCCGTCCTCCGAGAGGACGCTCGTGAGCGTCTCCTCGTACTCCGACTCGTTCATCCCCTCGAGCCGATCGATCTGGTCGGAAAGCGGCGGCTGGCCGGCTTCCTCGAGTTCCTCGCGGTCGTCCGCGAGTTCCTCGAAGTCCTCCTCGAGCTGTTCGCTGTCCGCTTCGAGTTGCTCGAAGTCTTCCTCGAGCTGTTCGCTGTCTTCCTCGAGTTGCGCGTACTCGTCCTCGAGGACGCCCTGCGTGCCCTGGAGGTAGACGTCTTCGAGCTGATCCTCGAGTTCGGCCGAGCGTTCATCGTACTCCGTCTCGTTCATCTCGCCGGTCTCGTACGCCCGTTCGACCTCGACGAGCGACGACTGGATCTCCCGCGCGTTCGACATGGCGGCGGCGAACTGGGCCGCCTGCTCGTCGTCGAGGTCGGCGGTCGCGTTCTCGTAGACGGCGTCGAGCTGGTCTTCGAAGTCGGCCGCTCGCTGTTCGTACTCCTGCTGGGTGATTTCGCCGGCCTCGTAGGAGGCGTTCAGTTCGGCGTACTCCGTCTCGATTCCGACGGTCCGGTTCAGCGCCGCCTCGAGGTCGTCGGCGGTCTCGTTGAGTTCGGCCGATCGCTGCTCGAGTTCCTCGGCGGTCTCGTTGAGTTCTGCGGCAGTCTCGTTGAGTTCCGCGCTGCGATTTTCGAGTTCCTCCCCGCGTTCGGAGAGGTTCTCGGCCTGCTCCTCGCGGATCGCGGTCGTCGCCACGAGGTTCTCGACGCCGACGATCGCCTCGTCGTCGACCAGCGTCGAATTGATCGACTCGTTGTCCCGGAGTTCCTGCTGGAATTCGAGCGACGAGAGCAGTGAGTCCTTCGTGAGGACGTCGTTGCCCCTGACGATCACCTGTACCGTCGTCGTGTTCTCCTGATCGTCGGTCGAGAAGTTCTCGTCCGCGTACTCGAGGGCCTCACCCTCGGGCGAGTCGCTCTCGTACTGGTCGAGCGACGACTGGTCGTCGACCATCGGCGCACCCGCGCCGACCAGCGCGGTGGTCAGCACGAGCGCGGCGAGGACGATCGCCGAGTGCGTCGTGATCAGGTTCGCGATGCGATCGGGGAGGCTCACCGTCGATCACCGTGTCGACTCGTCGGACCGATCGTCGAATTCATTCCTTGGTGGTCCCTTCCGAAACGGGCAGGGATATATCTGTTGTTACCCGACTACTAACAGGACATGACGGGTCGTTCGGCGCGCACCACACACGTGTTTCCGCCGACCGGATCTGGCGACGGTCACTCGATCGAGACAGTCGTGAGGTCCTCCGCGAACCGGACGTCGCCGTCGTAGTGGGCTCCGATCGACTCGAGCATCTCCTCGTGGCGATCGTCGGTGTGGGGGTAGAGGTGGGTCAGGTAGACCCGGCCGATCTCCCGGCCGGCCAGTTCCCGGCCGAGCGCGGCGGGCGTCGGGTGGTTCGAGACGTCGACGTCGTCGGGGAACGAGCAGTCGTGGGCGAGGATCGCGGAGCCCTCGGCGAAGTTGGCCAGGCCGGCGAACGCCTCGCTGTCGCCGCTGAACGTGAACCGATCGTCGAACCGGTAGGCGAGACAGGGAAGCGAGTGGCGCGTCTCGTAGGCCGAGACGTCGAACCCCGCCACCGAGAACTCGCCGGGGACGACCTCGCGAACCTGCAGGTCGAGTTTGTCCTGCATGTACTCGTGGACCGAGAGGAGGTCGTCGACCAGCGCCTTGGTCCCCTGCGGGCCGACGACTTCGAGGTGTTCCTCGCCGGCCAGCCACCGGGCTTTCATCAGCGGGAGCAGGTCCGCGACGTGATCGAGGTGGTGGTGCGTGAGCAGGACGGTCGAGACGTTCTCGTAGCCGACGCCGGACTGCTGGAGGCGGTGGAGCACGCCCGAGCCGCAGTCGACAAGGAGCGATCGGCCGTCCTCCTGAACCAGGATCCCGGTCTGAAATCGTTCGCCGGTCGGCATCGCGCTGCCAGTTCCGAGAAAGGTGACGCGCATACGGACCTCTCTGACGGCCGGTCCGATAAGGGTGACCTCTCGGAAACGCGGTGTCGCGCGCGAAATTGGTGTCGGATCTGTTAACTCGGCGGCGAACGATACCGACGATATGCGCGCTGCAGTGCTCGAGGAGTACGGCGAACCGCTCTCGATCGAGGACGTCGATCCGCCCGACCCCGCTCCGCACGGGGCCGTCGTCGACGTCGAGGCGTGTGGCATCTGTCGGAGCGACTGGCACGCCTGGCAGGGCCACGGCGAGTGGGCCGACGATCAGGTGCCGATCGGACAGATCCTCGGTCACGAACCCGCGGGTCGGGTGGCCCGCGTCGGTGACCGGGTGGATCGACTCTCGGTCGGCGATCGGGTGGTGATTCCGTTCAACCTCGGCGAGGGTGGCTGTCCCCAGTGTCGGACCGGCCACGGAAACGTCTGCGAGGACGGCTACGCGCTCGGGTTCGAATCCAGCGTCCCAGGCGCGTTCGCCGAGCAGGTCCACGTCCCACACGCGGCGTTCAACCTGACTCGACTTCCGGCCGACGTCTCGCCGACGGAGGCGGCCGCACTCGGCTGTCGGTACGTGACCGCGTTCCACGCGCTCGCACACCGCGTCGACCTCGCCGGCGGCGACTGGGTCGCCGTCCACGGCTGTGGCGGCCTCGGACTGGCCGCGGTCCAGATCGCGACGGCCCTCGGCGGGACCGTCGTCGCCGTCGACGTGCGCGAAGAGCCGCTCGCGATGGCGATCGATCTGGGTGCCGAAGCGACGATCGACGCGTCCGACTGCGCGGACGTCCCTGCAGAAATCGAGGCGATCACGGACGGCGGGGCACACGTCTCCGTCGACGCGCTCGGTCGCGCCGAGACGTGCCGGAACAGCCTCGACTGTCTCGGGATCCGGGGGACCCACGTCCAGCTCGGACTGACGACCGACGCCGAGCGCGGCGAGGTCCCGCTCCCGATCGACGAGATCACCCGGTGGGACGTCACGGTCGTCGGCTCGCGCGGGATGCCGCCTTCCCGGTACGACGAACTCCTGCGAATGATCGATGCGGGCCGACTCGCGCCCGAGAAACTGGTTACGCGGCGCGTCGGACTCGCGGACGTCTCGGATCGACTCGCGGCGATGACCGACTACGAGACGCGGGGCGTGGAAGTCGTCACCGAGTTCTAAAATTCACTTCCGCTCCGGTAGCCAAACCCTCTTACATACCGCTCCCGCAGACGACGATGATGGCCGGGCCCGAGTCCCTCGACTTGCCGATCGCCGACGACGCCCTCCCGTTCGATCCCGCGGCGGTCACGATCGAGGACCGGGACGTCTTCGACCTGCTAGAGCCCGCGGTCCAGCAGTGGTGGCTCGAGGAGTTCGGCGAGTTCGTCCCCGAGAACGACGGATTCTTCACGCCGCCACAGCAGGGCGCGATCCCGAAGATCCACGACGGAACGAACACGCTGGTCTGTGCGCCGACGGGAAGCGGGAAGACGATGTCGTCGTTTCTCTCGATCATCAACGAACTCTACAAACGCGATCGCGACTCGGAAGACGGCCTCGAGAATTCGGTCTACTGTCTGTACGTCTCGCCGCTCAAGTCCCTCGCCAACGACATCCACCGAAACCTCGAGGTGCCCCTGGAGGGGATCGAGTCGATCGTCGAGAAAGGCGCGGCGCCACGCGCCGCGGAAGAAGCGAGCGGGCAGGGCCCGCGAGACGGCGATCGGGAGATGGGCGAGATCCGCCACGCCATCCGCCACGGCGACACGGACTCGAGCGATCGCCAGAAGATGCTCGAGGAGACGCCCCACATTCTCAATACGACGCCCGAAACCCTCGCGATCTTGCTCAACTCGCCGAAGTTCCGCGAGAAACTCCGCACCGTGGAGTACGTCATCGTCGACGAGATCCACTCGCTGGCCGACGGCAAGCGGGGCACCCACCTGTCGGTGAGTCTCGAGCGACTCGAGGCGATGGCCGAGAACGAGATCACGCGGATCGGCTGTTCGGCGACGATCGAGCCGCTGTCACAGGTTGCCGAATTTCTGGTCGGCTGTGAGGAACCCGGCGGGGAGCCGAGCGAGGGGCTACGCGACGGGGACGGTTCGAGCGGGGCGGAGGCCCGCGAACCGCGACCCTACGAGATCGTCGACGCCCGCTTCGCCCGCGAGTTCGACATCGAACTCGAGTGTCCGACCGACGACCTGATCAACACGTCCCGCGAGGTCGTCCAGGAGCGGTTCTACCGGAGCCTCCACGAGCACGTGCAGGACCACACGAACACGCTCGTCTTTACCAACACCCGATCGGGTGCGGAACGGGTTCTGCACAACCTCCGCGAGCGGTTCGACGCCTACGACGAGGGCAACTCCGCCTGTCACCACGGCAGCCTCTCGAAGGACGTCCGCCAGGACGTCGAGGGCCGACTGAAGGAAGGGGATCTGGACGTCGTGACCTCATCGACCTCGCTCGAACTGGGGATCGACATGCCCCACGTCGACCTCGTCGTGCAGGTCGGCTCTCCGAAGTCCGTCGCGGCCCTGCTCCAGCGGATCGGCCGGGCGGGCCACCGCGTCGGACAGACCGTCACCGGTCGCGTGATCGCGCTCGATCGGGACGAACTGCTCGAGTGTGCGGTCATGCTGCAGAAGGCCGAGGAGGGGTTCGTCGACTCGGTCTCGATCCCCGAGAACGCCCAGGACGTCGCCGCCCAGCACGTCTACGGGATGGCGATCGCCGAGATCAGGCCCGAGTCCGAGGTGAAGTCGATCCTCCGGCGGGCCTACCCCTATCGGGACTTCTCCGACGAGGAGTACGAACAGCTGATGCGGTACCTCACGGCCGAGTACGCGGGGCTCGAGGATCGAAACGTCTACGCGAAGGTCTGGCGCGACGAGAACGACCCGCCCGACGGCCAGCACCACCACGAGGAGTTCCCCGTGGGCGAACCGCTGATCGGCAAGCGCGGCCGCCTGGCGCGGGTCATCTACATGACCAACATCGGGACGATCCCCGACTCGTTCACCTGCGACGTCCACACCCGCGCGAGCGACGAGTGGGTCGGCCAACTCGACGAGAACTACCTCGACACTCTCGAGAAGGGCGACGTCTTCGTCCTCGGCGGCGATCACTTCGAGTACCGGTACCGGCGCGGATCGAAGGTGTACGTCGATCGAACCAGCGCCCGCCCGACGGTTCCCTCGTGGTACTCCGAGCGGCTTCCGCTCTCGTACGATCTGGGCCGGGAGATCCTCGAGTTTCAGGCCGAGTTGCTCGAGCGCTACGACGCGGGCGGCCCGCCACGGGTCCGCGCGTGGCTGCGGGAGTTCCCGCTCGACGACGATAGCGTGCGCGCGATCGCCCGGCTGTTCGACCACCAGGTTCGTTTCGCCGGGGCCGAGAGCGTGAGCACACCCGATCGGCTCGCGATCGAGGTCGAGCGCGATCGCGAGGAGTACGAGCGTCACTACTACGTCCACTCGGCGTACGGCCGCAAGTTCAACGACGGCCTCTCCCGCCTGCTCGCGTATCGCTGCGCCCAGGAGGCGACCGCGAACGTCCGGGTGGCGGTCGCGGACAACGGCTTCGTCCTCTCGATGCCGCTGAACCGCAAGGTCGACCTCGAGGGCATCGTCGACGACCTCGACCCCGAGCAGGTGCGTTCGGACCTCCGTGCGGCCATCGCCGACACCGACCTGCTCCAGCGGTACTTCCGGATCAACGCGACGCGATCGCTGATGATCCTCAAACGGTACAAGGGGTACGAGAAGTCCGCTAGCGAACAGCAGGTCTCGAGCGAGATGCTGCTGGGTTTCGCCGAGGATCTCGAGGAGTTCGCCGTGATCGAGGAGACCTACCGCGAGATCTTGGAGGACAAACTCAACGTCGACGCGATCGAAGACGTCGTCGCGGCGATCGACGCGGGCGAGATCGCGATCGAGCGCCACCTGCTGGACTCGCCGACGCCGCGGGCGTTCGGCCTGGCGACGCTCTCTGCCAGCGACGTCGTCCTCGCCGAGGACGAGAGCGCGGCCCTGCAGGCGTTCCACGAGCGCGTCCTCGAAGAGATCGGCGAGGAGTCGTTGGCGAGGTTGTCGTCGGAAGACGACGATTGACGGGGGAGTCGGTCCGTGCAAGACGACAACACGGGACAGTCCGCAACCCCTTCCATCGATTCCGCTCTAACGCAATCTGGTTAACAGTTGTAGTTCTCACCCAAAATTACTTCATCTTGGAAATTGCAGTGGGGGTATGTCGTTCCAGCTATCGGAGGAACAGCGGGCGATCCGTCGAACTGTCAGGGAATTCGGCGAAGCGGAGATCGAACCGGTCGCACGCGAGCACGACGAGAACCGCGAGTATCCGCACGACCTCGTCCAGCAGGCGGCCGAGATGGACCTCGTCGCGACCGGCATTCCGATCGAGTACGGCGGCGCGGGGATGGACCTGCTCTCGAGCGTCGTCGTCACCGAGGAACTGTGGCGCGCTGACCCCGGCATCGGGAGCGCGATCAGCAGTCGCGGCTTCGGCTCGACGATGATCGAGCGGTTCGGCGACGAGTGGATGAAAGACGAGTGGCTCCCGAAGATCGCGAGCGGTGACGCGGCGTGTGCGAGCGCGATCAGCGAGCCAGCCCACGGGTCGAACGTCGCCGGGATGGAAACGCGCGCAGAGCAGGATGGTGACGAGTACGTCCTCAACGGGAACAAGATGTGGATCACGAACGGAACGATCGCCGACGTCGCCGTAGTGATGGCCAAGACGGACCCAGGCGCGGGCCACGAGGGGATCACCGCCTTCCTCGTCCCGACGGATCTTGACGGCTTCAGCGCAGAGAAGATCGACAACAAGCTCGGCATCCGAGCGTCCGACCTCGCGGAACTGATCCTCGACGACGTCCGCGTCCCCGCGGAGAACGTCGTCGGCACCGAGAACGCGGGCTTCTACCAGCTGATGGACTTCTTCGCCGCCGGCCGGGTCAGCGTGGCCGCACAGGCGGTCGGGACCGCCCAGGCCGCGCTCGACGCGGCCCTCGAGTACGCCGGGGAGCGCGAGCAGTTCGACCAGCCGATCGCCGAGTTCCAGGCGATCCAGCACAAACTCGCCGAGATGGCGACGACCGTCGAGGCGGCGCGATCGCTCACCTACCGCGCCGCGACCTACGCGATGGACGGCGACGACCAGCTGGCCGCGAAGTTCGCCTCGATGGCCAAACTGTTCGCCAGCGAGCACGCGGTCGACGTCGCGGACGAGGCGATCCAGGTCCACGGCGGCGCGGGCTACGTCTCCGACCACCCCGTCGAGCGCTACTACCGGGACGCCCGTATCACGAAGATCTACGAGGGCACCAGCGAGATCCAGAAGAACATCGTCGCCGACCAGTTGCTATGACCGACCACGAAACCTGGAGCGACGGGCAGGAGACGGCGGCCGTAACGGTCGACGGACACGATCTGTCGGTCGCCTACCACGAGGACGGGCCGGGAGTCGCGAGCAAATCGGCCGGCGAGACCGAGGCGGACGCTGGCGACGAACCTCCCGTCGTCTTCCTCCACGGGATCCCGACCTGGTCGTTCCTCTGGCGCGATATCGTCCCGGCGATCGCCGAGGAGCGGCGGACGATCGCTCCCGACATGATCGGCTACGGCAACTCCGCGATGCACGACGGCTTCGATCGATCGATCCGCGCCCAGGAGCGGATGCTCGAGGACCTGCTCGCGACGCTCGACGTCGAGACGGTGTCGCTGGTCGCCCACGACATCGGCGGCGGGGTCGCGCTCCGCTTCGCGGCACACAACCCCGACAGAGTCGATCGGCTGGTGCTCTCGAACGCCGTCTGTTACGACTCCTGGCCCGTCGAGTTCGTCTCGAACCTGGGGTTGCCCGAGACGGCCGGCCTGGATCGATCTGAACTCGAGGCGCGCCTCGACTCGGCGTTCGTCGACGGTGCCTACGGCGAAGCCGACCCCGAGTTCGTCGAGGGGATGAAAGCGCCGTGGCTGACCGAGGAGGGCCACCGATCGCTCGTCCGGAACGCCGTCGCGACGAACACGAACCACACGACCGAAATCGACTACGGGGCGATCACGGCCGAGACGCTGTTGCTGTGGGGCGAGGACGACGTGATGCAGCCGTTCGCGTACGCCGAGCGACTGGCAGGGGATATTCCGGACACCGAAATCGAACCGCTGTCGGACGCCTACCACTGGGTGCCCGAGGATCGATCGGCCGCCTACGCCGATCGGCTCGCGGCGTTTCTGTCCGATCCGAACACATAAACGATGGAACCAACGAATTCACAGACGATGACCAGGGACGAAGCGCCGGACTGGGACTTCAAGGATCGGGACATCGCGATCCTCTGTGAACTCGCGGAGGATCCGCAACTCTCGTCTCGCGAGTTGACGAGCGTGCTGAAAGAGGACTACGACATCGACGTCTCGCACGTAACGGTCAGCGAGTCGATCCGCCGGATGCGCGACGAGGGCGTCTTCCGCGAGGCGATCATCCCCAACGAGGAGTACTACATCTTCGCGCTGTTCGAGTTCAAGTTCAACACGGAACACTTCGCCGAGAGCTGGTACGACGCGATGGAACACATCCGCCAGGACAAGCACACCCTCTTTTTCTTCCTCTCGGACGGCGAGTACCAGTGGAAGACGGTGATGATGTTCCGCGATCGCCAGCAGGTCTCGAAGTGGATCCACGACTGCTACAAGGAGTACGGCGACGTCATCGCGAACATCCGGAACTCGGCCGTCCACAACGTGCTCAAGTTCCGGACCGACCCCCGGATCTACGAGGACCTCGGGGAAGCACACGGCGAGCGGTAACCGGCCGCGTCGGCCGGCGATCGATCGTCGCTCTCGTCGCCGTGCTAGCGCACGAGCGTCAGCATCTCACACGAGAGCGCGGTTTCGTCCTCGTCGGTTACCAGGCGCGTCTCGTACCGGGCGACGCCGTTCGCGACGGGATGGTCCCGCGGCTCCTTCTCGATCAGTTCCGATTCCGCGTGTACCGTCGTCCCCATCGTGACGGGGGTCGTAAAGCGCATGCTGTCCACGCCGTAGAACGCGATCGTGTCCGGTCGCTCGTGACGGTGTTGCCACAGCAGGCCGCTCGCGATGCCGAACAGCAGGGCCCCGTGTGCGATCGGCTCCCCGAAGGGGGTCTCCTCGGCGGTGAACCGATCGCTCAGGTGGAGCGGGTTGAAGTCCCCGCTGACGCCCGCGTAGTTGCGCACGTCGGCCTCCGTGATCGTCCGCGAGTGGGTGACGACCTCGTGGCCGACCTCCAGATCGTCGAACGACAGCGTCTCGTCGGCCATCTCACTGTCCCTCGAACTCCGGTTCGCGGTCCTCGGCGAACGCCATCGTCCCTTCCATCACGTCGTCGGTGCCGATCAGGAGACCGAAGCCCTGGCTCTCCATCGCGAGCGCCGCCTCGAGGCTGGCGTCCTCGCCCTCGTTCATCACCTTCTTGGCGACCTCGAGGCCGATCGGCGGCCCGTTGCGCAGGTCGTCGACGAACTCCGCGACGACGTCGTCGAAGTCGTCGCGATCGACCGCCCGGTTGACGAGACCCCAGTTCTCGGCCCGATCGGCGTCGATGTGGTTCCCGCGGAAGACCAGCTCCTTCGCCCGGGTCTCCCCGAGGACGCGCATCAGGCGCTGGGTGCCGCCGCCGCTGGGGATCAGTCCGAGGCCGATCTCGGGCGCGCCGAAGGCGGACCGATCGGTCGCGAGCCGCAGGTCGCAGGCCAGCGCGAGTTCGAGGCCGGCCCCGAGGCAGTAGCCGTCGATCTTCGCGACGACCGGCCGCGGGAAGTCGTTGACCGTCTCGAAGGCGGGCGTGACGTCCATCGCGTCCGTCGGTTCGAGCGAGCCAAAGCCCGTGATGTCCGCACCGGCGCTGAACGCGCGATCGCCGGCCCCCTCGATCGTCGCACAGCGGATCTCCTCAGTGTCGACCGCGGAGAACAGGTCGTCGATCTCTCCGAGGAGATCCGCCGAGAGCGCGTTCATCCGGGAGGGCCGATCGAGTTCGACCTCGAGGACGCGGTCCTCGATCGTCGCGTTCAGGTAGTGATACCCCTCAAGCGCGCCGTCGCCGTCGTCGTACTCGTAGAAGCCCGCGCCCGCGTCCTCGCCGGTCGTGCCCTCGGCGACGAGTTCCTCGAGATACGGGTGCGGTTCGAACCGATCGTGGCCGGTCTCCTCGAGTCGCGTCTCCAGTTTCTCGAGGACGGTGTCGAGGCCGAGCTTGTCGCCCCGGCGACAGATCCCCTCGGGGAAGCCAAGCCCCAGCTGGACGCCGGTATCGACGGCTTCGGGGGTGGCGACGCCCTCGCCGACGAGGTACGCGGCGCGGTTGACCATGCGCGCCTCGACCTGGAGCGTGTCGAAGCCCTCCCCGTCACCGGGTTCGTAGTCGGGGCCGTCGCCGTCTGCCTGAGACGTCTCCGACGTCTCTCCGTCTTCGTAGTCGTAGTAACCCCTTCCGGTCTTGCGGCCGAGGTTCTCGTTCTCGACTTTCTCCTCGACGATCGGCGGCACGTCGTCGCCGGCCTCCTTGCGAACGTGATAGCCGATGTCGATGCCCGTCATGTCGGCGAGTTCGAACGGCCCCATCGGGTAGCCGCGCTGGTGGACCATCGCGGCGTCGGCCTGCCGGATCGTCGCGTCGCCCTCGGAGACCATCCAGGCGGGTTCGCCGCCGAACGGGCCGACGATCGTGTTCACGACGAAGCCGCGGACGTCCTTGCGGACGTAGATCGGCGTCTTGTCGATCGACTCGACCCACTCGTGGCCGGCCTCAGCGGCCTCGTCGCTGGTCTCCTCGCCGTAGATGACCTCCACGAGGTCCATCTTCACCGGCGGGTTGAAGAAGTGGAGACCGAGGACGCGCTCGGGGGTGTCGACGGCCTCCGCGATGTCCGTGATCGGCAGGCTCGACGTGTTGGTCGCCAGCAGGGTGTCCCCGTCCGTGTACTCCTCCAGATCCGAGAAAATGTCGTGTTTCAACTCCAGGTTCTCGGGCGCGGCCTCGACGACGAGGTCCGCGTCTTCGACGGCCGCCTCGAGATCGGTCGTGGTGTCGATCCGATCGAGGATCTCCTCGGCCGGTTCGTCGAGGCGGTCCTTCTCCGCGAGTTTCTCGAGGCTCCAGGCGATCCCCTCGTAGCCCTCCTCGATCAACTCGTCCTCGATGTCCCGCATCGTGACGTCGTAGCCGGCCATCGCGGCCACTTCGGTGATCCCGTGCCCCATGTTTCCCGCGCCGAGTACCGCGACGCGATCGATGGTCTCGTATGACATGGTCGCCACGTCGTCCGGTATCGTCTTAATACCACCGGACGATCATTACCAATGTTAAGAAATAGGTGGAGTGAAAGTCTAGAGCGTATTCTAGGATAGTTCTGGTCCAAACGTCGGTAATTTCGCACCGACCAGTCGGCCGGGACGGAGCCGGTCGGCGGCTCGTTACAGCGGTTCGTCGCCCTCGATGATTCGCATCGCCCGATTGGCCAGCGCCGGGACGCGATCCTCCATCTTCGGATACATCGGATCGTCGCTGTTGCCCTCGAGGTAGCGCCGGAAGAACATCTCCCCGAGCGCCGCGAGTTTGTAGACCGCGAGCGCGCGGTAGAACCGCTCGTGCTCGAACTCGTATCCGGTCCCGGCCTCCCAGCGATCGACCAGTTCGCGGCGGGTCGGGTATCCCTCGCGTTCCATGAACGTCGCGGTGAGCTCCGGCACCGTCGGCTCGGGGTCTTTCGCGTCCCGCCAGTAGGACAGCATCCAGCCGAGGTCGGCGCGCGGATCGCCGAGGGTGGCCATCTCCCAGTCGAAGACGCCGACTAACTCCGGCGACTCGTCGGGGCCATACATCACGTTGTCCAGCTTGTAATCGCCATGGACGAGCGTGTGCGGGTGCTCCTCGGGACAGTGCTCCTGGAGCCACGAGCCGACCTCGTAGAGGGCCGGCACCTCGCGCTCCTCGACGGTCACGTCGAACGCCCACATGAGTTGCTGGCCCCAGCGTTCGACCTGACGCTCGGTGTACCCCTCCGGATGGCCGAACTCCCCGAGACCGACGGCCTCGTAGTCGACGTCGTGGATCGACGCCAGCGTGTCGACCAGTTCCTCGCCGATCCGCTCGCGGGACGCGGGGTCGGCGAACCGATCGGGTTCTTCGAGCCGGAGGACGTCGCCCTCGAGCTGTTCCATCACGTAGAAGTCGCTCCCGATGACGTCGTGGTCCTCGCAGGCCAGCAGCGGCTCGGGGACGGGGACGTCCGTCTCGACGAGCGCGTTCGTCACCCGGTACTCCCGAAGGACGTCGTGAGCGGTGTCGGCGGTCTCGCCCGGCGGCGGTCGACGGATGACCAGATCCTGGTCGCCCCACGTCACGTACAGCGTCTCGTTCGAGTGGCCCTCCTCGTGGCGTTCGACCGCGTAGTCGTCGACCGATCCGAGGTGGTCTTCGAGGTAGGCCGCCAGTGCGTCCTCGTCGACGAGTCGCTCGTAGTAGTCCTCGCTCATGGCGCGCACCCGCGTCTCGTGACGGTACAGTCGGTCAGTACGGGCATCTCCGTCGGCGTCCGGTTCGTGATCGACATGAGTGTATGGTACTATCCCCACCCGCTTAACGAAAATAGTTACGCCGGAATCTTTATTTTACAATGTTCATCTAGGGTACGCTATGGAGTATCACGATAGCGATCGAGCCCGCGAGCTAGCCGCCGACGTCCGCGAATTCGTCGACGAGGTGGTGATCCCGGTCGAACGGGAGTGGCTCGGCGACGGACCCGTCCCGGACGACGTGATCGACGACCTGCGCGAGGAGGCCCGCGATCGGGACCTCTACGCGCCCCAGATTCCCGAGGAACACGACGGTCTCGGTCTCGAGTTCCGCGATGTCCTCCCGGCGTTCGAGGAGGCCGGCCGGAGTCTGCTCGGCCCGCTGGCTCTGCGGGTGGACGCCCCCGACGAGGGGAACATGCACACGCTCGAGATGGCCGGCACGGAGGCGCAGAAAGACCGGTGGCTCGATCCGCTGGTCGAGGCGGAGATTCACTCCGGGTTCTCGATGACCGAACCGATGCAGGGCGGTGGGTCCGACCCGAAGATGATCGAGACGACCGCGCGCAAGGACGGGGACGAGTGGGTCATCGACGGTCACAAGTGGTGGACGACCCAGGGCAGCGAGGCCGACGTGTTGCTCGTGATGGCCCGCACCGACCCGGACGCCCACCCCTACCAGGGGTGTTCGATCTTCCTCGTTCCCAGCGACGCCGACGGCGTCGAGTTCGAACGCGACATCCCCCACGTCGGCGGGGCGTTCCGCGGCGCGAGTCACGCCGAAATCGTCTACGACGGCGTCCGCGTCCCCGAGGAGAACCTGCTCGGTGCCGAAAACGCCGGTTTCGCGATCGCCCAGAAGCGCCTCGGTCCGGCGCGACTGACCCACTGTATGCGCTTCTCGGGGATGGCACAGCGATCGCTCGAGGTCGCGAAGGCGTACATGAACGAGCGCGAGGGGTTCGGAAGCAAACTGTCGGAGAAGCAGAGTCTGCGATACGACGTCGCCGAGGCCGAAACCCGGCTTCACGCCGCCCGGACGATGGTCCGCCACGCGGCCCGCGAGATCACGTCGGGGAACGAGGCGCGCGTCCCGGTCTCGATGGCGAAGGTATTCACCGCGAACGTCGTCCAGGACGCGGTCGACCTCTCGATCCAGTGTTGCGGTGGCAACGGGATCGGCAAGGACCTGCCGCTCGCGGACTTCTACGAGAACGTCCGCGCGTTCCGGATCGTCGACGGGGCCGACGAGGTCCACAAGCGCGTGATCGCCCGCGACGCCTTCGAGGACGTCGACGAGAGCGAACTCGACCCCGTGACGCGGTTCCGCGGCTAATTCCCTGACATCCACTGGACGCGAGGTGCGTGGAATAAACGCCTTTCGGACGAAATCGGCGGTAGCCGACCCTGGTCGAGTTGATCCTGACGGCGGACGGGCCATGCGGAGACGAATCTGGCGTACCTCCGGATGCAATGAAATATTGACGTGTTTCGAGCATATATTAGACATATGTCTAGAAATAATGCCACCAATCGCGAGTGATCACAAAACATTTACCGGAGAACTGTTCGCTTTCGCCTGATGGTCACGAATGAAAATCAGTTCCGTGTTGCCTGACTCGATCGGACGGCACCTCGACGACGCCGATCGATCGGGCGTCCACTACGAGTGCCGGCGGTGCGGAACGACGCTGTCGGACGATCGGGGGTCCTGTCCGGCCTGCGGGTCGGGGGACGTCGCGGCGATTCCGCTGTAGTCGTCAGGCGTCGCGATCGTCCTCTCCGTCGACGATGCCGAGGACTTCTTCCGGAGACTCGATACGATAGGAGACGGCCGGGCCGTCGTCGGCCCCGAAGGCGACGCCGTGCATGGCTATCTCGGCCGCACCGCGGACGTCGTGGGCGTACCGATCGCCGATCATCAGCGATCGCTCGGGCGCGGCCCCGGCTTTCTCGATCGCGGTTTCGAACATCGCGGGGTGAGGTTTGGTGCGGCCGACTTCCTCGGAGGTGGTGATCGAGTCGAAGTGGCGGCGAAGCCCGAAGTGCTCGAGCATTCCCTTGCCCTCGGCGTCGTCGACGTCGCTGATGACGCCGACGTGGAGGTCTCGCCCGGCGAGGCGTTCGATCGTCTCCGGCGCGCCGGGGACGGGGTCGATCGACGCCCGGACGGCCTCCCGGAAGGGCGGTTTCCACTCGTCCATCGGTACTTCCTCGCCGACGATGGCTTCGATTCCCCGGTGGTAGCCCTCGCGGGCGGCCCGGAACTCCGTGCCGTCGCGCTCGCGAAAGTAGTCACCGACGGTCGTGCGCCAGATTTCGATCGCCTCCTCGATGGTGCGATCGACGTCGTGGCGTTCGAGCAGGTCGGCGACGAAGTCGGCGTGGGCGGCCTGGACGGACTCGAGTTCCAGGATCACGCCGCCGATGTCCCAGAAGACGGCCTCCCACTCGTCGGGGTGCGCCGGCGGGTCCGGGGGACGGACCCGGTTTTCGGTCCCGCCGTCGGCCATCAGTCCGCCCTCCGGATCGTCGATCGATCGACCTCGTCGACGCTCGCACAGCCCGCGAGGCCGACGGTGAGGTCGAGATCGGCGAGCAGGTTCTCGAGGACTGCACGGACGCCGTCCTCGCCGCCGATGCCCAGGCCGTAGGCGTAGGGCCGCCCGAGCAGGACCGCGTCGGCACCCAGTGCGACCGCGCGAACGACGTCGCTCCCGCGGCGGATGCCGCTGTCGAACAGCACGGTCGCGTCGTCGCCGATTTCGTCGACGACTTCCGGTAACGCTTCGAGCGCCGGGATCGCGCCGTCGACCTGCCGCCCGCCGTGGTTCGAGACGACGACGCCGTCCATGCCATGCTCGACGGCCTTCCGGGCGTCGTCGGGGTGGAGCACGCCCTTGAGGACGATCGGCAGGTCCGTGTGCTCGCGCAGGAATTCGAGGTCGTCCCAGGTGAGGGAGGCGTCGCCGAAGCAGTCGATGAACGATTCCAGCGAGGCTTCGGGATCGGCCCAGGGATTATCGGTGTCGAGCCGATCGAGAAAGGCCTCGTCCTCGAAGTAGTTCCGGATGCCCTGGCCCGCGAGGAAGGGGAGGTAGGCGAGTTCGACGTCGCGCTCGCGCCACCCCATCTTCGGCGTGTCGAGCGTGACGACGATCGCGTCGTAGCCCGCCGCCTCCGCGCGTTCGAGGAAGCTCGCCGCGACGTCCCGATCGGCGCTCCAGTAGAGCTGGAACCAGTCGGGCCCGTCGCCGAGTTCGTCTGCGACCTCCTCCATCGTGTACGACGAGACGGAGCTACAGATCATCGGCACGTCGAGGTCGCTGGCGGCTCGCGCGACCGCCAGTTCCGCGTCGTCGTGGAGGATCGACTGGACGCCGATCGGTGCCAGCATCACGGGCGCAGGAAGTTCCTGTCCGAAGAGTTCGACCCCCAGATCGCGCTCGGAGACGTCCCGCAACATTCGCGGGACGATCTGCCACTCGTCGAAAGCCCGATCGTTGGCCTCGACCGTCGACTCCGAGCCCGCGCCGCCCGCGACGTACGCGAACGCCTCCTCGTCGAGTTCCTCGCGGGCGCGCTCCTCGAGGTCCTCGTAGGAAACGGGGAACTCGGGGGGCTCTCCCTCGAGCATCCCGCGACGATACACCTCCTCCTGCCTGTTCGGTCCGTACTGCGGATTGTCTGCTGTCATGGGTGTGCTCGTAGACGGTCCCCGCCCGGTCCGGGCCGGTCGACCGCGGTCTACGTGTGCGTATTGCTGACAGTAGCCGGCCACGTACTTAACAACACGCCATCCAGACCCATCTTTATTAACAGTGTCTGCATACTGGCTGTTGGTGCTAACAATGGTAACAACAGTCCCGGTTTCGGGTGATCGCGCGTGAGTACCGACCAGTTCGGCGTCGACGGCGACGTCGCCATCGTGACCGGCGCCTCGAGCGGCATCGGCGAGGGAATCGCGGAGACGTTCGCCGACAACGGCGTCGACGTCGTCATCTGCTCGCGCGAGCAGGAGAACGTCGATCCTGTCGCCGATCGGATCACCGAGAGCGATCGGCCCGGTGAGGCGCTGGCGATCGAGTGCGACGTGACCGATCGCGAGGCGGTCGACGCGCTCGTCGAGGCGACCGTCGAGGAGTTCGGCGGCCTCGACGTGCTGGTCAACAACGCCGGCGCGTCGTTCATGGCGGGCTTCGACGACATCTCGGAGAACGGCTGGAAGACGATCGTCGACATCAACCTCCACGGCACGTACAACTGTCTACAGGCCGCCGAGGAGCACCTCAAAGACGGCGGCGGCACCGTGATCAACTTCGCGAGCGTCGCCGGCACGCAGGGCTCGCCGTACATGAGCCACTACGGCGCGGCCAAGGCGGCCATCGTCAACCTCACGACGACGCTCTCCTACGAGTGGGCCGGCGACGGCGTCCGCGTCAACTGCATCGCGCCCGGGTTCGTCGCGACCGAGGGCGTCGAGAGCCAGATGGGTATCTCTGCGGACGAGGTCGATCGGACCGAGGTCGAGCGCCGGATGGGCACCGTCGAGGAGATCGCGGACCTGACGCAGTTCCTCGCGAGTCCGGCCTCCTCGTACATCGTCGGCGAGACGATCACCGCCCAGGGCGTCCCCCGGATCGAAGAGACGCCCGAAATATGACCGATCGAGACGTCCACCTCCCGGTCGCGGCACAGCCGACGGTCGACTCCCTGGTCGATTACGCCCGACGAGCAGAGGACGGCGGCTACGACTGCGCGTGGCTCCCCGAGACGTGGGGTCGGGACGCCGTCACCGTCCTGACGGCGATGGCCGAGCGGACCGACGCGATCGAGATCGGATCGAGCATCGTCAACACGTACTCGCGATCGCCGGCCCTCCTGGGCCAGACGGCCGCGACGCTCCAGGAGGTCGCTGACGGCCGGTTCCGTCTCGGCCTCGGCCCGAGCGGTCCCGTCGTGATCGAGAACTGGCACGGAATGGAGTACGGCAACCCGCTCAGGCGAACCCGCGAGACGGTCGAGATCGTCCGCCAGGTGCTCTCCGGCGAGCGGGTCGAGTACGACGGCGACGACTTCTCACTGTCGGGCTTTCGACTCCGGTGTGATCCGCCCGACCCCGTCCCGCCGATCGAGGTCACGGGGATGGGGCCGAAGGCCGTCGAACTCGCCGGCCGGTTCGGCGACGGCTGGCACGGGATCATGCTCACCCCCGACGGCGTCGCGGAGCGCCTCGACGACATCGAGCGCGGCGCCGACCTCGGCGACCGGGATCCCGACGACGTGACCGTCACCGCCGGCGTCACCTGCTGTGCGCTCGACGATGCCGATCGCGCTCGGGACCTCGCGCGCCAGCACGTCGCCTTCTACGTCGGCGGGATGGGTACGTTCTACCGCGACGCGCTCGTCCGGCAGGGGTACGACGAGGCCGCCGAGATCCACGACGCCTGGCAGGAGGGCGATCGCGAGCGCGCGCTCGACCTGCTGACCGACGACCTGCTCGACGACCTCTGTGCCGTCGGCGACCCCGAGACCGCTCGCGAGGCGCTCGAACGGTACGAGGCCGTCGACGGGATCGACGCGATCGCGGTCAGTTTCCCGCGCGGTGCCGACGAGGACGAGATCGAGGCGACGATGGACGCGCTGGCTCCGGACGCGTCCTGACGCCGGGCTTCCACCCCACTCTTCGACGGACGTCTCCGACAGCTACAAACCGCAGATCGTCCCAGTTCGTCGTATGCCTGGGAAGGTCGGCCCGGACGACTTGCTCGCGCACGTGTTCGATCGGACGGGAAGCGCCGCGGACGACGAGACGGTTCGACTGGGGCCAGCCTACGGCGAGGACGCCGCCGCGATCGACTGGCCCGGCGACGGCTCCGACACGCTCGTCGTCAGTTCCGACCCGATCTCGCTCGCGGCGGAGGGGGTTGGCACGCTCGGCGTCGCCGTCGCCTGTAACGACGTGGCCGCCTCGGGTGCCGATCCGCGCTGGCTTACGGTCGTCATCTTGCTCCCGGACGCGGACGCACCGCTCGAGACGATCACCGACGACCTGGACGCGGCCGCCCGCGACGTCGGGGCCTCGATCGTCGGCGGGCACACGGAGTACGTCGATCAACTCGATCGGCCGCTGCTCTCGCTGACGGCGATGGGCGCGACCGACGCGTTCGTGCCGACCGGCGGCGCCGAACCCGGCGATCGGATCCTGCTGACCGAGGCCGCCGGCATCGAGGGGACGGCGATCCTCGCGGCCGACTTCGGGAGTGACCTCGACGTCGACCCGGGGACACGCGAGCGGGCCGAGGCCTTCCTCGAGGAGATCAGCGTCGTGCCGGACGCGCGCGTCGTCCGCGAGTACGCGACGGGGATGCACGATCCCACGGAGGGCGGCGTCGCGGCCGGACTCGTCGAACTCGCACGCACCTCGGACGTTCGTCTCGAGGTGGAGCGGAAGGCCGTCCCGGTCCGGCCCGAAACGGAGCGACTCTGCGAGGCGGCCGAGGTCGATCCGCTTCGCATCTTCGGCTCCGGGGCCCTGCTCGCGACCGTCCCGGCGGAGTCGGTCGAAGCGGCGATCGACGAACTCGCGGACGCTGGCATCGAGGCCGCGGAGATCGGCACCGTCCGGGCTGGAGAGCCGGAACTCGTCCTCGACGGGGAGTCGATCGTCGACCCGGTCGAGGACGACCTCTACCCGCTCTGGGCCGCGGCGGACGCGGCCGACTGACGAGCGGGCGACCCGAGCGCCGCGTCGATCGTCGCGTTCGCGAGGACCTGTTCGGGCACGAGGACGACGTCCGCCCCGGCCCGTTCGAGCGCGCCGATCGCCTCGCGGTCCGCGACGGCGACGATCCGGGCGTCCGTGGCGTCCCGTGCGGTCAGTACGGCGTAGCTATTGCTGGCGGCGTCGTCCGTCGCGGCGAGGACGACGTCGGCGTCGTCGATTCCCGCTCGATCGAGCGTGGCTCCGTCGGTCGGATCGCCGACCGTCACGTCGACGTCGCGATCCTCGAGCGTCGCGACGGCCTCGTCGTCGCTCGTCACGACGCCGATCGACGTCGACTGCGCGGCGAGCGCGTCGAGGATGGGCGCGGCCCGCTCGTCGTAGCCGAGGACGACGATTCTGGGTGCGTTCCGATCGGCGACAGTCGCTACCCCCCGCCCGGTCCGCGAGAGGCGGCGATCGAGCATCGGCCCGAACAGGCTCCCGGCCGCGACGGCGACCGTCGCCGGCCCGAGCAGGACCAGCGAGGTGGCGAACAGGCGTGCGCCCTCGCTCGCCGCGTGTACATCGCCGTAGCCGACCGTGGTCGCAGTCACGAGGGTGAAGTAGACGGCGTCGGCGACGGTGTGCAGTTCGTCGAACTCACTGCGCAGCGCGTAGGCGCCGACCGTGCCGTAACAGAAGACGCCGACGATCGTCACCAGGCTCCCGAGTTGCGTCGGCGTCAGCCCGCTCGATCGCGTGAACCGATCGCTCGTGACCAGGAGGAGGACGAAACCGCCGGTCGCGGTGACGACGAGCGGGATCGACAGCGGCCGGAACTGGGCGACGCCGTGGACGGCCTCGAGCGCGACCAGGACCGTCGCCGCGACGTAGGCGACCCTGAAGCCGCGGTGCATTCCCCAGGCGGTGACCAGCAGCGTGAACCCGAGGACGGTCCCGCTGAACTCGGCAACGGCCTGGATCACACCGAGCGTGCCGGTCGCGCCGACGGACGGTTCGGTCGGGATCGAGAGGATGCCGGTCGCGATCGAGACGAGTGCGATGGTGACGACGATCCAGACGGCGACGGGAGCCCCGTGTCGTCGAACGCGGTCGAGCATAGCGATTCCACCACGCCGACGGCAGTAAATCCCCGCCAGCAACACCGCGAGCTACCCGCTCTTCTCGTCCTGACGATCGTCGGCGTCGCGACCCCTCTCGTGGTGTCTCTCGACGGGGTCGTCGATCCCGTCGCCGTGACGGCCCTCGCCGGCCGCGAAGCGATCGGCGCCCTCGACCGCCGTCTCGAGCGCGCGACGGCCGTGCCAGGCCTCGATCTGTAGCCCCTTTTCGATCGGTTCGCCGAGTCCCTCGTACAGCGCCGCCCGGTCCGTCCGCACGGTCGTCTGGGGGAACGCCGCGATCCGCTCGCCGAGTTCGATCGCCGTTTCGAGGGCCGCACCGTCGTCGACGACCCGGTTGACCAGCCCCCATTCCCGCGCTTCGGCCGCGTCGACGGGCCTCCCGGTGAGGATCATCTCGAGGGCCCGGCCCCGGCCGACGATCCGGGGCAGCCGCTGGGTCCCGCCGTCGACCAGCGGGACGCCGAACCGCCGCTCGAAACAGCCGAACGTCGCCCCCTCGCCGGCGACCCGGAGGTCACACCACAGCGCCATCTCGAGACCGCCGGCGACGCAGTGGCCCTCGACGGCGGCGATCGTCGGCTTCGCGACCTGCATCCGGGTGAACCCGAGCCAGCCGTCGTCACCGTCCTCCAGGTCCATCTCCTTCAGGTCGGCCCCGGCGGAGAACGTCTCCTCGTCGCCGGTCAACACGCCGACGAGCGCGTCCTCGTCGTCGTCGAACCGCCGCCAGGCGTCGCCGAGTTCGATCGCCGTCTCGCGATCGATCGCGTGTTTCGCCCCGGGTCGATCGATGCCGATCACCGCGACTGGGCCCGTCCGATCGTACGTGACCATACGTCCCGTCTCCGCGGCCGGATGGAAATAGCCTCGGCCGCGATCGAGCCAGCCGTCGACGCCACTCACCGGACCTCACCTGCGACGAAACCGGTCGCTGGTGCCCGAATGCGCGTGCCTGCTACTTATTGACGTGGAGCGATCGCTGGGGGTATGGCGACGATCGCATACGAGCGGCCGGACGGAACGGCCGAGGAGACGGTCGACGCCGGGAACATCACCGACTCCGGAAAGGTCCAGGGCCTCCGGATCAAACTCGAGGACGAGAGCTTCATCCACGTCCCGTACACCCGGATCTACTGGGTGCGGATGAGCGAGGAGGAGGGCAAGGTGAACTATAGTAGCCACTGAAACGATTCACACACTGATCGCAAAGCCGCCTTGCGATCAGGTGTGCATTGACTTTCAGTGGCTACTATACTCCTCGGCGTAGGGCTCAGGTCGCGTCGACGAGCAACGTGTTCAGCGCGTCGGGAACGACGAGCACCTCGCTCCCGGGGTCGATCGCGTCCGCCACGTCGTCTTCAGCGTGCATGAGACACTCTTCGACGACCGCCGGCGCGTCGCTGTTCGTGACGTAGCAGTCGTGATCGCGGAGCACGCGAGCCACGACGAACGCGCGCTGGGCGCCGGGTTCGTACCCCTCGCGCATCGTCTCGTAGAGCGACTCGGCGTCGTCGGCCTCGCGCAGTCGCCGGTAGAACCGTTGCTCTCCCATCCCGACACCGGCCCCTTCGGGGAGCGCGGCGGGGACGACGAGTCGTCCACTTTCGCGAAGCGGGTTCCGATCGCCCAGCGCGACGTACGTCGCCCCCCGCGTCGCCTGGTAGAGGTTCGCGTCCTTCGGCGCGCCGACGCCGCAGACGACGGCGTCGAAGTCGCGATCGATCGGGACCGAGAGCGCCTCGCGGGCGATCGATGCGAGTTCGCGCACGATCCGCCGCCCCTCACCGGCCCGGACGCCGAGCACACCTGCGGGGCCGTGGGTGAGGTTGAGCGAGAAGTCGAGACCCAGCAGGTCCCCCGCCGCGTCGATCGTCTCGCGGAACGGGTTCCCCTCGACGCGGCCGAGTCGAACGCCGTCGCGGGCCAGCATCTCGGGGCCGTGCGTGTACCTGATCAGCGACTCGCTCCCTGCACCGATCGCGACCGTCTTCGCGCCGCCGCTGAAGCCGGCGTACTGGTGGGGTTCGACGACGCCCGTCGAGAGCACCGCGTCGGCGTTCGCGACGGGGGCGCCGATCTCGACCGGAACGTCGTCCTCGCCGACCGTTCCTACCTGTACGACCGACTCGGGGTCGTGATTGACCGCCAGATCGGCGTGTGGGCCGAGCATCGCCTCGATCTCCTCGTCAGTCATCGGACGATGGAGTCCGAGTCCGATCACGACCGTCACTTGCTCGCGACCGATTCCGGCGTCCGCGAGCCGATCGAGCAAGACGTCCAGCAACACGTCGTCCGGCGCGGTACGGGTGACGTCGGTGACGACGATCGCGACCTCGTCGGCCGGGTCGACGCGATCGGCGAGCGACGGGCCGAGCGGATCGTCGAGTGCGCGCTCGGCGGCCGTCCGAACGTCGACGGTCTCGCCGCCCGGGGGGTCGGCGATCGTCACGTCACAGTGATCGAGGCGTGGCTCGATCGTCCCGTCGCCCAGCGGGAGTTCCATGGGCGGACTTCGTCGGCCAGTGGAAAAAGTCCCGCTCTCGCCGATCAGCGCGAGGCGTCGAGGGGGCCGATCGCGAGGCGGCCGACCGCGGCGGGGGCCAACAGGATGGCGACGAAGAGGGCGGCGTTGACGGCGACGATCGCCGCGGGGGCGAGGAGGTTCGAAAGGAGCGATCCGACGATCGATTCGAGGGCGACGCCGGCGCCGATGGCCGTTCCCCCGACGGCAACGAGGACGCCGCCCTCCAGGCGCGATCGAAGGTCGGGAAGCGACCCGAGGCGCGTCGAGGCCAGTACGCCGCCCAGACTCCCGCCGAGCGCGACCAGGGCGTCGGGGTCACCGCCGGTGACGAGAACGGCCGGAACCCCGAGGACGGCACCGAGTGCGAACCCTCGGCGCGGTTCGCCGTCGACGACCGCGTGGACCGCGAGCAGGAAGCCAAGACCGACCAGCGCGCCGACGATCACGTCGCCCAGATAGTGGAGGCCGAGGACGACCCGCGAGAGCGAAACGAGTGCGATCACGACCCCCGTGGCGGCGATTGCGACGGGGTCCCGGTACCGATCGAAGGCGAGTAACAGGCCCCCGTAGACGAGCGATGCCGCGAACGCGTGGCCGCTGGGAAAGCCGTACGGGTCGCCGTCGTAGGCGATCAGGTAGACGTCTTCCGGCGGTCGCGGGAGTCCGATGAGCGTCTTGAGAACGAGGATGAAGCCGACGCCGGCGACCGCGTAACTGACGACGAGCGCCGCCTCGCGACGGCGCGTGAGCCAGTACAGCACGGCGAGGACGATCATCAGTACCGCCGCGCCGCCGAACTCCGTGATGGCGACGGCCAGGTCGACCCACGCCTCGGGAAACGCCTCCCTGATCGCGGCGCTCGCTTCCTCGAGTCGCATTCCGTCCGAACGTTCAACGCCCGGAACGAAAACGTATCGATCGATCGGCGTCCGCCGGTGCTCCGATCGCGACGCGCTCGCCGTCGCTCACCGCCTGGCCCACTCGAGCATCCGCTCGTAGACGGGATCGGTCGCGAGCGCCTGCGAGTCGCCGACGAGTACCAGCGCGCGCTTGGGTCGGGTGAGCGCGACGTTGATCCGCCGGTAGTCCTCGAAGATCGGACCTTCGAGCCGTCCCGTCGCCGTGAAGGAGACGACGATCACCTCCTGGCTCGATCCCTGGAACCGATCGACGGTGTCGACGGCGACGTCCGCGGGCACGTGGCTCGAAATCTCCGATACCTGCGCCCGGAAGGGCGCGATGACGCCGATCGACGATCGATCGAGGCCGGCCGCCTCGTATCGCTCGATCAGGTCGGCGATGCGGGCCGCCTCCTCGCTGTCGGTGTACTGGCTGCGGTCGCCCCCGACCTCGACGAACGTGACGGGATCTTGCAGTTCGGCGGGAAGGTCCTCGCGGGAGACACACGCGAGGTCGTCCAGCGTCCGCGCGGCCACCTCGGGTTCGGCCGGCCGGAGTTCCCCGTCGTAGAACTCCGTCGACGCGAACGCCTGGATGCGCTGGTTCATCCGGTACTGCCGATCGAGCATCACGCTGGCATCGGGATGCAGGTCGACCAGTCGCTCGAACAGCGACTCCGTGAGGTCGTTCTCGGCCCGCACGACCGGCGGCAACTGCTCGTGGTCGCCGACGAGCACGAACCGATCGGCGAGGTTGATCGCCGCGTAGGTCCCCGGTTCGGTCAACTGGCCGGCCTCGTCGACCAGCGCGACGTCGAAGGCCTGTTCTTTCATCACCCGCGAGCCGCAGGTGGCGGTGGTCGCGGCGACGACCTGCGCGTCCTGCAGTTTCGCGACGCGGTCTTCCGGATCGCCCGCCTGCTCGAGCCGGTAGGGTTCCATGTCGTCGCGAACGCCGCTCTCGGAGCCGACGCGGACGATCCGCTCTTCGTCGACGACGCTATCGAGTTGGTCGAGCAGCGCTTCCAGCGCGTTGTCGACCGCGCGGTTCGTAAACGCCGACAGCAGGACGCGTTCGCCGCGCTCGACCATCGCACGGATGGCGCGAGCGATCGTGTAGGTCTTCCCGGTACCCGGCGGGCCGTGGATCAGCGCGCAGTCACGAGCGCCCACCGCCTTGGTCACGGCCTCGTTCTGCGCGTCGTTGTTGTCGATGAACGTCTCCTCGATCGGTCCGAACTCGGGATCTGCTCTCCCGAACAGGATGTCCTTGCGCCGATCGTCGCCCTTCAGCAGGCAGTCGTGGAGTGCGACGAGGAGCCGATCGGTCGTCAGTTCGGAGGGGTAGACGTCGAGGCGCGTGACTTCGACGGCTTCGTCGGCTGTCAGGACGACCTCGTCCTCCTCCAGCCGTTCGATGCGGGCCAGTTCCGACTGGCCCCGGACCGGGTGGCCGTCGCTGGCCAGCACGAGGTCGCCCTCGCGAAGCTTCGAGGTCGCACCGCCCTCCCGGCGAGCCCGGAGTTCCCAGCGACCGCCGTCGAGTTCGCGCTTCGCCTCGAACCGGAGGTCGATCAGCGCGCGATCGTCGTCGGCCCGCTCCTGGGCGTCTTGCTCCCAGAGTTTGGCGTACTCGTGGTGGACCTCGCGGCGCTCCTCCTCGATCGCCCGGTAGAACCGATCGAAGTAGTCGCGCTCCTCCGCGGGCAGGGGCTGTCCGATCCCCCCGGCCTTCGACTCCTGGTCGAGTCGGCCCGAGACGACCATGCAGGTGTCCTGTTCGAAACAGTACTCGCACTTCGCGTCGCCTTCGTAGCCGGTCGGGACGTCGCCCGCGATCTCCATCGCCGCGATCTCGTTTCGCAGGCGGACGACGAACTTCAGGAGGCCGTCGCCCATCGAGAACTCCTTGGCCGGGGTGAGGTCGCCCGTCTCCTCGTTGCGATCGAGCACGGAGTTCTTCGTGTACAGCAACGTGCCGGTGTCGACGTCCCCGCCGTGTTCTTCGAGCAGGAGCGCGTAACAGGCGGCCTGCACCTTGTCCTTGAATCGGGGGTCTTTCTTCAGGTTCTTCCCCGTCTTGAGTTCGACGGGTGCGCCGCGCCGGATGGCGTCGGCTCGGCCCCGTATGCCGAACGTCTCGCTGATAAGCAACTGTTCGGACCGCCAACTGTCTTCTTCCGTCAATCGGCCCTGCTCGAGCCATCCTTCGATCGCTCTGGCGTTCTCGCGGACCTCCTCGGCGACGGCGTCCGCCGGTTCGCCCAGCAGGCCCAGATCGAGGCCGTGTTCCTCGACGCGGGCGTCGATCGACTCCTCGAGGTCCCGACCGCGGAGCAGGTCGCCGAACACCTCGTGGACGATCGTCCCTTTCACGACGGGGTAGTTCAGCGGCACTCCCGACAGCTTGTTCAGGTAGTAGAGGCGGGGACACTCGACCCAGTTCCGGATCGCCGTCACGTTGACGAGGAAACTGGGCTCGACGACGACGTAGGAGTCCCCCGTCGTCGCGTACTGGGTCTCGCCCCGGTACTCCTCTTCTTTGGCGTCGGTCACCAGGAGTTCCATTCCCGGTTCGAGCAACTCCGCTGACTCGGTCCACTTGTTCCAGAGGGTGACCGTCGTGGGATCGTGGCCGCCGCCGGGCGGGGCCCGTGTCGCCGCTCGACCGGTCCCCGTAGCGTCGTCCGCTACGACTAGCGGGACTTCGGCGAGGTCGCTCTCGCCGTACTGGGTCGACACCGATCGAACCTCGACCTCGCCCGCGACGGTTCCGCGTACGTGCACGGCTACTCGTCACGGGCGAGCAGTCAAAAACGCTATCGGTCGTCGACGGGTCAGGGGCCGGTGCGATCACCCCATCGTAATCCCGGATTACCCCGGCCGGAACGGCCACCGCCGATGGAACGGTCGATACGGCTTTTCAGCGCACGCGGCGTAGCGCCCGCTGCATGAGTGACTCGAATCGCGACGATCGACGGACGGATTCGCCCACCGACGCGACCGACGACCGGACGACGAAAACGGGGGCCGACGTCGACTCCGGTACTGGCGTCGGCGATCGCGACGACCCGGGACGCGATCACCGCGACGAGTCGACGCGGATCGCGTCCGAAGAGCGGCGGCGCAAAACGTCGCTGGTCAGCCTGATCGTGGCCGTCCTCGGCGCGTGGGTCGCCGTGTCGGTACTCATCTACGACGTGGCGGCGGCGACGCTCTGGAACAACCTCCTCGTCGGCGCCGTCGTCTTCATCGCCGCCGGCTACAACTACTACCGGCTCACCAACGACGTGCCGCTGAGCGTCGGCGGTGCCGCGCTGGTCGCGCTGCTTGGAATCTGGTTGATCATCGCACCGGCACTGCTCGGGATGGGTACTGGCGCGTTCTGGAGTACGCTGGTTACCGGGCTGCTGATCGCGGGACTGGCCGGCTACAACGCCTACGAGGCACGCGAGGCCCGAACGGTCGCGACCGAACCCGAACCGGGGGCACCCTGATACGGACTGGTCAGTTCGCGGGCCCGAACTCGGACTCGAGCGTTCGACGGTGGTGCTCGGCAGCGTGATGCCCGGTAGCGACGACGGCGAACGCCACCATCGCGACGGCGAAGGCGATGGCGACGATCGGCGAGACGCCGTTTACGTAACTGTTGAGCAGTTGGCCGGCAGCCAGTGACAGCGGACCGAACAGGAGCAGCGAACTCGTCGTCGGATCGGCACGAAACAGTTCGACGAGAGTGGGTATTGGACCGAGATCCATAGGAAATCGTCAGTTGAACTATCTCCTGATGCCGATATTATATTCCTTTTGGATCGATTTTCTGAACCTCATACCATCATAAATTACAATACCGTTTCATTTAGTGTTTGTATATGTGAAATTACATCCGAAGAAACAATTTATATTTCACATATTCCAAGTAGGATCATAATGATGGGTGCCTAGTGGGGGGTCGTTAGTCGTAGGCTCGAAGTCATCCGTATCCGGCGATTTCGGATCCGGAGGGGGTCGAGTATCGAATGACGAGTCGCCGTATCCCCGGTCTCGGGGGAGACCACACCGAGAGTCCGGGCGCTCGTGCCGCCAGCCCGCAGGTCGGGCTGGTACTGCTGTTCGGGATGGTCTTTCTCGGTGCGGCACTGGTGTTCCTCACGGGATCGATCGCGCTCGACGCCGTCGAACAGCAGTCGACGAACGAACAGCTGGAACAGGAGATGCAACAGCTCCGGAACGATATCGAAACGGCGCAGTTAGGCGGGCAGACGACGGTCGAAGACGTCGAGGTCGTCACGGAGGGAACGATCACGCTCACGATCAACGGGAAATCGACGAAATCGATGGATATGGGTTCGATGCACAAATCGGAGGGCGGAACGACACACGCGTACCAGGCCGGTGGCATCTGGCGTCAAACCGACAGCGGGTCCCGGCTGGTAAGCGAACCCCAGATCTCGCACACGAAGACGCCGGTCGAAACCGGCGAAGAGATCTGGACGATCGAACTGCCGCCGTTCGAGATCGAGTCCGTGGACGGGACGGAGTCCGGCGATATGTCCGTTTCCTACGCGAACCGGGGTACCAAACAGGAACTCCTCGAGGGGCTGGACGAGGACGAACGCGTCGAGACGCTCACGATCGAGATCGAGGACAGTCCGTACCACGACGCGTGGTATCGGTTCCTGCAGAGCGAACTCGGCGGTCCCAGTACCGTCGATCACGACCCGGACGATCGGACAGTCAAAGCGACGAACGTGCCGCTCGGGACGATCGAGAAGACCGATCACACGGATCCGAACTGGATCGTGCAGCTGCTCGACGAGGGAACGATCGATCCGCCGGCCGGTGTGTACAGTTCCGCCGAATCGATGAAACTCCAGCAGGTGTACGTCGATAGTTACGATTCCAGCACGGGCCCGTACGATCAATCTGCGCGAACGAACGGGACGATAATGGCCTCCGGTGACGTGGACCTGCAAGCCGGTACGACCGTTGACGGGACCGTGTTTGCGGGCGGCACCGTCGATATACGCAGCGGGCATACGGAGGTAACCGGCCCACCACCCACCGAGGGGTGGGACGGGTACCACGAACCCGACGACATGACGGCGACACTTTCGGAGATCGTTTCCGGCGTCCGAAGTGCACACGATACGTCACCGGCGATCGAAGAACCCGACGTCGACGGCGGGACGACCGAACTCGACGACGGCGTCTACTATCTCGATTCGGGAACGGTCTCCGGCGACCTGACCCTGGACGTTTCGGACGGTCACGTCGTCGTCGTGGTCGACGACGAACTGACGATCGACGGCGACGTGACGGTCGAGGGCGTCGACTCCGGCTACGAGGCCCACTGGATCACGACCGACCGGATTACGATCGGCGACGAGGGAAGCGTCACGGTGGCAGGCGATCGGGCACCCCAGCACTGGTTCCACACGCTCGCGAGCGACGAGTCGTCGATCGAGGGCGAGACGTTCACCGGCGTTCTGTACACGCCCGGGACGAGCATCGACATCAATGGGAACGGCATCGAGGTCTACGGTGGCCTCGTCGGAGACGTCGAAGTACGGGGTACGGGTGCGCACAACCGCGTCAGTTTCGACGAAGATCTCGCCCCACGAGACGCGAACATCACCACCGAAGACGGCACCGCGACCAGCCACCAGGACTTCGACGCGACGGTTACGTTCCTCGATTCGGACTTCGCGACGCCGCCCGCGCGAGTCGGCTCTTTCCCCGTCGATCGAGAACTTACGACCGTCGAGAACCCGGACGACGACCTCGACTCGATCGGGTTCTGGCAGACGGCCTCGAGCGGTGCCGACGATCATGCCGGCGGCTTCACGCAGGCGGCCAGTAGCGTCACCGGCGGTGGCGGCTGGTTCGGGTGTGGTTGGTACACTTCGTGTTCGGATGATCAGGAGTTACACGGGCTGGCGGGTGACGAGGTGACGGTCAACGTCGAAACCGACGAAGGCGTTGATACAGACGTCACACTGTCGGGACACGGCCTCAGTGAAACCGGGTCGGATACCGAACCGATCGTCGCGGAACTTCCCGAAACGGGATCGTACTCGCTCGAGATCGAGACCGATTCCGAGACGGAATACGACGTCGAGGTCGAGACCTCTCGCTCCGAGTACACCTACGAGGAAGTCGAGTATGAGGGAACCCAGTACGACACCGTGGTACTCGAGACGAGCGCCGCGGACACCGATTACGTCGTCGAAGTCCTCGATCCGCAGGGACGGGTGATCGCGATCGACGAGGCGACGGGAACGAACACGCTCACCTACGACGGAAACGCGCTCGGCACACACACGATTCGCGTTTCCAGTTCCGGGTCGGAGCCGTTCGAGTACGACCTGACGCTCAAGCGAACGCGGATCCAGGAGGGTGCGAACGTCATGCGCCAGTCGCCGATCGAGGCCACGATGATCTTCGAGCAGGAGGACGGGGCGCAGATCACGGAGCCAATGACACCCGACACCGACCTCGAGGCGGAAAGCGATCGCAACATGCAACCTCGGTGGGAGAACGACATGAACCACCCCGCCGTCGACTATCCCAACACGTACGAGTTCGAGGACCTCCCTGCGAACACGACGTTCACCGTCGAGGTGTCCTACCGCGAGCAGGCCTGCTCCAGGAGTAGCTTCGCCGGGACGAGTCGCACGCCCGAGGGAACGCCCTACGAGAACGATCCGATCTTCGAACTCGGCTGCGGGGAGGGAGCCGGCGGGAACTTCCAGGAGAACGTCAACGCGATCGAACTCCTCGAGGAAGAGGCCTACGACGACGAGCAGTTCCACCGCGTTCGCGCGCTCGAAGACGGCGACCCCGTGCCGCCGATTCAGCCGATCGAAGGTCAGCGGACGCTCCAGGACATGCTCGGGCCCTATCTCCGGAACTCCGAGACGGGCGAGACGGAGTACGAACTGGACCTCCAGCCGACCGAACGGATGTTCGTCTTCGAACTCGCCGGCCATGCCTACGAGGGCTGTAACCGGAACCAGTACGACCCCAAATCGTGGGGCTGGCAGTGTGGGCTCGATCACGAGGACGACGTTCCGTCGTACAACGACGTGGTCGTCCTGTTCGAGATCGAACCCACGGAGTCCGAGGGTAACGGCGACGGGGACGGAGACGCGCCGACCATCCGACCGCCGGACGCGGAGACGGACGAGGACTACCGCTACGCGATCCAGATGGACGGTGGCGTCATCACCGTCGAAGGTGACTGAGAACGGGGCTCACGGCCATCTGGGCGGTAGCATCGAAACGGTCCCAGCGTGATCGGACTCTCGTACCGTTCCGGTCCGTTCGTTCCAACCGATACGTTCTTTCCGTCCGCGTTACAACGACCTCCTATGCGGATTCGCGAGTGGCAGGACATCCTCGAAGACGTCACCGAGCGGGACGGAGACCCCGAGGACTGGCGGGCCGTCGCCGGTGACCGGGCCGGCGGCGTCGGCGAAGACATGTACCTCGCGCATCCCCGCGCCGGGGTCTTCTTCCTGAAGACCTACGCGAAGAACCCCTTCGAGGTTCGCGGCGTCGGCACGCAAGTCGCCCGGAAACTCGACGACGAGATCGGGGCGTTCATGCCCCGGGAGGAGTCCGGCGGACGGTTCGCCGTCCAGTCGCCTCCCGAGGACGAGGACCACGCCGAGACCGTCTCGAAGCGACTCGAGACTGTCCTCGAGACGCACTCCGACGCCCCGACCCGCCCCCAGGACCTCTTCGACGACGTGATGGAAGCCCTCGAGAGCCCCGCGTTCGGTCCGATGGAGTACGACCAGTACGATCGACCGGACGAACTCGACAACCTTGCCGATCGGTTCGAGGAGGCCGACGAACTGCTGGACGCGGAACTCGAGGACCTCATCGAGACCGACGAGGTCGATCGCGGCTTCATGTGACGGCCCGGCCTGCGCTTGCGTCCGATGGGCCTTTGGGAGCGGACTCCGACACTCACGGTACGAATGAGCGACACTGCCGAGGCCGTCGTCCGCGACTACTACGCGGCGCTCCGTCGGGGCGACCCGCTGTCACCGTACTTCCTCGAGAGCGAATCGACGGTCAAGTTCGGCATCAGCGAGGCCCTGTTCGGGTTCGACGAGGTGTGCGAGGCCCTGCACGAACAGACCGAGACGACCGGCGACTGGACCGTCGAGAGTTCGCGACTCGTCGTCGCCGATCGGGGTGCGAACGCCACGTTCGCCGACGACGTCAGGATGGCCTGGACCGATACGACGAGTGACGAGGAGTACGACTTCGAGACGCGATGGAGCGGGACGCTAGTCAGGCGAGACGACGCGGATGGATCGACGCCGGTCACGACCGGCGAGTCGAAGACAGCGGCCGCAACGACCGGGGAGGCCGGTGACGACGATCGGCCGGACTGGCTGTTCGCCTCGATGCACGTCAGCGCCCCGCACGATCTATGAGACGCAGTTCGGGTCGTGACCCGTCGAAGCCGACCGGGTTGACGTCGTCGTCGACGCGGCTGGCGATCGGGTTCGTCCTCCTTATCGGCCTCTCGGGCGGGATGATCGCGATACAGGGCGGTGGGTCGCTGGCCGTCGTCGCGGCTGCCGTGCTGGGGAGTCTCGTCGTCGGGAGTGCGTTGACGTGGTACCTGTACTGGATCCTCTCGTGATGCCGGCCGCGCCGATCGATGACGGGTGTCGCCGGCCGTGTCGGAGCGTCAGCGCTCGACGCGCTGGAGCCACAGTCCCGGCGTGTCGAGTTCGTCGTGGGTCGGGAGGTTCTCCGGGTGGTCCCAGACCAGACTCGCCGTCTCGAGGTCGCGGACGGCGACGACGTGTTCGAAGAAGTTCTTCCCGCGTTCGTACTGGCGCTGTTTGAGGCCCAGTCCCAGCAGCCGCCGGAACAGTTTCTGGAGCGGTCCGCGGCCCTGCCGGCGCGCGTCGAGTTTCCGGCGCAGGTCCTCGTACTCGTCGTCGAAGGCGTGGTCCATCAGCAGTTCCGCGTACCCCTCGACGACGGTCATCGCCGCGTCGAGGTCCCGGAACGCCTCCCGGTCGAACGAACCGTCCGACAGCGCCGCGATGCCGTCCTCCATCCGGTTCTCGAGGTGCGTCGAGAGCCACGGGGCGGCCCCGAACTCGGCGGCGTGGGTCACCTCGTGGAAGGCGATCCAGCGCCGGAACCGATCGGGGTCGACCTCCAGCATGTCGGCGACCTTGCGGATGTTCGGCCGGACGAAGTACAGCGCGTGCTCGTCGGACGGCGAGTCGGCGAGCAAGAGCGGGTCGTACTGCCCGAGGACGTTCCGCCCGAGAAAGGAGAGCAGGACGGTCATCGTTCCGGTGTTGATCGTCCGCGCGATGCCGGGGAACGTCTCCGTATGGGTCTCGAGGGCCCCCATCACGCGCTCGAACGTCGCGACGTTGGCGTCGATCCAGTGGTGGCGGTTCTGGATCTCGACGGTGTCCGGCACGTCGAAGTCGACGCCGGAGATCGATCGGACCGCGGCCCGGGCGTCGCGGACGTCGCGTGCGTACCCCTCGCGCTCGCCGGGTTCGAGGTCGAGCGAGCCGGCCTCCGTCGCGGCCTTGGCCGCGTCGGCGGCCGACCGCCAGTCGATCGCGTCGTCACCGGACGCCCCGGCAACGGCCCGGGCGCTGCGATAGAGATTCACGAATACGGGTACGGGAGGCGGACGCAAAAGCGTTCGGCTCGTTTAGACCGGCGTCGTACGGACTCCTGGAAGTCAGTTCCGGTGCAACCGCAGGGCTGTCGCGGTTGCACCGGTACATCGGTACGGCGGACCGTGTCAGCTGACGATAACGTCCGGTTCCTCCTCGAACTCCTGTTCTTCCGTCTCGTCGTCGCCGGTGAACTTCTTCGCGGCGACGGCGATCCCGACCAGGACGACGAGGGCGATCACCGCGCCGATCGCACCCTTGCCACCGGACTCCTCGTCGGCAACGGCGGCCGCGTCCTCGTCGGACTCCGATTCGAGCTCCTCGTCCGTCCCGCTCTCGCCGATCGGGAGGGCGCTGTCGATCGCCTTGGGGCCGAACTGGGTATCGCCGTCAAGATGCAACTCGATGAACGTGAATTTCCTGTCGCCCATGTTCGAGTCGTCAACGAGTGTGTACTTAGCCGTTTGGTTGGCTGTAGACGACTGCAGTCCGACCACGGGACCGGTACGATTAAGTGTCCATCAACTGCGGTCTTTCGTATGAGTGGACGACCGCTGGACGTCCTCGAGGCGTCGCTCGGCGAACGCGTCTCAGTACGACTCAAGAGTGGTGACGAGTACGTCGGCGATCTCGCGGGCTACGATCAGCACATGAATCTCGTCCTGGAAGACGTGGCGATTCCGATCGACGGCGGCGTGGAGGAGGAAGCGCCGGTCGAAGACACAACGATTATACGCGGCGATAACGTCGTCTCGATCACTCCATGACTGGTGCAGGAACCCCGAGCCAAGGAAAGAAGAACAAGACGACCCACACCAAGTGTCGTCGCTGCGGAGAGAAATCCTACCACACCAAGAAGAAGGTCTGCTCGTCGTGTGGCTTCGGCAAGTCCGCCAAACGCCGCGACTACGAGTGGCAGTCGAAGTCCGGCGACAACTGAGCGATCGACCCTATCTTCTCTCGCTGTCCTCGACGCTCGAGCGGCGCGACCGCCCGAATTCACGATGGACAGTCATTACAGTAGCCACTGGAAGTCAATGTACACCCGATCGCAGGACGGCTTTGCGATCGGTGTGTAAATCGTTCCAGTGGCTACTATAGTCCCGCGCCGCGAACACTCGCGTATGGAGACGACAGCCGCCTTCACCGGCCTCGAGTGTCGTGACTGCGGGCGTGCGTTCGACGCCGACGAGACCACGCACCGGTGTCCCGACTGTGACGGCGTCCTCGACCCGGCCTACGACTACGACGCGATCGACCTCGATCGGGAGACGCTCGCGTCGCGGCCGTTCGACTCGCTGTGGCGCTACGAGGAACTGCTCCCGTTCACCCACGAGTCGGCGGTGACGATGGACGAGGGGGCGACGCCGCTGGTCGACTGTCCGCGACTGGCCGACGACCTCGGCGTCGAACGGGTCCTGATCAAGGACGAAGGGCGAAACCCGACGGGGACGTTCAAGGATCGCGGCCAGACGGTGGCCGTGACCGCGGCCGGCCAGCACGGCGCGTCGGACGTCGCGCTCGCCTCGGCGGGCAACGCGGGACAGGCCGCTTCGGCGTACGCCGGGCGCGCCGGTCTCGATTCGCACGTCTACCTCCCCGCCCGATCGGGCTTTACGAACAAGGCGATGGTCAACGTCCACGGCGGCGACATGAACGTCGTCGGCGGCCGGATCGGCGACGCCGCCGCGGCGTACGAGGAAGCCCTCGACGAACACGACGACTGGTATCCGCTCCAGACGTTCGTCACGCCCTACCGCCACGAGGGCAAGAAGACGATGTACTACGAAGTCGTCGAACAACTCGACTGGGAGGTCCCCGACGCGATCTGTTACCCCACGGGCGGCGGCGTCGGCCTCGTGGGCATGTACAAGGCCGCGATGGAGTTCCAGGATCTCGGGCTAACCGACGCCCTCCCTGCCTTCTACGCGGCCCAGGCGTCGGGTTGTGCGCCGATCGTCGAGGCCCTCGAGTCCGATCGCGACGAGCACGAACCGGTCGAGAACCCGGACACCATCTGCGGCGGGATCGAGATCCCCGACCCCGGCGCGAGCCCGTGGATCCTCGAGGCGATCCGCGAGACCGACGGCGGCGCGGTCGCGACCGACGACCCGGACATCCTCGAGGCCGCGGTCCAGGTCGCCCAGCGGGAGGGCCTCGAGATGGCCCCGACCTGCGCGGCGGCGGTCAGCGGCGCGCTGGAACTCGCCGATCACGGCGAGTTCGACGGCGACGAGACGATCGTCATCCTGAACACCGGCACCGGAAACAAGGAGGCGGACGTGTTGCGCAGTCACCTGATGAGTCAGGGCGTCTGACGCCAACTGGGTCCTGGTACTGCTCCCCACACCACGACAACGGTTTTCACTCGTTGCGCTGTCACGTCGTGCATGGGTCCCGGAGACTACTTCGACGACCTCGCCGCGTTCTACGACGCGGTTCACGACCAGCAGGCCGACGACGTGGCGTTCTACCGCAACCTGGCTCGCGAAGCCGACGGACCAGTTCTCGAGGTGGGCTGTGGCACCGGCCGAATCTACCTCGAATTGCTTCGCGACGGCGTCGACGCGGACGGGATCGACGTTGCGAGCGAACCGCTGGACGTCCTGCGCGAGACGGCCGCTGAGGACGGACTCGAGCCGACCGTCTGGCAGGCGGATATGACGACGATCGAGCCCGATCGAGAGTACGCGCTCGTCATCGTCCCGTTCCGAACGTTTCTCTACCTGCTCGAGGTCGACGACCAGTTGTCGGCCCTCGAGCGGTTCCACGATTCGCTCGCCCCCGACGGTCAACTCGCGCTCAACGCCTTCGTCCCGAGTTTCGAGGTGATCTGTGAGCACTACGGCGAGTGGACCGACCGCGAGATCGAGATTGACGGCGACGAGTACACGTATCGGACGATCACGGAACTCGACGACGAGGTCGAGCAACTCGCCCGGGTCCGTACCGAAGTGGTCGACGATGCCGGCGAGCGCGTCGTTCGGAGTGCCCATCGACTGAAACTGCTCTCGAAGTCCGAGTTCGACCTGCTCTTCCGGTGTTCGCCGTTCTCGTCGTGGGAGGTCTACGGGGGGTTCGAATACGACCCGCTCGAGGACCCGAGCCAGGAGATGGTCTGGATCGCCGATCGGTAACGCGACGACGAATCGTGTCAGTCACTCGACCCTGGTCTACCATCTGATGGCCGTTCCGTAGCGTTTTTGCTGGTTGTCCGGAAACGGGGGGGTATGACTGCGCCCTGGGACGACTGGAACCACGTTCTCAAACTCGATCCCGACAAGGAACTTCCGGACGGGATCACCTACGGCGACCTGTGTGCGACCGGGACCGACGCGATCGAGGTTGGCGGCACGATGGGCATGACCGAGGAGAACATGACCGCGGTCATCGAGGCTTGCGCGGAACACGACGTCCCGCTGTACCAGGAGCCCTCGAACCCGAGCGTCGTCGTCGACAACGACGCTCTGGAGGGTTATCTCGTTCCGACGGTGTTCAACGCCGGCTCCCCGTTCTGGATCACCGAGGCCCACAAGGAGTGGGTCCGACTCGACGAGGACCTCGACTGGGAGCGGACGACGCTCGAGGCGTACATCGTCATGAATCCCGAGGCCGACGTCGCGGAACTGACGGAGGCCAACTGCGACCTCGCGGCGGACGACGTCGCGGCGTACGCGACGGTCGCCGAGCGGATGTTCGGCCAGGAGATCGTCTACGTCGAGTACTCCGGAACCTACGGTGACGTGGACGTCGTCGCGGCCGCGGGCGAGGCCGTCGACGAGGCGACGCTGTTCTACGGCGGCGGTATCCACGATTACGACTCGGCCTACGCGATGGCCCAGCACGCCGACGTCGTCGTCGTGGGCGACCTCGCACACGACGAGGGCGTCGAGGCCGTTCGGCAGACGGTCGAGGCCGCCAACGACGCCTGATACGGATTGCTGTACCGATTTCCCGGCGCAACCGCCGCCCGGATCGCGGTTGCGCCGGAACTGACGTACAGTAAACCGTATGAGGTTCGTCTCACTCCGGTCCCTGACTCAAAAATATCAGCGGCCTAAACTGTTTTGCGTCTCCATCGCTAATTACTGTGCCATGAGTCTCCTCGCGGAGTTCGAGGCGGTCTCCCCCGCTCTCGTTCTCGGGCCCACGCTGTCGGCGATGCCGTCGCTCGAGGTCTCCCTCGAGCACCAGTACGCTCTCGACCCCGATCGGCCGTTCGTCGTCTGTCGCATCCGGTGTGACGACCCCGGCCGACTCGATCGGGTGCTGGCCGACGACGGAACGATCGACGAGTTCGAACGGGTCGACGGCGGACCCGAGCGATTCCTGTACCGACTCCGCCGGAGCGATTCGGGCGTCGTCGACGCGTACCGGCAGTGGGTCACCGTCGGCGGCGAACTGCTGGCCGGACGCGCCACGAACGGTCGGTGGGAGATCGAGATGCGGTTCCCCAATCGGGACGCCTTCAACACCTACCACGAGTTCCTGCAGTCCGAAGACGTGACCTTCGAACTCCGCCGACTCGCCGACGGCCCGTGGCCCGATCGGCCCGGGGACGACGGGCAGGCGACGCTGACGGAGTCCCAGCGGGAAGCCCTCCGGGTCGCCTACGAGGACGGGTTCTTCGAGGTCCCGCGCGGGACGGGGCTGTCGGCCATCGCCGACGCCCTCGATATTTCGGAGCAGGCCGTCAGCGAGCGACTGCGGCGCGGACAGGCACGGCTGATCGAGGAACACGTCGTTCCCGACCGGACCCGATCGTGAGCCCCGGACCTGGTGGGATTCCGACGATCGGGCCGACTCCCTGCCGTCGACGCTGACGCCGGCGCGTCCCGACGGCGGTTCGTCATTCTTATTCAGTGCGGCGACGTTGGACGGATGTTCGATGAAATTCTGCCACGACTGCGACTGGTTCGCGGCCGTCGAGGACGCCGCGACGGAACGCGAACGATCGAAACTCGCGCTCGAGCACTTCGTCGAGACGGGCCACTCGATCGACACGAGCGACTCGCTGGGCAGACCGATGCCGCCGGCGATCTGTACGGAACTCCTCGTCCACGAACTCGTCCCGGCGGCCGACCGAGCGGACTGAGACGGTCGATCCGGCTCCGTGCGCTCGTCCCCGGCGTCGCCGTCTCGATCGACGAACCGTCGCCGACCGGTCGCCGTTCCGTGACGTGCGCTACGGGGCTTCGACGAGCGATCGAAGTTCCGGCAGTACCTCGACGACGTCGTCCCGGCGGATCACGTCGGCGACGCCGTCACACGGCGTCGGCTCCAGGTTGACGATCCCGAGGGTCGCGCCGGACGAGGCGGCCAGTCGCGGGAGCGACGCGGCGGGTTCGACGACGAGCGAGGACCCGATCGCGAGGAAGACGTCGCTCTCCCGGGCGAGCGATCGGGCGCGCTGGATGACGGCACCGGGGAGTTGCTCGCCGAAGAGGACGACGTCGGGTCTGTAGGTCCCGCCGCAGTCACAGGTCGGCGGGAGGTTGCCGTCCGCGGCGCGGTCGAAAATCGGCTCCGCGGCGATCCGTTTCCCGCAGTCGGCACAGCGAACCCGTCGAGCGTTGCCGTGGAGTTCGACGATCGGCGGTTCGTCGCCGCCGGACTCGTCCGTGGGGCGGTCGAGGACGGACTCGGCCGCGTCCCCGTGGAGGCCGTCCGTGTTCTGGGTCAGGATCGCGTCGAGGTGGCCGTCCCGCCCCAGTTCGGCCAGGGCCTCGTGAGCCGCGTTCGGTGCGTACTCCCCGTCGAACAGTTCTCGCTGGAGGTCGACGCGGTCCGCCCAGAACCCCTCCGGATCTCGCCGAAACCGGCCGTAGCTGAACTGCCCTTCGTCGAACCTGTCCCAGACGCCGTCGTCGCCGCGGAACGTCGGGACGCCGGAGGGTGCGGAGATGCCAGCACCCGTAACGGCGACCGCGGTCTCTGCGGTCTCGATCGCGTCGGCGAGTCGCACGAGATCGTCCATGTGGGACGGTTGTGACTGCTCGGTGAAAACGAAACGGTCGACCGGCCCTGTCCCGGGTCTCCGGCCGCGGGTCGCTCCCGTACGATTACTCCTGGGACGTGGCGTACGCCGCGGCCAGTTTCGCTTCGATACGCCGCAGGTGTTCGCCGACGGTCCCGGTCGCGAGATCGAGCGTCGCGGCGAGTTCGCGCTGGGTCGTCTCCCGCGGCACCTCGTAGTACCCCTCGCGGACGGCAACCTCGAAGAGTTCCCGCTGGCGCTCGGTCAGGTCGGGTGTGGTCCGATCGACGTCCGGGTCGTAGCTGCCGAGTCGCCGAAGGTCGAGATCGACCCCCGCGGGGAGGTCCGCGACCGCACGCTGGATCGCTCGACTCGAACCGATGACCGTGAGTTCGAGGCCGCGGTCGATCCCGGCCTCGACGTATGTAAGGGGCCAGTCGACGACGATCTCGCGTTGCCAGAGGATCGACAGGAAATCGCCGACGAGCCCGACGGTGCGACACTGCACGTAGGCGACGCCCCGACCGTCCGCACCGGCGACGTCGTGTTCGATGGCCTCCGGGGACGCTTCCAGCAGCGTTTGCGCGCGCTCGAGATCGCCGCGGAGTTCGAGCAGTTCGACGTATCGCTCCCCGTGGACGGGCTGTACGTACCGGATCGCGTCGACCGACACCGCGTCGCTCCCACCGAAGATGTCGTCGATCGGATTGCCACGGTCGTCGTCCCACGTCAGCGTGACCGTCGCGGCTCTCATCGCAGGTCTCCGTGGATCGAGCGGCCGGTCGAATCGATCGGAGTCGGTCTGTGCGCGCTCATACGGAGACCGTGTCGACCGATACTTAAGAACCCCGAGCATGCTCGGCTTCAGGCATAGGTGTCTCGCGCCCCTCGGATCGAGTGCAAAATGAGCAGCGATACCCCCGCTATCGCCGACGATCGACCGCCGGGTCCCGACGGACTGCCGTTCTTCGGCAATCAACTCGCCTTTCTGCGTGACCCGTACGGCTTCATGACGCGAACGGCCCAGGAGTACGGCGACATCGCCCACTGGGAGGACCCCAGCGGGCCGGTCTTCCAGCTCAACCACCCCGACTACATCGAGCAGGTACTCGTCCAGAACAACCAGAACTACGTCAAGGGGGCCCGGTTCCAGAACGTCCTCGGCCCCGTCACCGGCGACGGCATTCTGAACAGCGAGGGTGCGGTCTGGCGGCGCAACCGCCATCTCATCCAGCCGGCGTTCAATCCCGGCCGGATCGAGGAGTACGCCTCGATGATGACCGAGTTCACCGAGGAAGCCCTCGAGAGCTGGGCGGACGGCCAGACCCGGCTGTTCCACGAGGACATGATGGAGGTGACGCTGAAGATCGTCGCCCGGGCGCTGTTTGGCGTCGACATCGACGATTCCGTCGACACCGTCGGCTCGGCCCTCGAGGAGTTCATGCTGGCGTCCGAGAGCCTCTCGCATCTGGTCCTTCCCCCGAACGTTCCCACCCCCTCCCGACGGCGGATCCAGCGCGCGCGAAACGACCTCGACGCCGTCGTCTACCGGCTGATCGAGGAGCGGAAAGCGAACCCGACCGATCGGGACGTCATCTCGAAACTCCTCGAGGTGACCGACGAGGACGGGAACCGTCTTTCGGACGAGCAGATCCGCGACGAGGTCGTGACGCTGTTGCTCGCCGGCCACGAGACGACGGCGCTCTCGCTGACGTTCACGGCGTATCTCCTCGCGACGAACCCCGCCGTCGAGCGGCAACTCGTCGACGAACTCGAGACGGAACTCGAGGGCGAGACGCCGACGATGGCGGACCTCTCCGATCTCTCGTACACGGAGCAGGTGGTCAAAGAGTCGATGCGGCTCTACCCGCCGGTTCCGGGGATCGTCCGCGAACCGGTCAAACCCGATATCATCGGCGGCTACGAGATCCCGATGGGTGCGACCATCCGGATGCACCAGTGGGTCGTCCACCGCGATCCACGGTGGTACGACGATCCGCTCGCGTTCCGTCCGGAGCGGTGGACCGACGAGATGGAGTCCGACCTCCCGAAGCTGGCGTACTTCCCGTTCGCGGCGGGACCGCGCCGGTGTATCGGCGATCGCTTCGCGATGCTCGAGGCGCGGCTCATCCTCGCGACGATCTACCAGCAGTACCACCTCGAACTCGTCCCCGGAACGGATCTCGACCTGATGGCGACCATCACCGCTCGGCCGAAAGACGAGATTCCGATGACCGTCCACCGGCGCTGAATCGATCTCACACGATCGACGGCGGACCGAAACAGAACGATTGCGCTTAAGTTCCGGCGACGGAAATCAGGTGGTATGCAGGATAGAACCTACACTGCCGACGCCGAGCCGGGCGACGACGTGACGGTCGCTGGCTGGGTTCACGAGATTCGAGACCTCGGCGGGATCGCTTTCCTGATCCTCCGGGACACCGCCGGAAAGATCCAGATCAAGTTCGAGAAAGACGAGATGGACGAGGACCTCGTCGAGACCGGACTGGACGCTTCCCGCGAGAGCGTCGTGCGGGTCTCCGGTGCGGTCGAGGAGGAACCTCGCGCGCCGACGGGCGTCGAGATTACGCCGGAGGACGTCGAGGTCGTCGCGCCCGCCGACCCCGAACTGCCGCTCGACCCGTCGGGGAAGGTCGACGCCGACCTCTCGACGCGACTCGACAACCGCACCCTCGACCTCCGCAAGGAGGAGGTCCAGGCGGTCTTCGAGATCCGATCGGAGATCCTGCGTGCGGTCCGCGAGCGGTTCCGCGAGTTCCGCTGTACGGAGATCACCACGCCGAAGATCGTCGCCACGGGGACCGAGGGCGGTACCGAGCTCTTCCCGATCACCTACTTCGGCGAGGAGGCCTTTATGAACCAGTCGCCGCAGCTGTTCAAGCAGCTCATCGCCGGCTCGAACGTCGAGCGCGTCTTCGAGATCGGCCCGATCTTCCGCGCGGAAGAGCACAACACGCCCCGGCACCTGAACGAGGCGACCTCGATCGACTTCGAGGGGGCGTTCTGCGACGAGAGCGACGCGATGGACGTCGCCGAAGGGATCGTCACAGCCGCCTACGAGGCGGTGAACGAGAACTGCAGCGAGGAACTCGAGGCGCTGGATCTCGAAGACGAGTTCGACATTCCCGAGGGCGAGTTCCCCCGCCTCAGCTACGAGGAGGCGATCGAGCGCATCAACGCGACGGGCGAACTCGACGAGCAACTCGTCTGGGGCGACGACCTCTCGACGGAAGCCGAGAAGGCGCTCGGGCAGGACGTCGGCGGCCACTACTTCATCACCGACTGGCCCAGCGAGATCAAGCCGTTCTACATCAAGGACCACGACGACGACGAGCAGCTCTCGACCGGCTTCGACCTGATGCATCCGCGCATGGAACTGGTCTCGGGCGGCCAGCGCGAACACCGCCACGAGCACCTGATCGAAGGGTTCGAACAGCAGGGCCTCGACCCCGACCAGTTCGAGTACTACACGAAGATGTTCAAGTACGGGATGCCGCCCCACGCCGGCTTCGGCCTCGGCGGCGAACGGCTCATCATGACGATCCTCGGCCTGGAGAACATCCGCGAAGCAGTTCTCTTCCCGCGAGATCGCCAGAGACTGAGCCCGTAGGCTTCGCGACGGCCAATCGTTCTTCGACGGCTGATTCTCCGTTCGTGGGAACGATCGGACGTGGATACACGATCGCCGGCCGTAGTCGATACCGGCCCCGGTTCGTCGTCGACTCCCGGTGCGATCGCGGCTCGAAACACAGATGGTACATCGACGCACGCTCGGAATCGCACTCGTGACCGCGACGCTCGTCGTCGCACTGCTGGCCGGGGGCCTCTTCGTACTCGGCGAGCGGTTCGCACAGGACAGCTACACGAGCGAGTACAGCTACGACGTCCAGTTGACGACGAACGGGACGCTTTCGAACGCGACAGTCCTCGTCCCGGTTCCGGTCCAGGACGGCGACGTCACCGTACGCGGCGCGATCGACGACGGGGACTACTACTCGCAGCCGGAGGCGTTCTCGACCCGGATCGTCGAGACCGATCGCGGCCCGATGCTCGAGGTCAGCGTCGACGAGTTCGTCGTCGAACCCGAGTACTACCGGTTCGTCGAGGACGGCGACGTCGGGCGGACGGAACGGATCCCGGCCGGGGAGTACGACCCGGACGATCCCGACACGTTCGTACGGGACCGCCAGTCCTACGAACTGACGCTCCGAATCGAGAGCGACGAGTCGATCGAGACTCGCGATCCGGTCGGGTCGGAGCCGGTTCTCGAGCCGCGGCTCGACGCGACCGAGACGACGTGTCTCGACGGGGCGGAACGGTGTTACGAGTACGCGGGGCTCGTCTACGCCGAGTACGACGCCGATCCGGCCACCGAGGTGTCGATACGAGTCTCTCACCGCGGCGAGAACTCCTGGTGGGCCGGCGGCTGGAGCGGAAACTGGTACGCGGACGAGGTGCGCGTCGACCTCGTCGGCCCGCAGGCGGACTGGACGAGCGCGAGCGGCGAACTCGAGGCCGGCCGTGGGTCGTACCGGTAGTCGGCGGGTCGCGCCGGCATTCGTCCGCCGCTTACCGCCGTTCGACCACGGTCCCGTCGGCACCGACGGCGATCGATCGATCCGGGCCGATCGTGACGCCGTGGAGGGAGCCGCTCGCACCCGTGAGGACCCGCTCCCAGTCGGCGGTCGGATCGGGGCGGTCGTGGACTGCACGCGAACCGTCGGTCGCGACGAGTCGATCGTCGTGCCGGGCGATCGCCGTCAGTGCGCCGTCGGTAACTCGATCGGGCGTCCACGTCGACCCGTCGTACCGGTGGACGACGCCCGCGTCCGTGGCGACGTGGAGGTCGTTCCCCGAACCGGCCGCGAGGTCCGTGAGCGTGCCGTCGGCCCCGTCGATCCCGATCGCATCGAACGTCCGTCCGCCGTCGTCGGTCCGGAAGACGCCGTCGTTCGTGTCGCAACAGTAGCCGATCGCGTCGTCGACCAGCGCGATCCCGCTCAGGCTGGAGCCGCTGCCCGGCGTCACGGGGTCGTCCCACGCGAGCTCTCCGTCCCGGTACCGGCCCCGGATCACCTCGCCCGACCCGTTCGTCAGGAGGATCGTCTCGTCGTCGGTCGCGCCCGCCACGGCCAGGCCGGTCAGGTTGTCGGTCAGATCGGCCGGGGCGGAGTAGTCCGCGTGCCGGCCCGACCCGAGTTCGAGTCGGCCGACCGCTCCGCCATCGCCGGCTATCCAGGCGACGTCGGCGCCGGGAGTCGCGTCGACCGCACGGAGGTCCCGTCCCTGCGCACCCGGGCCGTCCTCGAGGGCCAGTTCCCAGTCGTCGCCGGTGGTCACGAGCACCGTGCCACCCTCCCCGACGGCGACTGCACCGCCGTCTGCGACTGCGGCGTCGGCGAGGGTCGCGCCGGTCGGCACGTCGACGGTCGCCCAGTGAGGTTCCGTCCCGGTTCCGGCCTCTTGCTCGCCGGTCACGGGCGCCTTCCGATCGATTTCGGGGGCCGGGTCGTCGGTTTCGGGTTCTTGCCGATCGATCCCGGACTCCCGATCCGTCGCCTCACCGACGGTTGTCGACTGTGGCTCGCGTCCGTCGGGGGAGTGTGCCTCCGGGGACGTCGCCGCCGCGGGTTCGGATCGGTCGATCGCGGTGCCCCGGTCCGCGCTCGATCCGGACTGGTCGGCCAGTGCGGCCTCGGTCGGCGATCGGGAGTCGTCGTCCCCCGCCGTGGTCGACGCGCCGGGGCCGCGCGTCCGCGAGAGATAGAGCACGATCGGCGGCACGACGTAACTGGCGATCGCCAGCACGACGAACCCGCGGTGGACGATGGTGAGGGTCCCGAACGCGGTGAGTCCGGCCGTCGCGACCGCGTGCATCCAGGTCTTCGTGTACTGCCTGAAGAACGCGGCGAAGCCGTCGGTCTCGGACCGGGTCGCCATCCGCTGATACTGGGATATCGGCGGGGAAAAGCCATGGCCCTGTGTATGCCAGAGTCGACCGGAGCGGCGAACCTATACGGTTATATCGGGCGAGGCGCAAACGGGGGCTAATGCGCGAGGAGGCGACGGCGTTCGTCCCGGGACACATCACGGGGTTTTTCAGTGCACACCCGGCCGAGGATCCGACGAAAGCCGGTTCCCGCGGCGCGGGACTGACGCTCACGGACGGGGTCGAGGTTACCGTCGAACCCGCCGCGGGTCCGGAACCGACGGTCGTACTGGACGGTGAACCGATCGACGTCGATCCGGTGACGACGGTGCTCGATACCCTCGACGCGCCGGCCCGCGTCGAGGCCGAGTCGGACCTCCCGATCGGGTCCGGGTTCGGCGTCTCCGGGGCGATGGCGATCGGAACGGCGCTCGCGGCCAACCGCGTCTTCGAGCGGAAGCTCTCGCGGAACGAACTCGTGACGATCGCACACGGCGCGGAGGTCCAGGCCGGCACCGGCCTCGGCGACGTGGTCGCGCAGGCCCACGGCGGCGTCCCGATCCGGCTCGAACCCGGCGGCCCGCAGGACAACAAACTCGACGCGATTCCCGCCCGCGCACGCGTCGAGTACGTCACGTTCGGCCAACTATCGACCTCGGAGGTGCTCTCCGGCGACACGGACCAGTTGACGGCCGCGGGCACGGAAGCCCTCTCCCGCGTCGTCGAGGAGCCGACGCTCCTGTCGTTCATGTACGCGTCCCGGGCGTTCGCCCGCGAGGCGGGGCTCCTGACCGAGGACGTCGTCGGCACGATCGAGGACGTCACGGCGGTCGGCGGCCAGGCCTCGATGGCCATGCTCGGCGAGACGGTGTTCGCGCTCGGGACGGGGCTGTCCGACGCCGGCTACGACCCGGCTGTCTGTGCGACACACCCTGCCGGGGCAGTCCTCAAGTAGTTACTGATATTTGGTATCACACCACACCCGACAGTATCCGATCGCTGATTCATCAGTGGTCCGTACTGTCCGACGAACGGTGGCCACTATACGTATCGACCCCTGAATCGGTCACATTCGCACCGATCCGACGTCGTCCGGTCGCTGGCGTTACGATCGGCGTGACGGATCGAAACCCAGTATCTCTGGATGCATTATATGACAGCTTTGGAAACAGTAGCCGAAACTTTATTATAATCCGTTCGAGTTATCGTGTCAAGTTTCGCAATGTCTTTCAACAGCGACCTTCACCAAAATCTGTTCCGGCTGTACGAACACTACGTTGGTGAACCTGACTCGAAAAAGGACGTCTACGGCTACTGGTTGTTCATCCTTGGGTATATCGTCGGTTTCGCCGGCGTCTTCACGTTCGTCGTGGGGTACACCATCGTAGAGGGCTCCGCAAAGGAAACACCGATCAGGTGGGGAGGCGTCGCGGCTGCGTCCGGCCTGTCCCTCTGTTTGTTCGGTATCGGGCTGATGCTTCCGGTGCGCAAGCGCGGGATCCAGGCGAGCATCGTCGGATTGTTGATTTCGCTGAGCGGTGTCGTGTTGTACGGTATCCTCTACCCCGACAACTGGCGACAGCGAGGCATGGAGGTGGACGTCGAGGTGATCGCGGTGTACACGATCGGTATCGCGATCATCGCGGGCGTGACGGCGCTCGTGCCCGTCCTCACGGGGCGAAAGGGGATGTGGGTCGAAGAGGAAGGATCGACCGAAGATCCGCCGGTGATGACCGGCGACGCGCTCGAAGGCGCCCAGTTCGCCGTCTTCCGCGACGAGAACGGCGACTGGACGTGGAACGTCCTGCACCTCGAGGCGCTCGCGGGGAGCGAGGACAGCGCCGTCACCCGGCCGGAGGCCCGCGAGGGGATCGAACGCGTCAAGTCCCAGATTAGCTCCGCCGGGCTGATGGAGCTGACGACCTCCGCGTTCCGACTCTACGAGGATCGCGACGGCACCTGGCAGTGGGCGCTGGCCCGCGACGACGGCAGCATCGTCGGCACCTGCGCCGGCGAGTTCGACGAACGCGACGGGGCGGAGAACTCGGTGAGTTTCCTCAAAGACCGCGGTCCGAAGGCCGACGTCATCGAGATCGAGGACGCCGCGTTCACCTACACCGAGGAGCGCGACCAGTGGTTCTGGAAGCTCGTCGACGACGAGCGAACCCCGCTGGCCGCCGGCGAGGACGGCTACCACACGCAGGAACGCGCCGAGGAGGCCGCCCGGACGTTCGCCGAGCGGTACGATCGGGCGCGCCTGCTCGACATCGAGCACGTCGGCGTCGAACTCCACGAGCAGGGAGACGACTGGACGTGGCGGTTCGTCGACAGTGCGGACGACGTGGTCGCGACCTGTACCGACGCGTTCGGATCGCGCCGCGACGCGGAGGAAGCCGCCGAAGCGTTGCTTCCGGAACTCGAATCGGCGGCGGTTACCGTCGCCGGGGAACCGACCTACGAGCACTACCAGTCCGGCGAGGAGTGGCGGTGGCGGCTCGTCGACGAGAACGAACACGTCGTCGCCCGGAGCCCCGACGGAGTCGACGATCACGACGACTCCGAGCGACGCGCCGAGGAGCTCCAGTCGAACGCGCGGGACGCGGACGTCGTCGAGATCGACGACGCGGAATACGAGGTGTTCCCCGCGGGCCACGAACTGACGTTCGACGGGGACGACGACCTGCCGGCGACGGCGGACCAGACGGTGGCCACCGACGGCGGCGCGGCCGCGGCCGACGGTCAGGAGACGACCGACTGGCAGTGGCGACTCGTCACGGACGATCGCGAGATCGTCGCCGGGAGCAGGGAACCCCACGAGAGCACCGAGGCGGCCGAAGCGGCGATCGAGCGGGTTCGCGAGCAGGCCAGCGAGGCGGATCTCATCGAGTTCGAGAACGCGGCGTTCCAGGTGTACGAGGCCGACGACGGCGAGTGGCGCTGGCGGCTGATCGACGAGGACGGCAACGTGCTCGCCGACAGCGGTGAGGAACACACCTCCCGGGGCGAGGCCGCAGAGGCGATGATGACGCTGAAAGAGCAGGCACCGAACGCCGAACTGCTCGAGATCGAGACGGCGGCGTTCGAACTGTTCGTCAACGAGGACGACGAGTGGGGCTGGCGGCTGATCGACGAGGCCGGCAAACTCGTCGCCGAGGACCCCTCGACGCACCCGACCCGCGGGGCCGCGCGCCAGGCCATGAACCGGCTGCTCGAACACCTCGACTCGGACGTTCGCACGATGGACCGGGCGATCTTCCAGCCGTACGCGGACGACGACTGGCACTGGCGGTTCGTCCTTCCGTCGGGCGAGACCGTCGCCGTCGAAGGCGAGGACCACCCGACCCGCGACGAACTGGTCGACAGTCTCGACTCGATCCGCGAGGCGGCGGCCGCCGCACAGTCCTACACGGTCGGCGACGTCGCCGTCCAGCTCTACGGCAGCACCGAGTGGCGGTTCCGGCTCCTCGATCGGGACCGCGAGGAGATCGCCGACTCGGTCGGCTCCTACGCCGACCGCGAAGCCGCACTCGCCGCCGTGGACGAACTTACGGGGTACGCTGACGAGGCACCGATCTTCGCGATCGAAGACGCCGCGATCAGGCTCGACGACAGCGAGGGCTGGTCGTGGGACCTGGTCGATCGGGACCGCGAGGTCATCGCGAGCGGCGTCGGCACGACCTCGAACAAGGCGGCGGTCATGTCCGACGTGGAGGAGGTCCGCCAGCTCGCGCCGATCGCCGGACGGGTCGACTTCGACGTCGCCTCGTTCGAACTGGTCGCCGACGAGGACGACGAGTGGCGCTGGCGGCTGATCGACGAGGACGGCCGGACCGTCGCGACCGGCAACGAGAGCCACGTCTCGAACGAGGCCGCCCGTGCGGCGATCGAGGACGTCCGATCGCTGATCGAGACAGCGAGCATCCTCGAGATCGACAGCGTCTCCTTCGAACTCCACAGCGCCGAGGACGAGGACGGCTGGGTGTGGCGTCTGGTCGACGAGTACGGCTCGTCGATGGCCGAGAGCACCCAGACCTACGAGACCAGAACGGAGGCTCGCGAGGCGATGAACGACGTCAAGGCCCACGCGCCCGAGGGCTGGATCACCTTCACGGACTGAGCGCCGGTCCGACCTGCGAACCCGACTGCGACCCGATCGATCGTTCTCTTCTGTGCGGTTTCGTACGGTCTGCCGTCCCGAGTTCCCGGCGCGGTCGCGCCAGCAGTGACGGACAGCACGATCGTCGGAGTCACGATACCTATCGGAATGTTAAGTAGTTCGACGGGCAATCCCGGGACATGAAATCGATAGGGATCGAAATCGGCTACACGAAGGAGACGATTCCGCCGCTCCACGAGGGGCTCTGCGAGTCGCCGGCACTCGATCGGGAACTCATCGTCGGCGGGCAGTCGGTCGACGGCACCGAGACGATCACGTCGTTCGTCTACGGCGAGCCGGAGCCCTACGAGTCGCTACTGTCCGATCGGGATGCAGTACTCGAGTACGATATCACCACAGCCGACGACGGCTTCTTCTGCTACCTTCGGCGCGAACTCGGTCCGGACGGGCTGTCGCTGCTGGACGCGCTCGCACAGAATACCGTCGTGGTCGTACCGCCGATCGAGGTTCGGTCCGATCGGACGATCCGACTGACGCTCGTCGGCCATTCGACGGATCTCACGGCGGTTATGGAGGAGGCCCCGGACGGGATTCGGTTCGACGTTCGCTGGGTGGGCGACGACGTGACGGTCAGCGACACTGCGGTCACCGACCGGCAGTCGAGGGCGTTGCGCGCCGCCTGGGAGGTCGGCTTCTACGAGGTCCCGCGGAAGGCGGGAATCGAGGCCGTCGCAGACGAACTCGGCTGTGCGGTCTCGACGGCGTCGGAACTCCTCCGGCGCGGGGAGGCCAACGCGGTCGAACGGGTGCTCGAGGACGGGCCGTGAGGTGACGCCCGTTCACTCTGCTCCGGGTCTGGTACAGACGACGGAGTACGCGCTGCCGGCGAGGGACGTCTCGACGACGTCGCAAGTGCCGGCGGCTTCGCCGTCGCTTCGATGCCCCGCCCCATCGCAGTCCTCGAAGACGGCGGCGAGGGACCCCACAACGTCGTTGTCGGGGTTCCAGTTCGCGTACCAGCGGAAGAATCGCCACACGATCGGGTTCAGGATGCGGGCTGGACCCGACGGAATCATCCGAACGTCGAGCACGGCGAACCTGGCGCCCGGGACGAGCGACCGATAGACGGTCTCGATCGTGCGGCGAGCGTCCGGCATCACGGACAGCGACAGCGTCGCGATCGCCGCGTCGAACGGTTCGTCGAAGTCGATCGTCGTGGCGTCGGCCCGCCGGACCTCGACGTTCTCCCAGCCGTGCTCTTCGATCCGGTCGCGGGCGTTTTCGACCATCCCCGGGCTGTAGTCGACGGCGACGAGCTCGCCGTCCGGGCCGACATCCGTCCGGAGCCGCTCGAAGTTCACTCCCGGACCGCAACCGATTTCCAGCACGCGATCGCCCGGCTCGAGAGCCAGTCGATCGATCAGCGCCTCGCGCATCGGTTCGAAGTCCCGCTCGCTCATCCCGTAGTAATCGCTCCAGCGGTCCCAGACCGTCCGACTGCGCTCGAGGTGGGCGGCGTGCTCATCGTCCGAACTGGAACGGCCGTTCGCTGGATTTCGGTCCCGATGGTCGGTAGCCATACCGGCAGTTGGTTCGACACCTGTAGGTACCTTCAGGCGAAACCTATCGGGGCTTTATTACCCTCGGCCGCCCCGGGAGCGGGATCCGACGGATCGGTCTCTTTTTCACCGATCGAATCCAGTGATCGATCGTGACCGATTACGAGACCGTCTCTGCGGAGGTCGAGGACGAGGAGGAGATCCCGGAGGACCATCCCCGCTACCAGGATCTGCTCACTCGCCACCGGATCGAGGAGGGCGTCGAGAAGGGGATCACCCACCTCCAGGGGATGCACGCGGAAGGCCGCGGAAGCGCCTTCGACTACCTGCTCGGCGAGGAGACGATCCCGAGCGCCGACGCGGCCGAACGCGCGGCCGCTGCCCACCTGCTTCTCGCCGATCGGCCGGTCCTCTCGATCAACGGCAACGTGGCGGCGCTCGTCCCCGGCGAGATGGTCGCCCTCGCCGAGGCGACCGGGGCCGACCTCGAGGTCAACCTGTTCAACCGGACGCCGGACCGGATCGCGGCGATCGCCGACCACCTTCGCGAGCACGGTGCCGAGGACGTCAGGGGGCTCGAGGCCGACGCCCGGATCCCGAACCTGGATCACCAGCGGGCGAAGGTCGACGCCGACGGCATCTACGCCGCCGACGTCGTCCTCGTCCCGCTGGAGGACGGCGATCGAGCGGAGGCCTTAGACGAGATGGACAAGACCGAGATCGTGATCGACCTCAATCCCCTCTCGCGATCGCCGCAGGTCGCCGACGTGCCGATCGTCGACAACATCATTCGCGCCGTCCCGAACATGACCGCACACGCGCGGGATCTGGCGGACGCCGACGAGGCGGAACTGCGGGAGATCGTCGAGGCGTTCGATCGCGAGGCGGCCCTCGAGAACGCGGAAGAACGGATTCGGAACGGGTTCTGACGGAACCAGCCGTCGATCGCGTTACTCGCGTCGATCCCAGTACGGCGTCTCCTCCAGACGGGGGAGGACCGTCTGCAGATCCGATCGCGCAGCGCCGTAGAACCGTTCCCGACCGACCGGCGTGCGGATCTTCAGGAGGACGGTGTTGTCGGTCACTCGGAATACCGTCAGCGTCCACGACGATCCGGTCCGCTCCCACTCGCTGTGTCGCGTCGACTCGTCGTCGTCGACCACGCGTGATCCCAGCTCCCAGCTCAATCGCGACAGGTAGGGCAGCGAGAACGGGACGACGTCTGGGAGTTCGGCACCAGCGTCGCCGCCGTTCTCCGGTGCATGGGTAGCCATACCACGTGGGTGCGTCTCCGTCACCAAAAATACACTCATTTTCTCGTCACCGGGATTCACAATGGAGGTCGGTCCTCGTCGACCGGACGATCGATTCGCCGCTAGCTCCTCCACCAGGTGCGCCGGTCAGGACCGATCGGCGATCCGCGGCGAAACCGTGTCCCGCCCGCCGTCCCGATCGGTCGTCAGCGACTCGTCACCGTCGACGTACGGCAGTCGCGATGTGACCGCCGCGACGACCTCCTCGACCCGGTAGTACGACACCGAGAGGTACTCGCTGGCCCGTCGCGTGATCGAATCGTCGATCTCGTAGTCGACGCCACGTCCCTCGAGCGCCGCGCCCTCGTAGGTAGTGAGCCACCGCCGCGCGAGTTCGACGCCCTTCTCGGCGTCGTAGCCGCGGGCGACGTAGTGCCTGTAGGGGTGACGGATCCACGAACACTCCCAGTGGGCGTAGACGTCGACGCCCTCTTCGCCTGCGAGTTCGTGGAGGACGACGTGCAACTGGTAGGAGGCGAGCGGCGACGGTCGCCACACCCACGATCCCTCGGAGGTGTTCCCGTCCGCGCGGACCTTGAGGGCCGCGATCGGGTTCCGCGAGAACCCGAGATCGTCGAGGATCGATTCGAGGGTCTCCTCCGAACAGTGGGCCGTCAGGACGTACTCCTCGGCCGTCGTGTGGCTGACGGCGTAGCCGTCGAAGCGTCCCGCGAGCAGGTAGTGCACCTGCGGGAGGAAACTCCGCCGAACGGCGTTGACCGCGTCCGTTGACATTCCCATACGATCGGCGCTACGGGGACCAGTCGGAAGGGGCTTGGGCAGACAACGTTCGAGACGATCACCGACCGCCATGCAGCAGCCGGTACAAGCGTTACCCCGATCGTAGACTTCGATCCGACCACCGATGACCGAGTCGATCGATTCGACGGACGACGACATCGTTACGTGCCGCGACCTCGACACCTCGCGGGAGTCGCCGGCGATCCAGATCGTGGACATCGTCGCCGATCTCGAAGACGCCGATCCGGCCGAGATCGACCCGATCTACAACTGCGTCGACGGGCTGATCGCCGACCTCTTCTCGTCACCGCCGCCCGCCGCGGCCGAGGCGGAACTGACGTTCACGTATCAGGGGTATCGGATCCACGTCCAGCAGGACGGCACCACCACGTTCTGTCACGCACCCTGATCTCCTCTCCCTTGACCCGATCGACGCGCGGGCTTTCATACGGGCTCCTGTCGGTCAGTTCCGGTGCAACCGCGACCGCCGTGCGGTTGCACCGGGAAATCGGTACAGGAGGCCGTATCAGGAGGTATAAATTCCTCCTCCGGTTTCAGTCCACACATGGACACCTACGACCTGATCACGCGAAACGCCGAGGAGGTCGTCACCGACGAGGAGGTGCGCGACCTCGCGAGCGAGCCCGAGGGCAAGCGCGTCTACGTCGGCTACGAGCCCTCCGGCGTGCTCCACCTCGGTCACCTGCTGACTGCGAACAAGCTGATCGACCTCCAGGAGGCCGGCATGGAGGTCGTCGTCCTGCTCGCGGACGTCCACGCCTACCTCAACGGGAAAGGGACGTTCGAGGAGATCCGCGACACCGCCGAGCAAATGAAAGCCCAGTTCGTCGCCTACGGCCTCGACGAGGCGGAGACGGAGTTCGTCTACGGCTCGGAGTTCCAGCTGGACGAGGAGTACACCCTCGACCTCCACGAACTCGAACTCTCGACGACGATGAACCGCGCCCAGCGCGCGATGGCCGAGATCCAGGGCGACGAGACGGCGAAGGTGAGCCACCTGGTCTACCCGCTGATGCAGACGCTGGACATCGAGTACCTCGACCTCGACCTCGCGGTCGGCGGACTCGACCAGCGCAAGGTCCACATGCTCGCCCGCGAGAAACTTCCCGAACTCGACTACGAGGTCCGGCCCGCCCTCCACACCCCGATCGTCGCCGATCTCACCACCGGCGAGGGGAAGATGTCCTCGAGCGAGGGCGTCACCATTTCGATGGAAGACTCCACCGAGGACGTAGAAGAGAAGGTCAACTCGGCGTTCTGTCCGCCGACGCGCGACCCCGAGGGCGACCTCGAAAACCCCGTACTCGAACTGTTCGAGTACCACGTCTTCCCGCGGTTCGAGACGGTGACCGTCGAGCGACCCGAGAAGTACGGCGGCGACCTCACCTACGAGTCCTACGAGGCGCTCGCAGCGGACCTCGAATCCGGCGAACTCCACCCCGCCGACGCGAAGAGCACCCTGGCGGCGTGTCTCGACGAACTGATCGCACCGGGTCGCGAGAAACTCCGCGAACTGCGGGCCTGATCGTCACGCCGGCCGGGAGATACGCTACGAGTCCCGGACCCGGAGTCCGGTCTCGTCCCGTTCGACGGTCGCGTCGACGATCGATTCGAGCGCGTCCAGGTCGACCCCTGGGCAGGCGCCGACGTCGACGTGGTAGTGAGCGATCGCGTCCGCCGCACTGATTTTCCGGGCGAGCGCCTCGAGAAACCGCCGTCCAGTCGTCCAGTCGACGTGCCCTAATAGCTCGGAGAGCGAATGAAAGCAGACGACGGTCCGATTGTCGTTCGTCGCCCACGCGGAGAGCTGGTCGGTGATTACCGATTCGAGCGTCGCCAGGTCGGTCGGATCCTCGACCGCGGCGATCGACGGCGGATCGGGTCCCGTGTCCGTCCGGACCGGTTCGGACGCGGACGTCGATGCCGATCGCGTGAATCCGCCGACGGTGACGATCCCCGTCTCGGCCGGACGACCCTCGAGGTGAACGGACGGATCGTCGAACGAGATAACGAGAACGTTCTCCCACGCCGGGGGATACGGGGTCAACAGTTCGGTACACACCTCCGATCGTTCCGTCGTCGGCACGAGCACGTTCGAGACGCCGGTGAGTGCCGCGTGAATCGAGTCCGGATCTCGAACGACCAGCCGCGTCCCGTTCAGGACGGTCACCTGAACCCCCTCGTAGACGATGGAAACGAACCGCGTGGACCTTTCGCGGACGATCGTTTCCAGGACCTCCGGATCGACGGTTTCCTGGAGCGGCGCGAGTTCCTCTCGTCCCTCGTCGACGACCGTCGAGACGGCCTGGACGATCTGTCCGCCCAGTGGCGGCCCGTCCTCGAGGAGAACGTAAAACGGAGTATCGGCTGGCATAAGACTATATTTCGGATTCCGTTACGGTCCACTTATATCAACTGGACGACTCACCGACTGACTCCTGTCGATCGGTACCAGTATACAATCCACGTGCGTGATCGATCCCAAAATAGCTCCGGATCGGCCGGGACGTCGACAGATCGGACGACCGAAGCGATCGATCGCGACCGATCCTCCCGATTGAAGTACGAGCGGACCCCTTGCGAGCCTATGAACGAGACGCGACGAGCGATCCTCGCGGCCATCGACGACGGCCCGCTGTCGGGTCCGGAGCTGGCCGACGAACTGGACGTCTCGCGAGCGGCCGTCTGGAAGCACATCGAGGCGCTCCGCGAGGCCGGCTTCGAGATCGAGAGCGGTCCCGACGGCTACGACTTCGCCGGGGTCACGGCGTACAACGGCCCGGCGGTCGAGTACGGGCTCGACGCGCCGTTTACGATCGAGTACCACGACTCGGTCGGGAGCACGAACGATCGGGCGCGCGACCTGGCGTCGGAGGGGGCCGCGGACGTCGCCGTCCTGGCGGACGAGCAGACCGGCGGGCGCGGCCGACTCGAACGCGAGTGGTCCGCCCCCTCGGGTGGTGTCTGGGTAAGCGTCGTCTCGCGACCGGCGATCGCGCCGGCGAGGGCACCGCTGTACACGCTCGCTGCCTCGGTCGCGATCACGCAGGCGGCCCGCGAAGCGGGCGTCGACGCGCGGATCAAGTGGCCAAACGACGTGGTCGTCCCGATCGACGGGACCGACTACCGGAAACTCGCAGGAATTCTCACGGAGATGGAGGGCGAGACGGGACGCGTCGAGTGGCTCACCGTCGGGATCGGCGTCAACGCGAACATCGACGCCGACGCCCTGCCCGAGACGGCTACCAGCATCCGCGCGGAATCCGGCGACGTCGATCGACGCGTCTTCGTCCAGCGACTCCTGGAGGGGTTCGACCGGTACCGATCGGACCTCGACTCCGTCGTGCCGGCCTGGCGCGAGCACGCGCTGACGCTCGGCCAGCGGGTGCGGATCGATCGGCCGGCCGGCGACCTCGTCGGGGAGGCGATCGACGTGACCGACTCGGGTGCGCTCGTCGTCGAGACCGACGACGGGCGGGAAACCGTCTCCGCGGGCGACTGCGAACACCTCCGGCCGGTCTGAAGCTGACAGCGCGCTATTCGATCCGTGCGCTCGTGTCGCGTCACATGAATCGGGACCAGACCGAGTCCCGCTCGACGTCGCGCAGAGTCGATCGCATCTCCTCGAGATCGACCTCCTCAGTACCCGGCGACTCGGTCCGCGAGTCCCGGTGTGGCCCGCGACTCCGATCCGTTTCAGTGAACGGTTCCAGGTCGAGTTCTTCGATTACTTCCGACGACGAGATCGAGGCGATGAGGCGCAGTATCGACCGGTTCACGCCCTTCATGGCTCGCCGCATCTGTCGGAGATCCGCCAGCCGTCGTCGGGTCTCCGCCGAGAGGTCGTCCTCGGTGACGGTCGCGTCCGGGTCGACGTCGAGTTCGGTCGGATCGATCACGATGTGGACGTTCCCGACGTCGTCGAAGTGGATCCGTTCCCTGTGCTGGCGCAACCGGTTGATCCGATCGATGGTATCGTACAACTCGAGCAACGAGCGGCGGATTTCGGGCGATAGCCGGAGGAACATGCCGGTGTGTTTCAACTGCTCGAACGCAGTGGTCGAGAGGGAACTGGGAAACGAGACGACGTACCGGATCTCCATCCGCGTTCCCGGCGGGACCTCGATCGGCAGGTCGACCTGCTGGCGTTGCAGGTCGTCGGTGAGGAGGTCGGCGAGTTCCCGGAGTCGATCGGCGTTCTGGTCGAGTTCCGTCTGCATCGCCCGGAGGGACTGGATCTCCTGCCACTGGTTGCGAAGGTAAAACGTGAGGAAGACGGCGAACAGTGCGGTCACCGCACCGGCGAGAACCGAGACAACCGTCCCCGTTGCTCCCATACGTGTGCAATCGAGAGCGGAATACAAATGCTTCGACGGCGGCAGTGGGACGGATCGTACCTCCCCGAGGCAGCACCTACTTGGTGATTGCGCGACTCGATAGCGTATGGTCACGGAACGGTATCGGTTCGAATGTCGCGACGTCGCGGACTGCGACGTGGTCGTCTACAGCGAGTTCGAGGAGTCGATATACGAGGCCGCCCGGTCCCACCTGAAGGACGTCCACGGACGCGAGGTCACCGACGACGACGTCGCTCCCTACATCGAAGAACTCTGACGCAGCGTCCGTCGCTCTGCTAACCGCACGCACGTACCCGCGGGCGTTCGCCGATCGGGCCAGCGCTGTCGCTGTGCGTGTCGACGACACGACGCTCCTGCGAAGAACGCGCTCTTACTCGACGGCGACGGGCGATCGTTCGGCCGCCTCGCCACGTTCGTCGTCGTCGCCGACCCGGACCGTAAGCACCGGGACGTCGGCCCGGCGGACGACCCGTTCCGCGACGCTCCCCAGGAGGAGGCGATCGATGCCGCCGCGGCCGTGGGTTCCCATCACGACGAGATCGCAGTTCTCGGGCGAGGCCCGATCGATGATCGTTCGACTCGGGGCCCCCTCGCGGACGCTGGTTTCGACCTCGACGTCGTCTGGAGCGAGCTCCTCGGCGCGTTCCACGGCGGCTTCGCCTTCCGTGTACAGTGCGTCGCTGATCCCTTCCCACGCCGTCTCCATGGGGAGACCACCGTAGCCGGCGACGTTGACCACGTACAGCACGCGAACCGTCGCGTCGTGGGCCCGCGCGAGGTCGAACGCGTACTCGAGGGCGTGTTCGCCCTCTTCCGACCCGTCGGTCGGGACGAGGATACAGTCGTACATCTTGCTAGTAGATATCATACCGCACCCACGGGCATAACGTTACGTGAACGTGTGGGTTACTTGACCGATTCGGCGAGCGGAGCGCCGTCCCGTCAGGGGTCGAGCACGACTTCGCTGACGTCGTCGACGCCAGCGCGCCGGACGACGGCCCGGACCGGATCCCGCGTCCCCGCGAGGTTGTCCGAGTCGCCGTCGAGAACCAGGAATCGGGCCTCGCGTCCCGGTTCGAGCACGCCATACTCGAGGTCCGCGAGTTCGGCCCCGTTGATCGTCGCCATCCGGAGGATTTCCGCGGCCGGCAGGTCGGCGATCTTTGCGACGAACTCCATCTCCCGGAACATCGACGGCGAGTTGAGCATCACGTTGTCCGTGCCAAGCGCGAGGGTCGTCCGCTCGGCCAGTTCGTCGACGGGCGGGAAGCCGACGTCGGTGACGAGGTTCGATCGCGGGCAGACGACGATCGGTACGTCCTGCTTGGCGACCCGATCCAGGTGATCCGGCTCGGGGTGGACCATGTGCACCAGGAAGTCCGGTTCGAGGTCCAGCGCCGGATCGACGTCGCTCGAATCGACCTCGCCGGCGTGGATCCCGAACGGTTTGCCGGCCTCGCGGGTCGCGGCTCGCTCCCGATCGAAGCTGTCGTCGTTGGCCCCGCTCGCGCCGAAGCCGTCGCCCGCGTGCATGGCGTCGATCGAGCCCCGGGCGAACGAGAGCGCCTCGACGTCGAGATCGGCCGTGGCCTCGTCGAGCATCTCGACCCCAGCGACGTCGCCCTCCCGGAAGTCGAGGCAGGCCGTCGTCCCGTTCCGCTGCATGAATCGGAGCGATCGGCGCATGCCGGCGACCAGGTCCTCCCGCGAGGCCGCCCGGAGCAGGCGGTGTTTCAGTCCATCCGGCGGCGCGACCAGTTCCTCGAGCGAGAGGCCGCCGCCTGCTTCCTTCGCGATCGAGTCGCCGATGTGGGTGTGGGCGTTGACGAACGCCGGGACGATGACGTCGGTGCTGTCGACCGATTCCTCATCGATAGCCTCGATGCGGCCGTCGTCGTCCACGACGAGTCGTCCTTCGACGGGGTCGAAGTCCCGCCCTCGCAGTATCGTCCCCGTTCGTTCCATGGAGGAGTGTTCGTGGGGAGTCCCTTCAACGGTTCGGCGTCGGATCGCCGATCTCGGGATCGACCCGGGTTCGATCGCCTCGAGAACACCTGCG